>DATLSU010000012.1:0-16722 GCA_035533975.1 Patescibacteria group bacterium
GGACGCCGCACGAAATCGCCCATGAGTTCGCGGCTAGCCGCGAACTCATGGGCACCAAAACCGCCGGAGACTCACTCTGCGCATGACGCAGGAAAAGGGGACCGCTCAGCTTGGAGAGTGTCGTATGATCGACTGCGCGGAGAACGGGGGCAGGTCACACCCACGCGATTTTTACCGCGAGCCCCATGCGGGGTGTTGTGTGGCGGTTCATTGCGCGGCGTGAGGGCCGGCCACCCGCCGGAGTCGGCGTTTGCGGCAAGACTGCGACGTTTTCCGCCGACGCCGGCATCAGGGATAACAAGAGGCCGGCGGCTTCGGGCCTGCTGGCAGCTCGGCCCTTGAGCTTAAGGCCGACCTGTCGGGCACGACGTCAAGCGTGAACGTAAACTTCGTGATCGCGGCGCCGCCCTGCCCGTTTTTGTCCGTGCCCCACTGCGCATGCGTAAACCGCATGGTGAGGAGCATGCCTCGGAGCCTGAAGTGTCGGTCAGCGCTGTACTCTGGGTAGCCAAGACACTTCCCCCGAAGCTGGGTTGAAAGCATCCGGCCCCGGTTCCACCAGTCCGTGCTCAACTCGTTGCTGGTGTCCGCCGCCAGGAGGTTGGTGGTGGTGAGCGTGTTTCCCTTTATCCCGAACAGTGCGCACTGGAAGGTACCCGAGAAATTCATCTCGGATTCGTCGTCGTAGTTCCCGTTGTGGCACTCAAACTTGTAAATAGGAACGCCCGCGGAGTTCCTAATAAAGGTGAGGAACGGGAGGTCGGAGTTGGAATCCGCGTGGAGGAAGGTGTGCACCACCCTCAGCGGCTCGACCCTCGGCCACGGGTTGACCTGGCCAAACATGCTGACTCCCGTTGCGGCCGCTATCGCGCACCCAATACCCAGCGCCCAAGCCGTCCAGCGTCCCCTCATCACGGCACCTGTGTCGTGGCGGGTGGCGCAGAGGATGTGCGCGAGGAAATGGCTTCGAGACGCGGCACGGAGGCAGTATATCATCCGGGCGAGATACTTTCCGGACGGCAGGGGTGCCGCACCGTTCGCTTTCAAGGGTGCGTATTTGCGTGGGGCACCCGCCCAACACGCCTCGGCGGGAGGGTTGGCGGATGCAGGCAAGAAAATGGAACTTTCGAAATCGTCAACAGCAATTGTTACTGGAGGGCAGTCGGAAGCGTCAAAGCCAATAGCGATGAGAGACGCGGCCGAGGTCCGGGATGAACTTCTGCTCGAGCGGGTCGCGGCGGGTGATGAGGATGCTTTCCAGGCCCTCTATCGGCGCCACCAAGGTTCTTTGTACCGGTACGCCTTGCATATGACCGGGCGGCCGGAAGCGGCTGAGGAGGTTGTACAGGAAGTGTTTATGGTCTTAATTCGCGGATCGGAAAGTTTCGATGCCCAGCGCGGCCCATTGGGTGCGTTTCTCTTCGGGATCGCGAGGAACCGGGTCTACCGGCTGCTCGAAGCCGACCGGCGCTACGTGACCATGTCCGAGGAATGGCCGGAGGAGCTTTCCGCGGGCTGCGGAGCGATCGGTCGCCAGCCGCTCGACGCGGCCGACCACCTGGATCGAGCGGAAACGACCGCGCAGGTTCGCAAAGCAGTTCTCAGCTTGCCGGAACGATACCGCGAGGTGGTGACGCTGTGCGACCTCGAAGAGATGGGATACGAGCAGGCGGCCTCGATCCTGAACTGCCCGGTGGGAACGGTGCGCTCGCGGCTCAATCGCGCGCGAGGGATGCTGGCGGAAAAGCTGGCGGCCGCATTCGCTCCCCAATCGGCGGCGAGAGTTTCGCTTCCGCGCGTTGCGGATGCCGGGTGAAGCGATGAAGTGCCACGAATTTGCGGAAATCGTCCACGATCTGGCGCGGTCCGGCCAGTTGGATGAGGCAGAGGCAGCCATCGCGCGAGCGCACGCGGAAACCTGTCCTGGGTGCGCCTGCCTCTTGCTGGAAGCTGAAGCCCTGGTGGCGATGTTTCGAGAAGCTTCCGCCGGGAGCCGTTCCCTCGGGGCGCCCGCGCGCGTCGAGTCGGCGGTGGTTGCCGCTTTCCGGAATGCGAACGCCGCGAATGGGCAGCGCGCGCGTCGCTGGAAGCCCTCTTGGCGGCTGGCACTGGCGGGCGTCTATGCCGCTGCGGCTGTCGCGCTGATCGTTTTTGCATCGCTCGGCCGACCGCCCCAGCGCCCGCCTCTCCCGGCGGCCCGGGCTGGCTCTGCGACACCTGCGGCCCTGGCGGCGGCCGGACAGAACCCCTCGGTTGCGCAAACGGTTTCCGGGCATGAGAGTCTCGCCGCGGAATCGGACGCGAACCGGGCTTCGGGATTCGTTCCCGTGCCGTTTGCCGGGGGATTCGCTCAGGGAGATGCGGGTGTGATCGTGAGGGTACAAGTTCCCCGGGCCGCCTTGGCGGAACTGGGTTATCCGGTGGATGAGGCGCAAGGCGAAGGGATGGTTCAAGCGGACCTGCTCGTCGGCGAGGACGGGTGGCCGCATGCGGTGCGGATTGCGAAGTAAGGGAGAGCGTGAAGAAATGAAGCGGATTGCATGGACATGGACGGCTGCCGCGATTCTGCCCCTGGCATTGGCGGCCGGCGCCAGTGCGCAGTTTCCTCCGCCGGTGCAGGTGACGGTGCAGCGTTCGCCCAGCGCCGGACCTCCGGTGTTCCATCTGGCCCCTCCTCCGGGCCCGATGGGCGGAGTGTTCACGTTCGTGGGGCCGCTTTCCGATGTCACTCCCCATGTGGTGAAGGGGCAGCCGTTTTCGGCGGAAGTCGTGCGCGATACCGTCGAGCAGCTTGCCGATGGCAACCGCATCGAGCGCACCTCGACCGGCACTATGGCCCGCGACAGCCAGGGCCGCACCCGGCGCGAGATGACGCTCGAGAATATCGGACCCTGGGCCGCGGCCGGCCATGCCCCGCGCCTGGTCATCATCGACGATCCCGTTGCGGGCAAGGTCTATACGCTCGACCGGAACAAGAAAATTGCGATCGAAATGGCGCCGCCACCCAGATTGAGATGGGTTTTGAGAAATCGGAGGGGATCGAAGGCCATGCGTTCCTTCCAGAACGACGCGAAAACGGAATCGCTCGGTGAGAAAACGATGGACGGCGTGCGAGTGGAAGGCACGGAAACGGTTCTCACGATTCCCGCCGGGAAGATCGGCAACGAGAAGCCGATCGTCATCACCCGGAAGCGGTGGTATTCGCCCGACCTGAAAACGACGATCCTTCTGACGCGCACCGACCCGCGATTCGGCACGACCACCTACCAGTTGAAAGACATTCGTCTGGCCGAGCCCGCGCAATCGCTTTTCGCGGTGCCGTCCGGTTATACGATTCGGTCGTGGAGGGAGAATCGCGTCTACCGCGTTTCGCCCGGCGGCCCGGCTCCGGATTCGAATTCGGATTTTCCATAGAGTTCCTCGCGGTGAATTACCCCTCCCACGGGGAAGCATGCGCTTGGGGACGTCAAATCTCCCCGCCCAAAGACGTCCCCAAGCGAGTCTTGCTCCCGAATCGAACCGGCCCTGCGGCTTGAGCCACCAATCGGGCTGGTGCGCGGAGGCATTCCCCAATACCATTACCAGTGAGGGGCCACATGGACATCGGGGCGCTCGAGGCACAACTCCACCAAGAGGGTTTCGGTCATACCTATGTTTGGGAAGATGGGCCCCACGCCAGCTATCCCAACCACACGCACTTGAGCGAAACCGCCCACATCATCCTGAGCGGTGAAATGACCCTCACCATGAACGGACAAAGCAGTACTTACCGGATTGGCGAGCGCGTCGACGTCCCCGCCGGAGAGGTGCATTCGGCTCGGATGGGTCCCGAGGGCTGCCGGTACTTGATTGGGGAAAAATGAGGATTGTCGCCGGCCGGTGAGCGAAGCGGAAGGGGTTTACTTATAGGGTTCAGTAGTTTACTTCAGCGATACTACCTCTCCGTGAAAATCTACACTGAGTTCCAGTATCCCCCTGCAGGAGGGGTGACGTGGGCTCATTTTTGATGATCTGTGGTTTTCTTGTTCTTTCCGTACTGCTTGCTTGCACCGGTGCGCTGATGCTGCTCAGGCCCCGGCAGTTTGCCGTTGCCTGCGAGGCATTTGCGGCGGCGGGAAACTTGCCGAGCGTTTTGCCGCAATCGGTGAAGCGGGCCTGGTTCCAGATTCGGGCGATCGGCGGTTTTTTTCTGGTGGCCGGGCTGGTGCTGATGAGCGGGACGGCAAGTCTAATGCAGACTCTCTTGGGGACGAGTGGAATTGCAGCTGATGGAAAGCTGTATTGGTTGGTTGTTCCGGCGGCGCTGGGAATCTCGGCCGGCTACGTCATTCTGGCTTATGGCAGCGAATGGGTGGCGCACACCTTCGGGAAGTGGGTGGATCACCCGTTGGTTCCGCAGGAGATCACGATCGCCCTGACTTGGGAACTGCGAATTGCCGGGGGGGCGTTCCTGCTGTTTGGCTTGGGGGCGGGCTCGATGTGGCTGCGGTCGTTGCTGCGCTCGTGAGTGGGCTGGAGTGATTACTGGGGAATCTCTGGCAAAGGCTGGCGCTGCCACAAAGGATCGGAAGTCGGTCCGTGACGGGCTTACAGCAGCAGTCGTTGAAGACGGGCGGGAGGCTGGTAAAGCATGCGCGCTACTACCGGCTCTTCTTGGCGGAGAGCCATCTGACCCGGCGACAGTCTGGAGCCATGCCAGTTAGATTCGCGGCGCTATCCTTACCCGCCGGGTAGGCGAACCGCCGACAAGATCGCACTTCCCGATATAAAACTCTAGCTACTGCGCGCAAACTTCAGGGCCTCGGGGTTGACGGGATTGCGAGGTTCCTCTCCGCTCAGCACTCGAACCACTTCCTCGGCCGCTTTGGTCTGCAGATCCACCAGAGATTCTTCGGAATAAAAGCTCGTGTGAGGCGTGATAATCACATTGTCTCGGCCGAACAATGGAGAACCCGTTGGCGGCTCTTTTTCCATAACGTCCAGGGCTGCCCCGGCGATTTGCCTCCGGTCGAGCGCTTGCGCGAGAGCCACCTCTTCCACGACGGCCCCTCGCGCCGTGTTGATCAGGTAGGCCGTTGGCTTCATCCGGCTGAACACGGCGGCGTTAAACAAGTGATGAGTCGCCTGGGTGAGTGGGGTGTGAATGGAAATACAGTCTGAGATCTTCACCAGTTCATCAAACTCTACGCGCGCCACACCCGCCCGCGAAAGAACTTCCTGGGAGATGTAGGGGTCGTAGGTCACCACGCGCATGCCAAACGCCTGGGCCTTCGGCGCGACCAACTGCGGGATCCGGCCGAACGCCACTAGGCCCAGCGTTGTTCCCCGAAGCCGATGGATGGGGACGGCCGCCTTCATTTCCCAGGTGCCGCCCTGCGTGCGTGCGTTGATAAAAGGAATCTTGCGAACCAGGGCCAACAACAAAGCCACCGCGTGCTCGGACACTTCATCGATGCAATAATCGGGAACCCTCGTGACCACGATACCCGACTTGGTGGCCGATGCGATGTCCACATTGTCAACCCCAATTCCGAATCGGCTTATGATCCGGCAGCGCGTCATCCGCGAAATCACATCAGCCGTCACCTTGGCGTAAGTGGTGAGAACTGCATCCGCACGCTCCGCGGCTTGCAAGATCGCTTCTGGCTCAGGTCCTTGGGCGAACTGCAAATCCGCGCCAATCTTTGAAAGCACCTCACGCGCCGGGTCCAGATTGGGGAAAACAGAGTCAGTGACGACAACCAGCCTACGAGCCGTCTTATCAGGGATTTCCATTTTGACCTCCGAGGCGACCGATGACGTACACCGAGCCCTGTCGGCGTGAGTGCTCCAGCCAGGTTCGTGATTGCAGAGCCTTTCCGGCGGTGCGGAAAAATTCCAAGCCGAAAACTGTCGCATCTCCAACCCGTCTCTCAGACACTTTTCCTTCTCCAGTCTCGACTGGAACTGAAATCTGTTTCGATCTACGGTTCATCTATCCCGCTGGTGATGGCAGCGCCGCGATCCCGTGCAGCAGGCTCCCAAACAGCCGCCCCGTAATGTGATTCTCCGCCATGATGGCGCCAATCCAAAAGTTGGGTCCAAGAGCCTCAAAATCGAAATGTGGGTTACAAACCCTACTTCCAACCAGCCCTGATTTCCCGGCTCATTCCTTTCGCAGCGAACGGTCAAGCAGCTCGACGACGTGCAACACCGTTTGCCCGGTCGAAGCCAGCTTGGTCCCGGCGCGGAGCTGGAGAATGCAGCCGGGATTGGCGGTCAAGATCGTGTCGGCGCCTGTCGCATGCGCATCTTCCATCTTCCTGGCGAGCAGGTCCATGGAGGCTTTCGTTTCGGTGACGTTGTAGACGCCGGCCGATCCGCAGCACTGATCGGGGAGCTTCATTTCGATCAGTTCGACGCCGGGCACGGCGGCAATCAGACGCCGCGGCGCCTCGCGGATCTTCTGCCCGTGAAGCAGGTGGCAGGAGTCCTGGTAAGTGGCGCGAATCGAGACAGGCCGAAGCGGCGCAACCAGCCCCAACTCGTCCAGGAATTCACTGATGTCGCGAACGCGCTGGTCGAACTTCTCGGCCCGCTCGTATTCTTGACTTCCCTTGGCGAAGAGGAACGCGTATTCCTTGAGCGTCGAGCCGCAACCGGCGGCGTTGGTGATGATGGCGTCGTAATTCCCGGCCAGGAAGATGTCCATGTTCCGCAGCGCCATCTTGCGCGCCACATCGCGGTAACCCGCGTGAACGGCCAGCGCCCCGCAGCACCATTGATCCGCGGGAACGGTGACTTCGCAGCCGTTGGCTTGCAGAACGCGGATCGTCGCTTCATTCAGCTCGGTAAAGGTCATTCGCGCGATGCAGCCGGCGAATAGAGCGACCCTGGCGCGTTGCGTGCCGGTGGCGGGGTATACCTTGGCGGAACGGGTGGAAAAGAACCGGCGATCAATGGGTGGCATGAGCTGAGCGCGAGCCTCGAGGCCCAGTATTCGCAAAAGACCCGAGTTCGCGGCCAGCCACTCGAGCCCGCTTCGCTGGTAGAAACGGATCAGGCGAGCGAGCAACGTCATCCGGCCCCGGTGCGGAAGCACGCCCCGGTAGAAAAGGTTGCGCAGCAGCCGCGCGCCCGCCGGCCGGCGAAAGTTTTGCTGAATTTGGCCGCGGGCCATCTCGACCAGCTTCCCGTATTCGACGCCGGAAGGGCAGGCGGTTTCGCAAGCGCGGCAGGCCAGGCAGCGGTCGATGTGGCTGACGTATGCCGCATCGATCGGCATCTGGCCCTGATCGACCAGGAACATTTGCCGGATGCGGCCTCGCGGTGAATCCGCTTCACGGCCCCAGAGGCGGTAGGTGGGGCAATGATTCAAGCACAGGCCGCAATGCACGCAATGAGCGAAATCTTCGTAATCCGCCCTGTCCGGTCCGGCGCCCCCGTTCGGTTTGACAGTGTCGGTAGCCAAGACGTTCAGAGACCTCCTATGTATCGGCCCGGACTCAGGACGTTTTCGGGATCGAAAACCTGTTTTACTTTGCGCATGAGGGAAATGTCGGCTCTTTCCTTTCCCCATAAGGATACCTGGCCCTTGAGTTCCGGCGGGCACCACGCAATGAAGCTGAATCCCTTCGCCGCGGCCGCCGCTTCGGCCACCTCGCCGGCGGCCCGCGCCAGACGCCCGACCGTTTGCTCGTCCGATTGGCCGGGCAAAAACGCAACGTAGGCGACGCCTACCGCCCGGAGCAGGATGGCTACCGGCAGTTCGTTCCGATCCCCCGAGAGCTGCGCGGCTCCGAGAATCTCGCCTAGCTGGGTGGGAAGCGCGCTCACGCGCACGATCGTCGCGGCTGGAGATGCGTCCAGAAGCAGCGGAATCCATTCGCGTATGCGAACCCAAAGAGAGGGCCGGGCGTCTTCGGCGAGCAGGGTGGTCGCGTTCGCGCCTGCCTCGCCGGCCATGCCTTCGAGTTCGCTGGTGGTGCGCCGCAACGCCGCATCGCTTCCGTCGAAACTGGCGGCGACGGCCCACGAGGAACCGCAAAGCCAAGATCCGGGCAGGGGTGCGTCCGGAGCGGTCGATGGGGTCCGGCTGGCGAACAAGGCAGCCAGCGCCGGATTGAGAACATCGAGAGTTGTGACCCGGAGCGGGGAATGCCGGATTCTCCGCAGTAGTTCGAGGGCGCCCGATTCATTGGCGAACGAGGCCAGAAATCCGCCGCTCGCCTCAGGCACGGGAAACGTCTTGAAGTTCACCCGCGTGATTACGCCCAGCGTTCCCAGCGAGCCGATGAAAAGCTTGTGCAGATCGTAGCCGGCGACGTTCTTGACCACGCGGCCGCCGCTTTTGGCGCGGATCGCGTCGCCCGTGACAAATTCGATGCCCAGCAGGAAATCCCGGACGGTGCCGTAGCGATGGCGAAGCGCGGAATCGACGCCGCTCGCCACCGTGCCTCCGACACTCGCTTGATTCAGGAACGGCGGGGCCAGGGGAAGCATTTGCCGCTTTTCGGTCAGCAGCGCCAGCAGATCGCTCAGGCGGGCGCCGGCTTCGGCGCTGACGGTGAGGTCGCCGGGATCGTAAGCGGGGATCTTGTCGAGACGCGTCGTGACCAGCGCGACGTCGTACCGGGCAGGCGGCGCTCCAATCCGAAGCTTCGTCGCGCCCGCGGTGGGAATGACCGCCAGCTTATCGGCGGCGCAGCAGCGGAGGATTTCCGCGATCTCCTCGGCGCTCGAAGGCCGCACGAGGACCCCCGGCAGGCGGCCATCGATCGCATACGCCCCGAGCGTTTGCGGATCGGTGCTGGTATTGGCCTCGCCGGCGATTCCGGCGAGGGACTGGAGTTGTTTCGCCGCGCTGCTCATTGGGGAGAGGTGGCTGGCGAGCCGTCGCTGATGGGAGCGGCCGGTTGCTGAACGGCCGGTAACGAGGCCGGAACGTGGATTTCGCCGCAGCTCTTGCCGCCGGGGAAGATCTTGCCTGGATTCAGCAGCCCGAGGGGATTGAACGCGCCGCGGACGCGCTTCATCAGTTCGATATCGGCCGGGCTGAAAAGCAGGGGCATCAGCCGGTCTTTCTCCATGCCGACGCCGTGCTCGCCGGTGATCGATCCCCCGATCTCGACGCACCAGGCGATGATTTCGTCGGCAGCCGCGAGGGCGTGCGCGAGTTGGCTGGGATCGCGGCGGTCGAAACCGATCAACGGATGCAGATTGCCGTCGCCGGCGTGGAACACATTGCCGATCACGAATCCATGCTTCTGGCCGATCTCCGCGATTTTCCGCAAGGTTTCGGGCAGCCGGGTTCGGGGAATGACGCCGTCCTGGGAATGGTAATCCGGCGCCACCCGGCCGACGGCTCCAAAGGCGTTCTTGCGGGCCTTCCAAAGCGTTTCGCTCTCGCGCGCGTCGCGCGCCACGCGCACCTCGCGCGCATGGTGCCTGCGGGCGATCTCCGCCACGGCCGCGGCCTCCCCCTCGGCCGACTCGCGCAACCCGTCGACGTCGATCAGGAGCAGGGCGCCGGCGTCGGTCGGCAGGCCGGCGTGGATCCAGTCTTCGATGACGGCGATCGTCCAGCCGTCGATCATCTCGCAGGCCGCCGGGGTGATGCCGCTCACCGTCAGCGCCACCACCGTCTCGGTAGCGTCGTCGGCGGTTTCGAAAACAGCCAAAAGCGTTTTCACCAGTTCCGGATTCGGCGTCAGTTTCACGGTGATTTCGACGACGAGCGCGAGGGTTCCTTCCGAGCCGACCAGCAGTCCCGGCAGGTCGTAGCCGGTTGGATCGACGGCGCTGCCTCCGATCTCAACCGTTTCGCCATCGGGCAGAACGAGCTCGAGGCCGAGCACATGGTTGGTGGTAACGCCGTAGGCCAGGGTGTGCGGACCGCCGGAGTTCTCCGAGACGTTTCCGCCGATGGTACTCGCTTTCTGGCTCGATGGATCGGGCGCGTAATGCAGGCCCAGGTGCGCGACGGCCCGCGAAAGTTCCCAGTTCACGACGCCCGGCTGAACCACCGCAAGACGGTTTTCGGCATCGACCGATAAAATTTGGTTCATCCGCGAGAAAACGATCTGCACGCCGCCCTCGCGCGCCAGTGCCCCGCCCGAAAGGCCGGTTCCCGCTCCGCGGCCGACGATCGGCACGCTGCGGCGGCCGGTGAGCCGCACGATCTCGGCCACCTGCCGCTTGTCGGCGGGGAAAACAACGCAATCGGGCCGGCCCGTTGCCACCGACCCGTCATACTCGTACATTTGCAATTCGTCCGGCGACGATAAAACGTTCTCGCGGCCGACGATGCCCTCCAGTTCGCGTAAAACCGTCGAATCCATGGATCGGTCCGTCACCCCTCTGCCGACTATAGTGGCAAGGGAAAAGCGGCGTCAATCCAATCGGCGCGGCTGGCCCAAATGAGGGGTCGGTCGCAACGCTTGCTGCCTCACCGGCGGGCGTTATACTACCCGAGCCCGAGGAAACCCTATGGACAGGCCCAGGATCCTTTCGACGCATCCTCTCTTCGACGGCCCCCGCAAATTGCTGAATGACAATTTCGACGTGGAATACTGGTCCGGCGCCCGGCCGATTCCTCGCGGCGAGCTGCTCGCCCGGGTGCGCGACAAGCAAGGCCTGATTTGCCTGCTCAGCGAGAAAGTGGACGAGGATCTGCTCGCCCATGCGCCCCGCTTGAAGCTGGCGGCCACGGTTTCGGTGGGATTCGACCATATGGACTTGGCCGCATGCACGCGGCATCGCGTCGCCGCCACCAACACGCCGGGCGTACTCGATGAAACGACCGCCGATTTCGCCTGGGCACTGATTTTTGCCGTGGCCCGGCGCCTGCCGGAAGGAATCGAACTGGCGCGGTCAGGCGCTTGGGAGGGTTGGGAGCTCGGCCAGCTCTGCGGCGCCGACGTCTGGGGCAAAACGCTTGGCATCGTGGGACTGGGCCGCATTGGCCGCGCCGTCGCCCGGCGCGCGGCGGGATTTCGCATGAAAATCCTCTATAGCGACCGGGCGCGAGCGGGCGCCGAAACGGAGCGGGAACTCGGAGCCGAGTACGCGAACCTGGAACGGATGCTCGGGGAAGCGGATTTCGTGACGCTCCACGTTCCCCTGCTGCCGGAGACCCGTCACCTGATTTCCGGCGCGCAACTGGCGCGAATGAAGCCTACGGCGTTTCTCATCAACACCTCGCGGGGTCCCGTGCTCGATGAGGAGGCGCTGGTGCGCGCTCTCGAGGCCCGCGAAATCGCCGGCGCCGCCCTCGACGTCTACGAAAACGAGCCCGGAATTCATCCGGGCCTGCTCGGGCGCAAGAACGCCGTGCTGACGCCGCACATCGCCAGCGCCTCGCTCGAAACCCGCACGCGCATGGCGCGGATCGCGGCGGAAAACGCCGTGGCGCTATTTTCCGGCCGGCGTCCGCCCAACGTGCTGAACCCGGAAATCTTGTAGAAGAAGCCCTGTAGAATCTGTTCGGCGAAAGCGAGGAGGAAGAGATGGCTCTGGTGAACCGCAATACTCCCCGGTTAACTCTCGAAGGCGCCCGCGCCGTGCTGGAAGCGGCCGAGCGGCGCTCGGTCGAAATCCACCGGCCGATGAACATCGCCGTGGTGGATGACGGCGGGCACCTGTTGGCGTTTGTCCGCATGGACGACGCCAAGCCCGCATCGGTGGAAGTCGCCCTCACGAAGGCGCGCGCCGCCGCGCTGCGCCGCTCCCGGACCGGCGCCCCGGCCAAGGAGGATAAGTTTGCCAATGTGATTTTGGGACTCGGCCTGGCGCTCGCCCGTTCCGACCAGCAGACTCCGGTTCGCGGAGGAATTCCTTTGATTGTCGATGACCAGGTGGTGGGCGCGATTGGAGTCAGCGCGGGCAACGAGGACGAGGATGTGAGCGTCGCCGAGGCCGGCGCGGCGGCCTTGGCCAAGGTGTAAAAGCGCCGGCAGGCGGCTCTCGATGACCGACGGGAAGTCCATCGCGCGAGCCATACTGGATCGAACCATCGCCGCCGTGGATGTCCGCCGCAGCGTGCGCGGGAAGCTGCGGCGCGAGTCCGGCCGGTTGCGCATCGGCGGCGGGGAAATCGACCTCGGCGAATTCTCCGCGCTGCGCGTGGTTGCCTTCGGCAAAGCCGCTGCCGCGATGGCCGCGGGGTTGGCGGATGTGCTCGCGCCGGATTTCCCGGCGGAGGGAATCCTCGTCGTCCCGGCGCCGCCGGCGCAGCCAGTCGAGGGCTTTCGGACGTTCGTCGCCGGACATCCCTTGCCCAACGAAGAGAGCTTCGGCGCCGCGCGAGCGATTCTCGATCTGGTGGCCGCCGCGGACCGCCATACGCTGCTCTTCTTCCTCATCTCGGGCGGCGGCTCGGCGCTGGTCGAGCTGCCGCTCGATCCCTCGGTTCGCTTGGCGGATATGCGCGAGTTGCACCGGCTGCTCGTGACCTGCGGCGGATCGATCGACGAAATCAACGTTATCCGGAAGCATGTCTCGGCGGTCAAGGGCGGACGCCTGGCCGCGGCGGCGCCCGAAGCGATGAAGCTTACCCTGGCGATCAGCGACGTTCCGGAGGGCGAGGAATCGGCGCTGGCTTCCGGGCCGACCCTGCCCGATCCTTCGACAGCCGCCGATGCCTGCCGCGTGGTCGAACGCTACGGCTTGTTGAACCGGCTGCCGGCGTCGCTGCGGCCGCCATTCGAGCGGGGAAGCCTGATGGAAACGCCCAAGGCGAACGATGCGGCCTTCGCGCGTTCCCGGTTTTTCGTTCTGCTCGACCACCACGATCTGTTTCATCAGGCGCACCGCGCCGCAGAATCGCACGGCTTCCTCACCATTTGCGACAACTCGACCGACAATTGGCCGCTCGGCCGCGCCGCCGACCGCCTGCTCGATCTGCTCCTGCGCCACAAACAGGCCAGCCCCGCTCGCCCGGTCGCCCTGATTGCCGATGGGGAGGTGCTTTGTCCGGTGACCGGCCCGGGCATCGGCGGACGCAATTCCGCCTTCGTTCTCTATCTCACCCGGAAAATCGCCGGCCGGCCGATCGTCGTTCTGAGCGCCGGTACCGACGGAATCGATGGATCGAGTCCTGCGGCCGGCGTCGTGGCCGACGGCGCAACCCTCGAGCGGGCCCGCGCGGCCGGACTCGATCCCTCCGCATTCTTCACGCGCAGCGATGCCTACAGTTTTTTCGCCCGCCTGGGCGACGCCATCGAAACCGGTCCCACCGGTAACAACCTGCGCGATCTCCGGATATTGCTGCACGCCTGAATCGCGGTGCGCCCGTCTCGGCGGGGCTCGCCGGCGCGGAAATGGCGCCCTCCTCGGCCGGCTGGAAGGCGGCTTCGGACAACCGTGTCCGCCGGTTCTGCTTGGCTACGGGCGCCGTGTGAACTAAGATGCTCTCCATATGGCGGTTCGGAGTGTCCGATGCCGCAAGAGGTGCGTGTCCGAAGTCGGCTGGCGAATTTTCAGCTCTCCGCACCCGCCGAATCAGCGAAGTTTGGCTCGGCCGGGTTGTCGACTCCGTTGCGGGTTTGCCGGACTTGCCGAGGCGCTGAGGAGGCAATCATGCGCGTATTGACGATGGGAATCATTCTGCTGCTGGGGATGGCGTCGACCGCCGCCGCGCAACTGGGCAAACAAGTTGTGGTGCAGGTGGGAACGCCCGAGGATAAGCAACTCTCCGCCATCCAGGCCGCGACCAATCCTCACCAGAAACTGGCGTTGCTCGATAATTTCGCCGCGGCTCACCCCACCGGTGACATGGCGCTCATGGCGAACAATCTGTACGTCAGCATTTACTCGTCCCTGAAGAATTACAACAAGGCCTATGAGTTCGGCAATAAGGCCCTGGCCATCGATCCCAGCAACCTCACCGTAGCCGTCGAGTTGGTTCGCGACGCCCAGCTTCAGGGCAACACGGCGAAGATGGTTTTCTATGGCGTGAAGGTAGGGCAGATGGTTACCAGCTACAAGGTCCAGCCCCCGCCGGCCGGCACGGCCGCCGACGAATGGGCGGCGAAGCAACAGGAAACGCTGGCCAGCATCGAGCCCGATGTGAATTGGGTTGTCCAAGCGGTCGATGCCGCGATTTCCAACGAGCGGTCCGCGAGCGCCAAGAAGGCGCACATGAACGAAATGGCGAAGGCATTTCCCGATTCCCAGGGCGCTCCGCAGAAGCAATAGGCTTCCGCGTCCGTTTCGCATCGGCAGGGCGTCGAAACTCGCGTGGAGCAGCCGCGGATTCCGTTTACAATAAGCGAACGGCGCGGAGAGGTGTCTGAGCGGTTGAAAGAGCCCGCCTCGAAAGCGGGTAGACCGGCAAAACCGGTCTCGTGGGTTCGAATCCCACCCTCTCCGCCATTGTCCTGATTTTTCAAACTTCAATTATTGGGCGGGTAGACTGGGGCATTGTTTACTGCGGCTCGCTCTGCTCGCGCGGGGCGGTCTCGTTCGAATCTCACCCCGTACGCCACTCTTCAAAGGTCGAATATTTTCGCGGCTTCCGGCTGGTGTCCTGGCAGGGGACTGAAAAACCTGTTGAGCTGTCATCCCGAACCCGCCGCGGCGGGTTCGGGATCTGCTTTTCGTTGAAAACAAGCAGATTCCTCACGCCGACCGGTAGCATCGGGGTTCGGAACGGCAGTTTTCCGGCATCCTGCTAGGTCGTAAGCCCTAAGACTACTGTCGCATGTTGGTATGGAATGACAGACTTCGATCCCAGACGGCGGGGCAGACCAGCCGGTATTCCAGCTAACCCATCACAATCAGAACCTGATGCTCGGCGCCATCGTCAGCGAGCGGGATATTTACGCGACCGACAAATCCCTTGCCGTCCACGCTGGTTGAAGCAATACCACGGCAGAGGCCGCGTGGATTTTTCACGGTGATTTTGTAGGTTGCAGAGTGATATCGGAAATCGATTGAGTAGCCGGGCCAGTTCCGCGGGATACAAGGGTCGATGCAAAGCAGCCGTCCGCGCACACGGAAGCCCAGGATCCATTCCAAACCCGCGCGATAGAGCCAACCAGCCGAACCACTGTACCAGGTCCATCCGCCGCGTCCGACGTGCGGCGGTTCGGAATAGACATCGCCCGAAAGCACATAGGGCTCCACTTTGTAGCGCTGGACAGCCGATCGTGAATTGGCGCGGTTGATTGGATTCAGGATGCGGAACAATTCCGCAGCCTTGTCGCCATCACCAAGGGCGGCGAAGGCAATGACCGTCCAGGCGGCGGCGTGAGTGTACTGCCCTCCGTTTTCCCGGACGCCGGGCAGGTAACCTTTAATGTAGCCTGGATCGTGCTCCGTTTTTTCGAAAGGCGGCGTGAGGAGGAGAGCAAGTGCTTCTGGGCGGCGCACCAGATGCCGATCCACGGCGCTCATGGCGCGTGCGGCACGGCCGGGTTCGGCAGCGCCGCTGATGATTCCCCAGGATTGCGCGATCGAGTCGATTGTGCATTCCACGCTCCGGGAAGAACCCAGGGGGAAGCCGTCATCGAAAAAGGCGCGGCGATACCATTCGCCATCCCAACCCTCGCGCTCGAGGGCCGCCTTCAGAGCGCTTACGTGGAGACGCCAAGCCTCGGCGCGGGCATGTTCGCCGCGGGCATCGGCAATTTTGGCAAACTCCCAAAGAATCGCGTGGAGGAACCAGCCGAGCCAAACGCTTTCTCCCTTTCCCTGCTCGCCGACCCGGTTCATGCCGTCATTCCAATCACCCGTGCCCATCAACGGCAAACCGTGAGCGCCAACGCGGAGACTGCGATCCAGCGCACGGGCGCAATGCTCGAAGAGAGTGGCGCGAGTCTGCGACACACGGGGTTGGAAATAGGATTCGTTCTGACCTTCGGCAAGCAAGTCCCCATCGAGGAATGGCACGATTTCTTCCAGCACGGCCATCTCGCCGGTCGCCTCGATGAAGTGGACGACGGCATACGGCAACCAGAGGAGGTCATCCGAGATCCGCGTTCTCACACCACGTCCCGAGGGCGGATGCCACCAGTGTTGCACGTCACCTTCGATAAATTGTCGCGACGCGGCGCGCAGAAGATGTTCGCGCGCGACTTCAGGCCTGCCGACGCACAAGGCCATCCCATCCTGCAATTGGTCGCGGAAGCCGTATGCGCCACTCAATTGATAGAAGGCTGCGCGGGCCCAAATGCGAGATGCCAGGGTCTGATAGAGCAACCAGCGGTTCAGGAGAAGATCCATGGCCGGCTCGGGCGTAGCGACCTGCACGGCGTCGAGGATGGAATCCCACTCACCGGTGACACCGGCAAAAACCGCATTCAAATCCGCGGTGCGGTATCGAGTCAGCAGATGGCGCACCTGCTCCCTGTTTTCCGCTTGTCCCAGGAAAAACAGAATCTCCGCGCTCATGCCGGGCTGCAGTTCAATGGAGGCTTGCAACGCGGCGCAAGGGTCAAGACCTGCTCCCACCTTCCCGGAGAGGGGGCTGCCCCGCTCGAGCGCGGCCGGCCGCGCCAGCGTCCCGTTGCGGCCCAGAAATTCCGTTCGGTCGCCGGTGACCGATTCCTGTCTGCCTCCGAGGTCGGCGAAGGCGATGCGCCCGCCGAATTCTCCGTCCCAAGCGCTTCTGACGAAGACGGCGCCCGTTTCCGAATCGAGTTCTGTAACGAGATAGGGCGCCGAATCGCCGCGTGAACTGCCCAATACCCATTCGGCGTAGGCGGTTATGGAGAGGCGCCGCAAGCGGCCGGAATCATTCCT
>DATLSU010000013.1:0-63823 GCA_035533975.1 Patescibacteria group bacterium
ATGAGAGTCGTCCTCACCGGGCTCACGGAGAGAGGACGCCGCACGAAATCGCCCATGAGTTCGCGGCTAGCCGCGAACTCATGGGCACCAAAACCGCCGGAGACTCACTCTGCGCATGACGCAGGAAAAGGGGACCGCTCACAAATGCGAAAATCATATACACTTCTGCGCGAAATCGGGGGAGCAGGTCAGAGGGACGAATAGCGGTGCCGGACGCTGCTAGCGCATTGCGCAAGCCTTGGGGTTGCCGCAATGCTTAGGGGGCTTTGGCTACTCGCGCCTGAGAGCTTGGCGCAACCGTGATTTCACATTTCCGCACGCGAATTTCGCCTTCGACGAAGGGTCGATAGATATCGGCCACGGCGCTGTAGCCCTCGGTGCGAAACTTGTCGGCTGCTTCACTGGTTTGCCACCAGCTGACCGCAAGAACCGAGTCGGGCGATTCGTCGGGGATCATCCACATCACATCCACCAGGCCGGGATATCTCCTTACGATCGGCAGGATTTTCTGCTCGGCGGCGGCGCAGAGCGCTCGGGCTTGCCCTTTCTTGGTCTTCATTTCGAGGATGCGTGCGTACATTTCATCTCCTCCTCGGCCTCCGTTACAAGCGAGGCCGCATCCTTACTTTCAAAGTCCTCCGGTGAGGATCTGCGCGCGACCCAGCCCCAGCGACCAGTCTTCATCCCCGCTGGTGACGATGTTGATCATCACATCGGAGGGCGCGATGCCGCATTGCTTCTCGAGCTCCTCCGCCATGCGCTTGTAGAATTGCACCTTCATCTCCCGGGGCCGGGCCCGCGTCGTGATCTGGATCATCGCAAAGTTGTTGGTGCGGGGGATGTGAAGACCGGCATCCTCCATGAGCATACGTGACGGCAGGTGCTCATTGACGATCTGGTAGCGATCCCGCACGGGCACCTTGAAAACCTCCACCAGCACGCTGTGCGCGGTGTCGAGCAGCTTTTTGATCTCCTGATCGCTGCGGCCCTGATACAGGTCAAAGCGCACCAGAGGCATAAGGCCCTCCTCGAAATCCTGAATCTTTTCCGCCGCGCGGGCGACGGCGGGCGATCGGCTGGCAATCGCCGTTGCGGCCATTTGGGCTTCGCCTTACAGGCTTTTCCGCACGTGGCATTGGGAATGTCTTCGTCGGGTTCCTCCAGGGTGTGAATGACGACTAACGCAGCACGAACCTCGCCACCCGCGGGTGGTGACGCCTTTTGCCAGCAATCTATACCTTGTCAATGAGTTATGAAGGGAGTTGTAAGGGCGGGGCCGGATACCCAAAAATTGCACAGCGGAAAATCACGCAGAATTTTAATGGATTTCACCCAGCGGCGACTCCTTGGAGTTCGACCGCGCTCGCGCAAGCGCCGGCGGTCGAGCAGCCCCAGCCCTGGCGGTGAGGCCGGAGCCAATACGAACAGGCCGCCCTCGCCGGTTACACGCCCGCCGGCACCGCCCAGGCGGCCGGGCTGAGCCAACCGCTGCCGATACCGTGACCGAGTCTCCTCTTTCGGCGCGTGATATATTCCCAGGCAACTGGGCAGGCTTCCCCAAGGTCGAATGCCCACCTAATATTTTCAGCCTCATTTCAATCAGGCTTTATCGCGGCAGTCCTGGAGAATGCTGGCCTCAAGCGTTTGGTTTACGCATTGGCGCGTGAGAAGAGCCTTTCTGCGTTTCACTTCCGCCGTTGGACCGCGCATCCGCGCCGCCGGCAGCGGGGACCATGCGAATTCCCGGCGGCTGTTGCGGCGAATTCGGAGAAGGGAACTGGAGGCGGCGCTTTCGATCGGAAGCCGGCCTCGAGGAGGCAGAGATGCGGAAAATGATCATCTGCGGCGCGCTCGGTATACCCCCGGAGATGGAGTCGCAGTTGACTCCCGAACAACGGGCCCGCTATGAGGCGGCAATGAAGATGATGGGCAACGGAAAGCCCAGGGTGAGAACCTACAAGGGATGTTTGACCGAGAAAGAACGGACCGAGGATCCGTTCACCGATATGAACCAGTACCCCAAAATCAAATGCCGGCAAACCGTAATCAAGTCGGCGGGGAGCGATCTGGAGGTCAAGGAGTCGTGCATGGAGGAGACTTCGAAGGCCGATATTCACATGACATTTCATGCCTCCAGTCCGGAACACGTGACGGGGACGGGGACCATTGTCGGGACGATGGGCGGTGGAACGATGAACTCGAATATGAAGATGGAATCCAAATGGCTCGCAGCGACCTGCCCCGCCGATGTGAAATAGAGGTTGCCGGCCGGGCGCGCGGGCGTTCGAGAATCGGCGGCGCATTGCCTGTGATACGATTTCCCGGTCATGCGGCTTCGGGGCATTGTTCGATCTACAGGGGCTCGATACGCCGGGGTTCGATTCCTTGGCCGCCTGCTCGCCTGCGCGCTGGCTTTGTCCTGGGCGGCAGGCGCGATTGCGCAGGACCGGGCATCCTTCCAAGCTATCGATTTGGATTCCGGCCCTTCGCTGGGCCAGCTCGTCAGCGAGCTCGCCGCCAAGCGCGTCGTCTTCATCGGAGAAATCCACAATCGCTACGACAACCATCTGAATCAGCTCGCCATCATCCGGCGGCTTCACGCGCTCCACCCGCACATGGCGATTGGAGTCGAGTATTTCCAGCAGCCCTTCCAATCCCATATAGACGACTACATCGCGGGAAAAATCTCCGAAGACGAATTCCTTCGCACGACCCAATATTTCACGCGCTGGGGTTTCGATTACCGTCTTTACGCCCCGATTTTCCGCTACGCGCGGGCCGAGCACATTCCGGTGCGCGCCCTCAATGTGCCCACGAAACTGGTCGAGGAAGTCGCCCGCGTGGGAATTGCCGGCGTATCCGGGAAGGATCGCGCCTATCTGCCGCGAAGGATCGAACCGGCCAGCCCCGCTTACCGGAAACGCCTCCAGGAGGCGTTCGACGAGCACCAGGGAATGACCTTCCAGCATTTTGTCGAAGCGCAGTTGGTTTGGGACGAAGGCATGGCCAAATGCGCCGCCGCGTATCTGAACGCGCACAAAAGCGTCCACATGGTCATCCTCGCGGGCGCCGGGCACATGGAATTCGGCTCCGGCATCCCTCATCGCCTGGAGCGCCGCACGCAGGCGTCCTATGTCATCGTACTCAGCAGCGGGGTGAATCTCGCCCCGCACGTAGCCGACTATTTTTTGCTAAGCAAGAAGCAGAATCTGCCGCCGGCCGGCGTTCTCGATGCCCGCCTGAAAGAGATCGACGGTGAGTGCCGGATCGCTTCTTTGCGCGCGGGCGGCGCGGGAGAAAAGGCGGGGCTCAGGAAGGCGGATGTGCTGACCGAAATCGACGGCCATGTGGTCAAAGGGATTGCCGATACGCGCCTGGCTCTTTGGAACAAGAAGCCGGGAGACATCGTGCGGATCGAAGTGCGCCGCAAGCGCTTCCTCCGCCCGGCCGCCCGGCTCGATTTCGAGGTCAAGCTGGCCGCGTCGCCGCAACGGCTGCCGGAGAATCGCTAGCCAGGCATCCGCCGAAGATATTGGCGCCCACCGGCGCCGGCCCCACGCGATGTGGCGCGGCGATAAGGGCGGCAGGTGGCTTCCCCGCCGCCCCCAGCGTTCCGCTCCCTCGGTGAAGCCGCGCGATGGAGTTCGGGCTTCTACTTGCCGAACTGCTGCGCGGCCTTGGCAATCGCCGAGCCGCCCGTCGCGAGGTCTTGCGCATTCATGACGGGGCTCAGGGAAATTTTGGCGTTGAAGGCGAGGAACCAGGGCTCGACGATCGCGGGAATTTGTGATGAGTCCTTCATGTCGAAAACAAACGCGCCCGTTCGTTGGCCGTCACCCGCATAAAAGTAGGCCGCTTCGGGTTTCAGCTCGGCCAAAATTTTCTCGATGGTAGAACTCAATGTCCCTGCTTTGGCCGCGGCATTTCCGGTTTCCGCGGGAATAGTAACTCTTAGCAGCATGCGCATGTTGTGTTTGCTCCTCGGTTAGGTAAAAGCCCAAATCAGAACTTCCGGCGGATTTCCTTAAGGGGGGCGGCGAATATTGTTCTAGTCAGTATCCTATCTCAGTTCGGCGAGCCGGGGGCCCCCGAATTCCGGACTGGGCGCATAAAAAGCGGTGAATCCACGCTTCCGTTCGCTTCGATTTCGCCCCTGAAGCCGGGATGCCTCCAGCCGGACTGGGGCCGCAGTGGCCCGGTCCGCCCTGTGCTATACTTCCAGCCACTTGGGCAGGTTCAGACGAGATTCAAGGCCTGGCCAATGCCTTCATACCTCATTCCGCTCGGCCTTTTATGGGCAAATCTCAAGAACGGTGGTTTCACGCGTAGGGAGTATGCATTCGCGTGTGCGAACAGCCGCTTTGTTTCCCGAGGAGCAAGCCCGTGAAGTGGAAATCGGCGTTTGCAATCTGCGGTGGCGTCCTTTTCATGTTGGCGTTTGGCGGCTCGCGGCCAGCGTACGCTGCGCCGCCAGCCGACGCGTGCTCCTTGCTCACGCAAGTCGGGGTTCAAGGGCCACCAACAAACCAATTCAGTCAAATCGAGGCAAAGGGAAATGCACTGGTACTGGATGTACTCGCGAAGCTGTGAGTTTGTTGTAGAGCGATTACGAGTCGAATGAAGACTCTTATGGAGGAGTGCGATGCGAAAAATGATTGTGTTTGGGGCGTTTTGTTTTCTGGCAGCGGTGCTGCTGGCTCAAACACAGAAGAAGCAAGTAGAGCAAGCTCCACCCCCGGTCCAGAAGGCGAACCCCGCGTTGGTTCCGCTGAACATCAAACCTGGCCTTTGGCAGACCACCATGACCAGCACAGTCAAGGGCATGCCCCCGCTGCCTCCGGACGAGGAAGCCAAGCTGGCCCAATTGCCGCCGGAGCAGCGAGCCCGATTCGAGGCGATGCTCCGGAGCCAGTTTGGGGGAACGCCACAAACCCACACGTGGAAGTCTTGTACAAAGAAGGAGGATTTGAATAAGTATCCGTTCGATGATCCAAAGGACAAGTGTACCTACACGGTTCTGGGCTCGACGAGCAGCACGATGGACGTTCAAGGGACCTGCAGGCCCCCGGACGGGTATAAGTACGATTTTACGGTGCACTTGAAGGCTGCCGGCTCCGAACATGCGTCGGGAACAGGGCAGATGGTAATTTCGCGCGGCAGCCAGACCATGACCGCAAATTACAGCGGTAGCAGTCAATGGATCGGGGCGAATTGCCCCGCTGGCGCGCAATAGCCGGAAAAAGCCCCGGCGCGTGAAATCGCCGAAACGCTTCGAATCCAGGACGGCGTGCGGCGAGTTTCCTATGGTAAGCTCGGCCGAGGAGGTGCGAGCCGCAAGGGATTTCCCGAAAGAAGGCTTTCGGGACGGATGCGGCTGTGCAGAAGCGCCGAAACATGTCTTCGCACGGTTTTTATCTTTCGCGGGTGTGGATGGGGAGCCAGGTGTCGGCTGGCGTGCTGCCGTCGCGAGCCCGGCCGCTGGCCGCCCACGTCAAGTTGACCGAGAATTGCCAGGCCCGCTGCATCAGCTGCGACTACTGGAAGTCGCGCTGGCAGGACGCGATCGATAAAGACCGCGCAATCGACCTGCTGAATCAGATCGGCGATCTCGGCATCGAGACGTTGCGCTTTACCGGCGGCGAGCCCTTGCTGCGCCGGGATATGTTCGAGATTCTGAAGTCGGCCCGCACCGCCCCGATCAAACAGATCATCGTGCAGACCAACGGGCTGCTTCTCAAGAAGCTCCACAAAGAGATCAACGATTCTCCCATCACCAAAATCGCCGTATCCGTGGACGGCCTGAAGCAGACCAACGACCGGATCCGCGGAATCAAGGGCTATTTCGATCTGGCCATGGAAGGCATCGGGTTGCTGCGCGGCAAGCAGGTGGCCGTCTCGGTCACCCTGAACCGGATTTCCGCCGGGGAGCTCGAGGAGCTGGCGAGGGTGGTGAGCGGCGCCGGAGCCGAGCTGGAAATCAATATCCTGAGCCGAAGCCTCTACTTTCTCAAGGACGCCGATCTGGACTCGATGTGGCCCGAGCGGGACGACGTCGAGCGGATCACGAAATTCCTGCGGGACACCTTGAAACGGCCGGCGTATGAGGTCGATTACGTGCGGAAATATTACAACAAGGAACCGCTCGCGGAACCGGCTTGCGTTTTGGGCTATACGCAAGTCTTCGTGATCTCGAACGGCGACGTGCTGACCGGATGCTACCCGCTCGCGCCGGTGGGAAATATTCTCCGCGACAGTTTGGGAAATATCCTGGCGTCGGAGGCTTACGTTTCCCAGTGCGCGGCCATGGTCCGCCGGGAATGTCCCGGATGCACTTGCGGCGTGGAAACTTCCCTCGCCATGAAACATGCCGTCTCGAGCGCCCTTTTCGAGATCGGCCGCTTGAGGCATCGCTCCCCCGCCCCGGGCGGGCAGATGGCCGGCCCGGCGTCCTCGGCCGAAGTCCGGCGAGTCTGACCCGGCAACAGGCCCAACCCCCGAAACGAAGTCCCCTGAACGAAGTTCGGACGCCCGGCCCGGGTCATACGTGGTGCAAAAGGAAGGCGGTCATGCGCTTGAAAAGGGAAAGCAGGGCCGCTCTGTCGTTGATGGGATGTCCGCGTCCGGGCAGGATCATCAGCCGGACGTGGCCGGCGTAGAGATGGTCGTCGATCAGCTGGCCGATCAGTTCGGTGGTGTTCGAGAAGTGGACGTTGTCGTCGTCGGTGCCGTCGATAATGAGCAGCTTCCCGGTAAGCCCGGCGGCGTAGGTGACCGGAGAGCCGGCGCGGTAGCCGCCCGGGTCCTCGTCGGGCGTGCCCAGGTAGCGCTCGGTATAGATCGTATCGTATTGACGCCAATCGGTGACCGGCGCGACGGCGACGCCGGCCTTGAAAATATCGCCCGCGCGGAAAAGCAGATTGAGCGTCATGGTGCCGCCGAAGCTCCAGCCCCAAACGCCGATGCGCGAGGGATCGACGTAGGGCAGCGACAAAAGATAATGCGCCCCCGCGAGCTGGTCTTGCACGTCGGCGCCGCCGAAGCCATGGTAAATGGGCGTCTCGAACGCGTGCCCCCGGTTGTAGGTGCCGCGATTATCGAGCAGGAAAATGATGTAGCCCTTCTCGGCCATCATTTCGTGCCAAAGGAATACGCTGCCGCCCCACATGTTCCGGACGTTTTGCTCCTCCGGGCCGCCATAGACGTAAACCAGAACCGGGTACTTGCGGGAGGCGGAAAAATCGGGCGGCTCGATCATTTCCGCTTCGAGCCCGGCGCCATCGGGGGCGTGCAATTTCAAAAACCGCACCGGACCCAGCGCCACGGTGGCCAGCGCGGGAATCCGGCCGTCGCCGAGCGTGGCCAGGTGCGCGCCGGCGGCCGAGTAAAGCTCTTGCCTGTCGGGCTGGGTGACGCTTGAATAAGTATCCAGGTAGGCGGCGGCGCCGGGCGCCATCAAGATCTCGTGCGTGCCCGCCTGCCGGCTGACGCGTTCAAGGCCCGTGCCGTCCAGCCTGACCCGGTAGAGTTGCCGTCCGAGCGGCCCGTCGCGCGTCGCAACGAAATAGACCAGCCCGGCCTTCCGGTCGACGCCGGCCAGATGCGTCACCACCCAATCGCCGGCGGTGAGCGGACGAATCAGGCGGCCGCTGGGATCGTAAAGGTAAAGATGACGGAAGCCGGTCCGCTCGCTCAGCCAGAGGAAGCGGCCGTTCGGGAGAAAGCAGGGGGCGCGCGCGACATTGATCCAGTAGCGGTCTTCTTCACGCAGAACCAGCCGTGAGTGGCCGCTGGCGGCGTCGGCAAAGAGCAGATCGAGACGAGTCTGCGCGCGGCTTAGCCTCTCGATCGCCACTCGTTTCCCATCCGGGAGCCAGGTAATGCGCGGCAGGTAAATGTTGTTGTCCCCGCCCGTATCCATCCAAACCGTTTTTTCGCCGGAGATTTTCACGACGCCGAGCCGGACCACCGGATTCGCCTGGCCGGCCAGCGGATAGCGGGTCCAGTAGATCGCCGCGCCGTAGGAGCCGGGAACGATCAGCGGATAGCGCAGGACCCGGCTCTCGTTGAACTGCAGGTAGGCGATGCGCGAGGAATCGGGCGACCACCAGTAGGCGGTGAAGAGGTCCAGCTCTTCCGGATAGATCCAGTCGACTTGGCCGTCGCGCAGGGCTTCGCTCCCGTCGCGCGTGAGCTGGCGCTGGCGGCCCGTGCGGACGTTCACGATCCATAAATTGTAATTGCGGATGAAACTGACCCAGGCGGCGTCGGGCGAGATCTTGGGGTCGGTGAGCGGCTGCGTGCCGGCGACGAGCGAGCGGCTCCGGCCGCCCTTTATGTCGTACCAAACCAGTTTCGAGGCCGAGCGGAGCAGGAGGGCGTTGCCGGCGGGCGACCACAGGTAGCGGCGGGGAGGGCGGCGTCCGAAGCCGGTTCGCTCGAGCCAGGTATCCGGCCACGGCTCGAGCAAATCGCTCAGCGTCCCGGCGCCGATCAGGCGCCGGCGCCGGCCGGTCACCGCGTCGAGCGCCCAGAGTTCCCGGCCCTGGGCCGTCTGCCGAAAATAGCTGAGCGTGCGGCCGTCCGGACTCCACTCGATTCCCCCGGCGAGCGGCGGCTGGAAGGTTGGTTCACCGAAAATCGATTCGACGGTGAGCTGGCCGGCCGGCGTCCGCGGCTGGGCCGGTGCGCGGGTCGCGAGGCAGGAAAAAACCAGCACGAGAAGTGCGAATACCACGATCGAGTGTCGAGGCACGCGATAACGCATCGAGGATTTCCCCGGGAAAATGACGCTAAGGACTGGCCGGCGCGGTTCTGCGCGAGGCCGCGCCGCGCGCCCGCAGGAACGCGCCGATGGTTACACCGGCGGCCAGCGCCAGGAACAGCCCGTCGCGCAGGATCGTCCATGCGGTGAGCGGTTCGGCGCCGGGACCGAAACAGCCGCAGTTGATCTGGAGCCCGGCGAAATAGGTGCGCACGATAATGCCGAAGAACGCCGCGATCAACCCTGTGGCGATCAGCGAAACCCAGCGCAAGGCCAGGCCCGACAGCAACAGCACGCCCAGGCCGAGCTCGAACCAGGGCAGCGCGTGCGAAACCAGCATCACGCCCCAGTCCGGCAGGACTTGATAGGAATCGACCTGCGTGGCAAAGAGCATCATCGAAAGGCTCAGCGAGGCGGGCGTGACCTTCAGGGAGGCGAGAGTCCAGGGGGACGAGTCGATGGGCCGGAGCTTGCCGTAGGCGGCGAAGAGGAAAATGCCGGCCAGAACCAACCGGCCCGCGAGCGGCAGAATTCTTCCCAGCCTGGTCCGTGGGGATGTCGCCATCGGCAATTACTGGCGCAGCAGCGCATCGAGGTAGCGCCGCAGGATCGGATAGCTCACGTCGCCGACGATGGGCATTCGCCGCCCTTTGTAGGTAATGAACATCGTCGGGGTTTCGTTGATCCCGAGCCGGTTGCCCTGCGTTACGTCGCCCTGGACGGCGTCCCGGACAACGCTGGTTTTCGACATCTCCTCAACTTCTCTGGCTTGCGCGGTGGTAAGCACGGCCGCGATGAAGGGGAAGACCTTGCCGTTGCCCGCCCACTGGTCCTGATGCAGGAAAATCGCCTGCTCGACCGGCTCGAACTTGCCGATTGCGGCCGCCGCGTCGGCGTAATAGGCGGCTTGGCGCGCGTAGGAGTGCATGGGAAGCGGAAAATCGTGATGGACCAGGTAGACCTTGCCGTTGGCGACGTACTGGTCGATCAGCGGGCGCAGGGTATTCAAGTAGAGGTTTTGGCAATGCGGGCATTCGAAATCGCTGAATTCATCGATGCGGATCGGCGCCGACTGCACCCCGTAGGTTTTTCCGGCCGCGATCATCTGCGCCGTCACCTTCGGCATCGAGCGTGACGACGGCACGCGGCCTGCCACCGCGCTCGCCGCCATTGCGCAAGTTCCCAGTAGCAATATGGCGATCCACAACCTGTTCCGGAATACGATCACGGCGCTTCCTCCTTGCAAGCCGTACCGAATAATTGGCTACGCGCTTATTTTACCCGCTCACGCCGCCGGCGTCGCGTGCGTTTCTTCGCCGGCTATTATTCCGGCTATGGATGCAGCAACGCGTCAAGATAGCGTTCGAGGATCGGAAAGCTGACCGCGCCGATGACCGGAGTCCTTTTGCCCTTGTAGGTGATGAAGATGGTGGGCGTTTCGTGTACGCCAAGCCGCGTCCCCAGCGCAAAGTCTCGCTGCACCGCTTCGTGAATTTCCTTCGTCCTGGCCAGCTCATCCACTTTCCGCAACTCGGCGGGAGTCAGCACGGCGGCCAGGAAGGGCTCGATCTTTCCGTTTACCGCCCATTTGGGCTGGTTGGTAAAGAGGGCGTTCTCCACCGGCCCGAAACGGCCGATGGCGGCCGCCGCATCGGCGTAGTAGGCCGCCTGGTGCGAAAAGCGGTGCATCGGAAGCGGAAAGTCGTGATGGACCAGATAAACCTTGCCGCTCGAGACGTACTGTTGGATCAGAGGGCTCAGTGTTTTCATGTAGAGAGCCCGGCAGGCTGGGCACTCGAAATCGGTGAAATCCTCGATCTTGATGGGCGCCCTTCGGACTCCGAAAGTTTTCCCCTGCGCGATTTGAGCCAGCATGCCGTCGCGAGGTGGATCCCCGCTCTGGCGAGGTTTAGTCCGCGCCTGTGAGCCGGCCGGCAGCACAATCCCTGCCGCCAGCAATGCAATCAAAACGAGCCTGTTCCTGACCCTGCCCATGATTCCTCCTGACGATGGCCTGGCAACCACCGCGTATTGTAACTGAAGCATCCTGGTCGAAACGGGTTTCCTCGCTCGTCCAAGAGTTTGGAGCATAAAGCAATGAAGAGCATCTGTTTGCCAGCCGGTTGCCGTCAATTATCCATGTCAAAATGGCGGTAGATTGTCCAGAAGAAATGGGTATGGAATCATGTAACCTGCTTTTATGTAATGACATAGTGAGGAACTTCGATTAGTTGACAATATGGCGCGCAGATTCTATAATGACACCTGTTCGACCACCGCTTATGGCAGTGTCCTTACCCGTTTAGGAGGGTTTCATGAGTAAGATTATTGGAATCGACCTGGGAACGACGAACTCGGTCGTGGCCGTCATGCAGGGCGGCGAGCCGGTCGTTATCGCCAATCAAGAGGGTTCGCGCACGACCCCGTCGGTGGTCGGGTTGACCAAGAGCGGGGAGTGGCTGGTTGGCCAGGTGGCCAAGCGGCAGGCGATCACCAACCCCGAAAACACGGTCTATTCGATCAAGCGATTCATGGGCCGGCGCTTTGACGAGAAGGAAGTCTCCGGCGAGATGCCGCGCGTGGCCTACAAGGTGGCCGAGGGGCCGAAGAATCAGGCCGGCGTGCAGCTCGAAGGCCGCTTCTACAGCCCGCAAGAGATTTCGGCGAAAATTCTCCAGAAGCTCAAGGCCGCCGCCGAGGATTTCCTGAGCGAGAAGGTGGACAAGGCGGTGATCACCGTTCCCGCCTACTTCAACGACAGCCAGCGGCAGGCGACCAAGGATGCCGGCCAGATCGCCGGGCTTGAGGTCGTCCGGATCATCAACGAGCCGACGGCGGCGGCCTTGGCCTACGGGCTGGACAAGAAGAAAGACGAGACCATCGCCGTGTACGACCTCGGCGGCGGCACTTTCGACATTTCCATCCTGGAAGTGGGCGAAGGGGTGGTGGAGGTGAAATCGACGGCCGGCGACACCCACTTGGGCGGCGACGACATCGACAACACGATCATCGAGTGGATTGCCGCCGAGTTCAAGCGGGATAACCCCGGCATTGATCTGGAAAAGGATCGCATGGCCAAGCAGCGGCTGAAGGAGGCCGCGGAGAAGGCGAAAGTCGAACTTTCCCAGGTGATGGAAACGGAGATCAGCCTGCCCTTCATCACGGCCGACGCCACCGGTCCCAAACACCTGCAACTGAAACTGAGCCGGTCGAAACTCGAGCAACTGATGGAAGGACTGCTCCAGCGGACGGTCGAGCCCGTGAAGCGGGCGCTCGCCGACGCAGGCGTGAAGCCGGAACAGATCAACGAGGTGGTGCTGGTGGGCGGCTCGACCAGGGTCCCGCGCGTGCAGCAGATCGTGAAGGATCTGTTTGCCGGGAAAGAGCCGCACAAGGGAGTGAACCCGGACGAGGTGGTCGCCGTCGGCGCGGCGGTGCAAGCCGGCGTGCTCTCGGGCGAGGTGAAGGACATTCTGCTCCTGGACGTGACGCCTCTTTCGCTCGGCGTCGAGACTTACGGCGGCGTGATGACGGTGCAGATTCCCCGCAACACGACGATTCCCACGCGCAAATCGGAGGTCTACACCACGGCGAGCGATAGCCAGAGCCAGGTGGAAATCCACGTCTTGCAGGGCGAGCGAAAAATGGCGGGCGACAATCGCACGCTCGGCCGCTTTCACCTGGTCGGGATCCCCCCGGCGCCGCGCGGGGTGCCGCAGATCGAGGTCACCTTCGACATCGACGCCAACGGCATCCTGAACGTCAGCGCCAAGGATTCGGCCACCGGCAAGGAGCAGAAAATCACCATCACCGCTTCGACCGGCCTCGGCAAGGAAGAGGTCGAACGAATGCAGCGCGAGGCCGAAGCCCACGCCGAAGAGGACCAGCGGCGCCTGGCCGAGGTCGATGCCAGGAACCGGCTGGACTCGCTGATCTACCAGACGGAAAAGCTGTTGAAAGAGAATCAGGAGCGTTTGCCCGAGGCCGATCGCAAGACGGCCGAAGAGGCGGTCGTGCAGGGCAGGACCGCGCTGAGCGAGGGCGGCGTCGATAAATTGAATGCCGCCGTCGAAGCGATCACGCAGGCCTCGCACCATCTGGCGGAGGCTTTGTATCGCACCGGCGCGGCAAGTGCCGGCGCCGCTGGCGCTGCCGGCGCTGCCGGAGAGCAGCAGCCGGGCCCGGAGGGTCCCGCGCAGGAGGGTCCGGCGGGCCAGGCGGGCGGGCCGAAACCCGGGGAAGTGATCGATGCCGAATTCGTCGACGTCGACGAATCGAAGAAGCCAAATTGAATTCCAAGGAACAAGGAGCGGGCAGGGTGAGCGAGGGCGGCATTCAACGGGCGGGATCACCGCAGGCGATTCAGAAGGTGCGCGAGGATACCTACCTGGTGCAAGTGCCGCTTTCGGCGGCGCCGATGGCGGACTGGCGCCGGCTGTTCTACGAAACGCAGCAGGAGGTGCCGCCCGACTTCCCGCCGCGTTCGATCGAGATCAGCGGCGCGCTGTTGCGCTTCCGGGCCGATGCCGGGAGCATGGCGGCGAAGATCGGGCTGATCGACCGCTGGATCGGCCGGGCGAATCAGAAAGAGGCGGCGATGGCCGGCCGCTCGGAAGAGCAGCGGCGGCGGCGCGAGGATCAGGCGCGCGAGCAAAAGGAACTGGCGGAATTGAACGCCATCTGGGCAGGACTGTAACCGAGCGAGATTGCCATGCCGACAAGCACGGCGAAAACCGATTACTACGAACTCCTTGGGGTGCGGCGCGGCGCTCCGGTGAAAGAGATTCGCCAGGCGTACCGCAAGCTGGCCCGCAAATACCATCCCGATCTGAATCCCGGCGATAAGACCGCGGAAGAGAAGTTCAAGCAGATTCAGGAAGCCTACGAAGTCCTCTCCGATCCCAAGAAGCGGCAGATGTACGACCGCGTCGGCTTCTACGCGGAAAACTATCCGGGCGGCGCTCCGCCCGCGGGCACGCCCGGCGGGGAGAACGTCCGGTTCGATTTCGGCGGGTTCGACTTCAACGACACGGGCGGCGCGAGCTTTCGGGACGTGTTCAGCCAGTTTTTCCGCGGGGCGCACGCCGCGACGCACCCGGCCGAGCGCGCGGGGCGGGGCGAAGACATCGAATACCGGATCCATATCGGATTTTGGGATGCGGTGCACGGCGCGGTGAAGAAGGTGACGGTGAGCCGGCTGGCCGGCTGCCACGCGTGCAAGGGCACGGGCGTGTCGCCGGGCTCGGAGCATGCCTGCCGGACCTGCGGCGGTTCCGGGCGCGTAACGCGGAACGCGGGCGGCATGCAATTTCAGATGACCTGCGAGGCGTGCGGCGGCCGGGGCAAGGCCGGCGCGATCTGCCGCGCTTGCGGCGGTGAAGGCCGCGTCACCGAGGCGCAGACGATCGACATACGGGTTCCCGCCGGCGTTGCTACGGGCTCGCGCGTGCGCGTTCCCGGTCACGGCAACGCCGGCCGCTCGGGAGGGCCGGCGGGAGATCTCTACATCGTCACGGAAGTGGATCCGCATGCCTACTTCGAGCGGCGCGGGGAGGATATCCACACCAGCGTCCCGATCACGGTGGCCGAGGCCTCGCTGGGGACCAAGATCGAAGTCCCGACGATCGACGGCCGCGCCCTGCTGCGAATTCCGCCCGGAACTTCGAGCGGGCAGCGATTCCGGCTGCGCGGCAAGGGCGTGCCTTCGGCGCGCCGGCCCAGCGTGCGCGGCGACCAGTTCGTCGAGGTGCAGGTGGTGGTTCCGCGGCCGATCGACGAGCGCGTGCGGAACCTGTTGCGCGAACTTGAAAAGCTATCGCCGGAGGACCCGCGCCGCGACCTGTTCGAGCGGGCAGGAGTGTAAAGAGGAACGCCATGGCGGTGCGAGGGAAGGGAAAGCGGAAACGGAAGAGCCGGGCCGGCTACATGATCAGCGCGGTGGCCGAACTCTACCGCGTGCATCCGCAGACGCTCCGGCTTTACGAACGGCAGGGGCTCTTGAAACCGTCGCGGACGCAGGGCAATACCCGCGTCTACACCGACGAGGACCTGGAACGCCTGGAAACGATCCTCACCTTGAGCCGGGATCTGGGCGTCAATCTGGCGGGCATCGAAGTCGTGCTGAATATGCGCGACAAGATGATGGAAATGGAGCGCCAGATGCATTCCTTCGTCGCGTTCGTGCGCGAGGAGATGGCGCGCGAGTTCGCCGGCACGCCTTACGCGCAGCGGCCCAACGCCATCGTCCGCTTTCGCCCTCCGAAAATCGGCCGCGTCGAGCGCTGAGGTTTTTCCCCACATTTCCGCAACGTTTTCCGCAGGGCAACGGCTTGCGCGGGCCGGCAGGCGCGGCCTATGCTTGGGCCCATGGCCAAAAAGAACTGCCCCGAATGCGACGGCACGGGCTGGCGCGTGGTCGAAGCGGCGCCGCCAGCCGAAGGGCGAATGGCGGTGCCCTGCACGTGCACCGAAACCGACCGCCAGACGCATGCCTGGCAACGGGCGCGAATTCCCTCCCGCTACAAGCATTGCGACTTCGAGAATTTCGAGGTCGACTACTGTTGCGAAGGTTCCCAGGCCGTCCAGTGGAACCAGAGCCTGAAGTCGGCGCGCACGCTGGTCGAAAAATTCGTCAGCGAATATCCGATCGGGACCGAACACGGGCTTCTGCTGATGGGTCCCTGCGGCGTGGGCAAAACGCACTTGGCGGTCGCCGCGCTGCGGGCGCTGCTCGCGCGCGGACACCACGGGCTTTTCTTCGACTACCGCGATCTGCTCAAGCAGATCCAGGCCAGCTACAATCCGGAAAGCCAAACCACGGAAATGGAAGTGCTCGAGCCGGTTCTCCGGTGCGAAGTGTTGCTGCTCGACGATCTCGGCTCGAGCAAGCCTTCGGCCTGGGCGCTCGAGACCGTCGGCCACATCCTGAACGCCCGCTACAACGACAAGCGGGTGACGCTCGTGACGACAAATTACCTGGACGGGGATTCGCCGCGCCCGCCCGTCTCGATCGCGGGCCGGCAGCCGATCCGCGAGGACACGCTCGCCGATCGCGTCGGGCAGCGAATTCGATCGAGGCTGTACGAAATGTGCCGCACCGTCATGATCGTCGCCCCCGATTTCCGGAAAGATATTGTCCGGGCGCGGCCGGGCGGCTGAGCCCGGGCCGGGCCACGGCTGGCCAAAGACGCGCCTGGCTGCGCGGGCGATGTTGCCCATCCTCAGGGGTCCGCTTACAATCTCACTCTGTGGGCCGCTAGCTCAGTTGGGAGAGCGCCTCGTTCGCAACGAGGAGGCCGTGGGTTCGAGTCCCATGCGGTCCACCAAATTTCCCCTCCGGCGCCGTTGGGCGCGCACCGCCCGTCCCATTCACATGTTCTTTACCGCTGAGTGGCCCGCGCCCGCAGCGCGCCCTCGACCTGCGCGGCCCAGACGCCTCGACGCCTCGTGTCGCGGCGCAGTGGTCGATGGGGGCCGGAGGGTTATTCGGAAGTGACCTCGCGGCGGGAGCCGAAATTCGCACGCCTGGCAGTAGGCAGGGAAGACGCGCGCAGGTAAGGCGTATCTGGCACTGGTGAAACTGGATAACTGGCCGCCCACGAACGAGGCGAATGCCTGGACGGGCCGCAAGCGGGTGACCATTAGGCAACCTAAGTTGTCAAAACAGTTCATCCCACTAAGGTGGTGGCGTATAAGCATCGATACATGTTCCCTCTCCCGAGGGGAGTTCGGTTTTTGATGGCAATGCCCTCAAATCGAGCGAAATCACGGGAATGATCCGCTCTGGTGCAAGCCGCAGCCGGCCTCGCCAGCCGGCGCGGATCGTGGGGGCAGCCATTCTCTGGTCATGGAATTTTGGCGGAGGTCTGACGCTGTATTCGTCGTCCGTTCCAAGACCAACTGTAGCCTGTGGCGATATCTGCCGATAAAGAACAGCAGGGAAGAGTAAGGAGGACCGTTTCCCATGGGCATTATGGATCGAATCCGGTCGCGGGATACCGCTGCTTCGACTCTCGATTTTTCCCTGGCCAATCGGTTGAAAGACCTTGCCGAAAGGCCCGAACCCGACACGCCTCAGAGCGGCGCGCCCGCGTCAGGCGATGCGTCAGGCGGGCCGGAGCAAACCGTGCGCGCCTCCGCTGCCGCACAGGCCGCTTCGGATGCCGCCGGGACCGGCGCCCAGCCGCAAGCGGCAACGCCATCCGGTGCGGCAGGTTCGTCCATGGGGCCTCGAGTGGAAGCCGGAAAATCAGCCGTCGCCACTTCCGGCGATACCGCCGGCCGGCCGATGCCTTCCCCGGGAAGCGGCCTGCCAATTCCGGCAGCGGTGGAAGAGGAGCCGGTTCTCGCCCGCGTCGAGCGGCGCCCCGCTCCCGTGATGGCCGCGACGGCTGGCGGCAACGGCAACGGCGTCACGCTGCCGGCGCCGGCGCCCGCTCCAGGCACGGCGCCTGCTGCGAGCGCGTCGAAGGCTCCGCCGGAAGGGCCCGGCCAGCAGTTCCTGGAACGGGTCGACGGGGCCGTGAATCGCGCGGGAGTAGCCAAGCAGAAAGCTACGGGAGCTGGCTGGCAAGCGCCGCCCGAATTCGAGTCCATTCAACGGCAATTTGAAACCGATTTTCGATCGCGCCTCGATGGGGCCATGGCGGAGTTCGAGCGCCGCTTTTCTTCGCAGACCCTGGCCGACGACGTTGCCGAGCAGTTGGAACGGAGGATCCGGCAGGCGGCGGAAAATATTTCGAAAGAGATGCAGAGCCAGGCGTGGACGATGCACAACGCCGTGGCCGGGGAACTGCGCGCGTTCCGCGATCAGTTCAACCAGGAAATTCAGGAAAGGGCGAAGTTGCTCGACGCAGCCGCTCTGCAAGCGCTCCAATTGCGGGAAAGCCTCGAAGCGATGTTTCCCCGGGCGGAGCAGACCCTCCGCCTGCTTTCGCTTTCGGGAGAGGAAAGCGCCGCACGGCTGCAGGCCGCGTCGGACGAATTCGTCGGCAAACTGCGCAATTCGCACCAGACGCTATCCCGGGAAATCGATGCCAAGAGAGAGTCCTTGGAGTCGGCGGCCCTTGGATTTCATGAAGATGGCTTGCGGCTGAAAGAGGAGATGGAAAGGTTTCGCGCCGCAGCGGCTTTGGCTGGCGATTCTCTGAGCCGGACGGCGGAGCAGTCCATCGAGCGGCTGAACGCGGCGGCCGGTGAAATCCAGGCCTGCGTCCGTGAGGAGACGGAGAAATCCCGCGGCGCAGCGGCTTTGGCGGGCGATGCTTTGACCCGGACAGCGGAGCAATCCGTCGAGCGGCTGAATGCGGCGGCTGGTGAAATCCAGGTCCGCGTCCGCGAAGAGGCGGAGAAATCCCGCGCCGATGCGAAGGCCGCTTGCGAGTTGCTTTCCCGCACGACCGAGCAGTCTTTCGAACGTTTGAACGGCGAGGCCAGCGAAGTCCAGGCTCGCGCCCGCGAAGGGATGGAGAAGCTTGCCGCGGAAATCGAGCGGCGCATCCTTTCCGGAGGCCTGGTCGAAAAGGCCACCGAACAAATCGCCGCGGCGACGCGGCAGATCGTCGAACCCGCGATCGAGCGCATCCGTCAGGCCGGCCGGGAAGCGGACTCCGCCGCGGATTCCGCGGCGCGCACCGGGGAACGCGTGTCGGTCCAGATGAGCGCGGCGCGGCAGGAAATTGAGTCGAAGCTCGACCATTTGCTCCGCGAACAGTTGAACGCGGTCGAGAACACGATGAGCGGCTTCCAGCGGAAAGCGACCGAAGAGCTGGGAAGCGTGGTGGAACGGGTCGTCGAAGAGTCGAGCCAGCAGATGGACGAGCGGCTCCACGTTTTGCTGCAGGACCTCTTCGCTACCGCGAGCAAGCAGATGAGCGGCGCGGCTCGGGCCTCGCTGGGCACGCTGCATGACGGATTGAAGGGAGTCTTCGAGCCTCCCGCCAGCGGCGCGGAAGCCGATTCCGGCCGTCCGGCCAACGAAGAGTGAGATCCCCTAACCGAAGTCCTCTTTGCGACGGCCACAGGCATTCCGCTTCATCGACATAGCTGTTCCTCCACGTTTCTTCCAAGGTTGCTGTCTCGATCCTTCGGCGAAATTCACACGTTAGCAAGCCCACCATTCGAGACGGCGGTCATCAAACCCCACCACCTGCGAGAGAGTCCACTGGAAGAGATTCTTGCGTAGATGTATCCTGCCGCGATGCTCGGGAGGAATTGCCGGTCCCTCTTGCTCCCGGCGCGGGCCGGCCCATGAGGCCCATGCAGACGAAAGGAAAGGCTTGATGTTCCAACAAGTGCTCAACCCGGCTGGGAACCTATGGCTCACGGTTCTGGCTGCCCTTGTTCCGCTGCTCGTTTTGCTCTTCTTGCTTGCCGTTCTCCGCATGACCGCCTGGCTGGCCGCGATTATTGCGGGGGCGTTCACGATCCTGACGGGCATTTTGGTCTGGCACGCTCCCTTCGCCGGGACGATGAAGTCTTACCTGTACGGCGGCCTCACGGGCGCCTGGGTGATCGACTGGATCACGTTCTGGGGGCTCATCATATTCAACACGCTGGTGCTCACCGGAGAATTCGACCGGTTCAAGGATTGGCTGATCCACCATGCGACGGCCGACATTCGAATCCAAACGATCATGCTGGCGTGGGCCTTCGGCGCGCTGCTTGAAGGCCTGGTGGGATTTGGCTATCCGTGGGCCGTGGTGGTGCCGATTTTGGTTGGCATGGGAATCGTGGATCTGGAGGCGATTCGTGTCGCCGCGCTCGCCAACAACGCGCCGGTATCGTTTGGCGCGCTGGGATCGCCGATTCTGGGGCTGGCGGCGGTTACCGGCCTTCCTCTGCTCGCGCTCTCCGCTTCGATTGGAAATATCGTCGCGCTTCTCGCGATTCTGCCGCCGTGGATACTGATTTTCCTGGTGAGCGGCTGGGAAGGCACTTTGGAAGCATGGCCGCTGGCCATCGTCGGATCGGTTTCGTATGTGGCGGGCCAGTGGCCGGTGGCTCATTTTCTGGGGCCCTATCTGCCGGACGTCAGCGGGGCGCTGGTTTCCTTCTGGGTCCTCTTTCTCTTCGTCAAGTTTTGGCGGCCGAAAACCATCCGGGGATTCGGTGGCGTCGCCTTGGAAGAGAGCCCTTTGAAGACTTCGAAAGCGAAGGAATTGAGTTCGGTGTCCTACTCATTTTTCGTCTGGCTGCCCTACATCGTGCTGGTTGCGGTGGTCGTCGCCTGGACCGGTCCTTGGTCGCCGTTGCCCGCGATCAGCCTATGGCATCTCTCGACTCCGGCCATCTCATCGGTGACGCACCGGAAGATGCTATCGACTTTCAGCTTCACGCCCCTGGGTGGGGGCACGTCGATTTTGGCCGCCTGGCTGGCGATATTGGCGATCCTGCGGCCTAGCCCGCGGATTGTAACTCGAGTGTTCTCGCGAACGTTCCGGCAAATGTGGGGAGCCTTGCTGGTTGCCTTTTTCATTTTCGCGCTCGCCTACCTCTTCGTTTACACGGGAATGGCGAATTCGCTGGCCTACGGACTTTCAAAGATCGGCCTATTCTTTCTCGTCCTGGCGCCCGTCCTGGGCTGGATCGGCGTCGCCCTGTCGGGGAGCAACACGTCGACGAACGCGATGTTCGGCCCGGTACAGGCCGTCGCTGGCAGGCTGCTGAACTTGCCCGCATTGCTGCTACCGTCGTTCAACTCGGTGGGTGCCGAAGTGGGCAAGCCAATCGCGCCGCAGACGGCCAGCGTCGGTGTGTCGACGAGCAAATTCGTGCGAAACGAGGGCCAGGTGATTCGGCACAACATGAGCTGGACGCTGGTGGTGCTGGCCTATTTGATCCTGATCGATCTGCTCTTCTATTACGTGTTTCCCCACTCCATGTCGCTTCCGAAGTCGCTTTAGAACCGGGCCACCCAAGGGCGCGGCGCCTGCCGCAACGGGTTCGCGCCAGAGGAGATGGATCTACGCGTGGAGTCCGGGGTAAAACCGTGCTAAATGGAGGTATGATTCCAAGATGCGGCTTCCCGAGGAGGTGGACAGATGAGGCATCGTGTGGGGATCGTTGTGTTGATGCTGCTCGCTGCTGCGCCGATGTTCGCGCAAGTCCCCAAGGGCTGGATGTACCGTGTGGATCGCAGCACCCAGGCATCGGACCCCGACGCTCCCGGCGATATCAAACTCATTCCGGCCGGGTCAGGCTTGCGTGCGATCGATCCACAAGCGGCGATCTACTGGAAGCCGGCCGGCAAAGTCACCGGGAGCTATACGCTGAAGGGCACATTCACGCTGCTGCAAAACACGGGGAACGTGGAATATTACGGCCTGATGTTCGGCGGGAGCGATCTGGCCGGCGCGGGACAGAACTACCTCTACTTCATCGTGGCGCCCGATGGAACCTGGCTGATCAAGCGCCGCACGGGTGACTCCACCGAAAGCCTCTCGGAAAAGACGCCCAGCAACGCCGTGAAGCAGCCCGACGCCAGCGGCAGGTGCACGAACAGGCTCGAAGTGCGCGTCGGCGCCGGCAAGATCGAGTTCCTGGTCAACGGCACCTTGGTCGATACGCTGCCGAAGACCGGGCAAGCGGCGAAGACCGACGGCATCTACGGCTTCCGTGTAAACCATCATCTCAAAGTGCAGGTGAATGGATTCGGAGTTTCGAAGCCCTAGCCGGCCCCGTTCCGTTCGGGAGCGAAGCCGGCGCGGCGCCCCTGCCGGCAACCGAGCCTTTTCCTGCTTTTTCGCGCGGGGCCCCGTGCGAGGATCGCAGCTTCGCGGGATGCCACTTGCGCCGCTCCGTTTTGCGCAGGCATCATAAGGGAGCAGGAAAGGCTGGCTTTGATCCGGTCTCCAAAATGGCTCTGGGTTCCCGGGAAACGACAGAACTTTTGAACCGCATCCAGGAAGACACCCAATCTCCGGTCCCTTCGAACTGGCTCGATCCCTTGGCCGGCTGGCTGACCCTGGCCGCGCTTCTCGCCATATTTGTCTTGGCGCTTTTCCCCTTTAATTTTTCCGCGCAAGCGACGGCCTTGCGCCGGGAGGGGTTTTTCCTCGATTGGTTCGCGCCGGTGTCGAAGCACTGGATGGGGTGGCTTCTAAACGTTCTGTTCTTCGTTCCGATCGGGTTTGGATGGGCATGGTGGGCTCGCGTGAAACAATGGCGGCGTCCGGGGGGCTGGGTTGCGGTTGTTCTTGGAGGATTGGTGCTGTCCCTCACGGTCGAAACGTTGCAGCTTTACATTCCGACGCGGGATTCGTCCTGGGACGATGTCTTGACGAACACACTGGGCGCGCTGGCAGGCTGGCTGTTTTTCCGGTGCTGCGGAGCGCAGGTTCTACGCTTTGTCGAGAGCGCTATCGAAGACCTGAGCGCGGCGCTCGAGCGGTGACGCAAAAGCGGATCGGCAGATCGTAAGGGGGGACAACCAGGCTCGTTCTTCCGTGCGCGGCTACCAGCGAGCGGCCATCCGCTGCGCCGCGGTGAGCAACAGCTGGCGATCGTCTTCACTGAGCAGGTCGAACAATTCCGCCATGCGACGCAGGAATCGCCGCTGTTCGGGCGTTCGGCCCTCGGCCACTTGCGCCTCAGTGAGGCGTCCGGGCAGCTGCGACAGCACGGGAACCTCTTCGTCGTCGCAGAAGATCTGGAATAGCGGGATTTCGAGCGCTTTGGCGAGCTTTTCGACGGTGTCGATCGATGGCACGGTATGACCGTTTTCCACCCGTGAGATATAACACCTCAGCAAACCGGTGCGCTTCTCGATTTGACCTTGCGACAGCCCTTTTTGTTCGCGCAAGGCGCGGAGACGATCTCCAATGACCATGACGAGGCAATACTGCCTGCGAGAACGCGCAGTAGCAAGAGGAGAATGGCGGTAAGGGGCGAAAGGGAGTTACATGCACGCACGACGCGGGTTCTGTAACTATCAGTACGTATTCCCCGCCTGGCCGGGCGCTTGCGCGGGGACCTGCTCGGGTCCGGATGAAAGGTTCTAGGAATACTATGGCGTTTCAAAACTACTGAACCTGCACGAATTAGCTATATCCTAAAGTGCATCGAGTTACCTCGCTGATACTTGTCGCGCGACTCGATTCCATACAAACTTTACCTTCCGATTTTTGCCGCTGTCCCGGGCGAGATTTTCGCTCTGCAAAAGATGCGGTGACGGAAACCGAGAAGGTGGAGAAGAAAAAACAATATGGCCCTCCATGGTTCGTCACACGATCCGGTCGCGACCGGGACACCGAAGGCTCCCCGCCAGAAACAGACCGATTGGTTCTTTTTGCTCTTGCTGGTGTTCGGTCTGGCGCTATTGCTCATGCTGGTTCCGGGCGTAAGAGGTCGGCTCACCAGGATGTTTTCGGGTTCGGTAGCCGCAAGAATGAACCCCGGCGTGGTCGTTTGGGTCAAGAGGCAAGCCGGAACCTACTATTGCGAGGGGACGCGGATGTATGGAAGTGCGCCTGGCAGCTACATGGAGCAGGGCGAGGCACTCACCGAGGGCTATCAGCCTGAATTCGGCCAGTACTGCAAGGAGACTCAAGCGAAAGAATCCAGAGGACATAATGGAAAGGCGAATCGCTCTTCCCGGAAAGTTGCCGTCACGCCGCGCCGGCCTTCTTCCGAGTCTCCCGCCACGAAATAAGTCTGACTATTGGAGTTAATGAGCCGCCCCAATGGGGGTTACCCTTTATGTACTACGCGATACGCCAGAGGGGAGTAGTTTACACTTGAGTCACCTGCGCCAAGGTGGTACACTGCGCGCTACGCAACTGGAGTGTACCAAGCTCTGGTTTGCTTTTCGAGATGAACGAAGAACGGAATTAGGATGCCATTCTCGACGAAACACCTCCGAACCAGGGCATCCTGCAATGGGAGCAAGCATTGCGGAGGCGAAACCATGGCCAGGCCGATTAGAGGGCGCCGCTTAACAACTCCCCGGCGGTTGATACAGGGAAGTTCGGAAACAGGAGCGGCTCATCCCGCGTTACCCGCAGTGGTCTTATTGGTTTTCTTCGCTGTGTTCATGGCCGCCATCGCGCCGCTGAACTTCTCTTCGATCCTTCGCAAATTATTTCCCAGTCCCTTGCAAACCGTGCCTCATCAGAATGCCGCTGTATGGGTCGATAACAATGCGGGCGTGTACTACTGCGCGGACAGCATCATGTTTGGCAAATCGAAAGGGGAATACATGAAGCAGGTTGATGCGCTCGATCGCGGCTATCAACCGGCTCTCGGCACATACTGCAGCGGCCCGGCGTGGCATTTGCGGTCTCAAGCTGTCCCCACCGCCAATTCCAACGCTCCTGTCTTGCCGCCGAATCCTCTGGCTCCAACGGTCAAAAATCCGATCGAGAACCCGAAACCCAAATTCGAAACTCCGGGATCCACTCCTCCCTCGCTTTCCATCACGCATTAAACTCGCCGGACAAATTCCTCCACGGCTCCTTTTTGCGGGGGATTCAGGCGCAGCGCCATGGCGATAATGGCGCGCAGTTCGTCAAGCCGGATGGGATGAATGGTGCCCCGGGAGGGCACGGTGAAAGCGGGGATATTCCGGAAGACCGCCATCGTGGCTGGGTGGGCAACGGGAACAGGGACGGCAAACCGAAGGCCTCCCGGACGAAAATCCACGGAATCAAAGACCTCCGAACCCGGAAGACTCTCATAGCCCGGACCGGCAGCCAGGGCGAGTCCGTAGATCTTGCGCTCATCCGACTGGTAGCAAAGGAAAAGATCGCCGGCCTGAACCCGGCGGAGCCTCGCCCAACTCTGCGGACTGCGAATCCACCGGCGGCCTCCCATCTTGTAGGGGCGGCGGCGTGGCCGGCGGAAATAGCGGTCGAAATGCCAGCCGGCCGTTCCCGGGAAACGACGGGAATTCACTTTGTAGACCCAGCAGTTCATGTTCCCGCGCCGCAAGCGCCTCTTTCATCCTAGCGGAAAGCGCACGCGGCGAAGCACTCTTCCATGCGATTTTGATATGCTGAAAACTGTGCGAAAGGGGTTCCGGTTCGCAATATTGCTGGCGTTGGCGGCCACCGGCGCTGTGCTGGCCAGGGCCAAGATCCAGACCCAAGGGTCTGGCCCTCTGCGCGAATACGAGCGCATTCCGGTTTCCCTCCGCCAATCTCCCGCTCTGCCATCGCCGCCGCAACAATCGCCGGCGCCGCCCACCGGCCCGATGCTCGATACCGTCGTGCTCGATCCCGCACACGGCGGAACGGACGAAGGAGCGCACGGCTCGGGAGGAATCGTCGAAAAGGACGTCGTTTTGACTCTGGCTCGAGTCGTTCAATCCCGCCTCGAGCGGGATGGAGTGACCGTGGTGATGACGCGCCAGGGTGACCAGACGCTCTCCTTCGAGCAGCGGGCCGCCATCGCCAATGCCCGGCCGGATGCGATTTTCATCACGTTGCACGTGGGATCGAGCGGACCGGTGGGAAGCGCCAACGTCTATTATTACGATTTCAGCCAGGTCATCGAAAACCTGCCGGAAACGCCTGCCGCCGGGCTGGTGTACTGGGATCGCGCGCAGCAGCGCTCGGAAGGGTTCAGCCGGCGTCTGGCGCAACTCCTGCAAGTGGAACTTTCCGAGCGGTTGCGGGGCTCGCCCGAGTTGCCGTCGGCTGTGCCGGTCTATCAACTGCGGGAGATCGCCGAGCCCGCCGTCGCGATTGAAATCGAAAACGTGAACGCGCCGAGCGCCGCGGCTCTGGACGCGCTGGGGCGGCCGCTGTCGGAAGCGATTTCCCGGGCGATTCAATCGTTCCGCATCGTGTATCCGACGGGAGCGCGTTGATGTCGAGGCGGGCCAAGATTTCCGTGAGCGTTCTCGCGGTGCTGGTCGTCGCCGGAATCATCTATCTGCCGGGCCTCTACCGCCGGGTGCTCGGACTGAAACGAATGCCGGTTTCTGAATCGGAAGAGGTCGAGCGGCGCGCCGTCCTGCAACCGTTGGTTACCGCCGCGACCGGCGTGACCGAGGAGGCGCAGATGTTCTGGGCGTCGGCTACGGCGCCAGGCACGCTCGAGGCGACCGCCGTAGAGATGAAGCTTTCCGCCAACCCGGTGGAAAGGGGCAAGCAACTGCTCACCGCGCTGATCGGCGGGCCCACCGATCCCGATCGGCGCACGCTGCCGCCAGGGGCGAGATTGCTGGAATTCTATCTTCTGCCGGGGGGCATCGCGGTCGCAGATTTTTCGAGCGAATTGACGACCGATCTGCCGTCGGGAATCCAGAGCGAACAGATGGCCGTCGAATCGATCGCCGATACGCTCGCGGCCAACATCCCGAATCTGCGCCGGTTGAAAATCCTGATCGATGGGCAGGAAGCCCAGACCCTGGCCGGCCACATCGACCTCACCGGCTATTTCGTCCTGCAGCCGCCTTCTTCGGGTTCGGCGGAGCCGGCGCAAAATGATCCGGCGGTCCCGGGATTGACAGGTCCCCGGGGCGACGGCAAACTGAATCGCTGATTTCACCGCTACGAGGCTGGCAAGGGGGAAGCATGGTTCGAAACGATGGGCGCGCTGCCGACCAACTCCGGCCGTTGCGATTGACTCCGGATTTCGTTCCCACCGCGGAAGGAAGCGTTTTGATTGAAGTGGGAAGCACGCGCGTCGTGGTGACCGCTTCGGTGGAGGACGGGGTGCCCTCGTTTCTGCGCGGCACCGGGCGGGGCTGGGTGACCAGCGAATACGCGATGCTGCCCCGGGCCACCGAGCAGCGCACGCCGCGCGAAAGCACGCGTGGACGGCCGTCGGGCCGCACGCTGGAAATTCAGCGGATGATTGGGCGGTCCCTGCGCGCGGTGACGGACGCGGCCCTGCTGGGCGAGCGAACGATCTGGGTGGATTGCGATGTCTTGCAGGCTGACGGCGGAACGCGCACCGCTTCGATCACGGGCGGTTTCGCGGCGTTGGCGCTGGCGTGCGAGCGGCTGGTGGCGGCAGGAATCCTGAAAGCGGCGCCGCTGGTGGATTCGGTGGCCGCTACGAGCGTGGGCATCGTCGACGAAACCCCGTTGCTCGATCTTTCCTACGAGGAAGATTCCCGCGCCCAAGTGGATATGAACGTCGTCATGACCGGTTCGGGCCAACTGGTGGAAATCCAGGCCACCGGGGAGGGCCGCTCCTTCGCTCGCGAAGAGCTGGACCGGCTGATGAGCCTGGCCGAGAGCGCCATCGAGAGCCTGACCGCGCAGCAGCAAGCCCTCCTGCAAATGGATTTTCGTTCCCGTGTCCGTTAGGGTTCTGCTGGCCACGTCGAATCCCGGCAAACTGCGTGAATACCGCGCTTTGGCGACTGCCGGCGGCGGGCCCGGCAGTAATATCGATCTTGCGCTACTTCCCGATTTCGCTTCCTTTCCCGCCTTCGAGGAAGCGGCTCCCACCTTCGCCGAAAATGCCGCTGGCAAGGCGCTCCACTACAGCCGTTTTGCCCATGAGCTGGTTCTGGCCGAGGATTCCGGACTGGTCGTGCCATCGCTCGGCGGCGCGCCCGGTCCGCGCTCGGCCCGTTACGGCGGGCCGGGAGCCACCGATCAGGACCGTGTGAAGAAACTTTTGCGGGAGCTGGATAACCGTTTCGGGAGCGAGCGCCAGGCTCGTTTTGTGGCCGTCGCGGCTCTGGCGCGGGAGGGTAACGCACTCGCCATTTTCTCAGACTTCGTCGAGGGCGTGTTGACGCGCGAGCCGCAGGGAAATTCCGGATTTGGCTACGACCCGATTTTCCTGTTCGAGCCGCTCGGCAAGACGTTCGCCGAACTGGCTCCAGAAGAAAAGAATCGTTACAGCCATCGGGCGCGGGCGTTCGGCAAGGTCGCGGCATTTCTCGAGTCGCGCGAGTCCGGCCTGCTGCTCTGAGCCGGAGCGAGTCTCGATCGAAGCCGGCCGAATGGCCGGGCGGCTATGCTATATTGCGCGTCGAGCCAGACATGCAGCGAGCCAAGCCCAGGACGAACCCCAAAACGAGCCGGCGGAAAACGGCGAAGCCGCTTGGCGCCGACCCTCGGCGGGTGCGGAAGATCCTCGATGGCCTCGACAAGGCCTACCCCGACGCCGTCTGCGCCCTGAATCACCGGAATGCATTCCAGTTGCTCGTCGCCACGATCCTTTCGGCCCAATGCACCGATGTGCGCGTGAATCAGGTGACCCCGGAGCTATTCCGAAAATATCCGGCGCCGAAGGATTTCGCCTACGCCGATCCGCGCGATCTCGAACAGGATATCCGATCGACCGGTTTCTACCGCAACAAAGCGAAGTCCATCATCGGGTCAAGCAAACGGATTGCCGAAGGATTCAAGGGGCAGGTGCCGCGAACCATGGAAGAAATGCTCGATCTGCCGGGCGTGGCACGGAAGACGGCCAACGTGGTGCTCGGAACGGCGTTCGGGATCGCTTCCGGCGTTGTCGTCGATACGCACGTGCAGCGCATTTCCCAAAGGCTCGACTTGACCCGAAATACGGACCCCAAGAAAATCGAACTCGATTTGATGAAGGCGCTGCCGCAAAACCGGTGGATTCTCTTTTCTCACCAAATCATTTGGCATGGGCGCAGGGTCTGCCAGGCGCGGCGGCCCAAGTGCGCCGAATGCGTATTGGAAAAGGTTTGCTACTCGAAAGACAAGACGTACGCGAGCCAATGAGCCGGTTTTAAAAAATGCTTACTTTCTCCCGTTTCGGTTCGGGCCGAGCGGGCTGGAGCAAATCCGTCTAAGGTCTACCCCCTCGTTGCCGAGCGGGTTATCATCCCAGGAAATGGATTTCGGAGTGGGCCGGCGAGGTGCCTTTCCGAACCACGCGAGGAACAATCGCGACGCGCAGCGGTTAGAGGAGGAACGTTGAAATTGGTCTTCGTTGTCGGTGCGGGCCCAGCCGGCCTCTACGCCTCGAACAAACTGGCTCAGGCGGGGCATCAAGTCGTGCTCCTCAACCGGGACATCAAGCCGGGGGGACTGGCCGAATACGGCATCTATCCGGTGAAGGAGAAGATGAAGGGCGGATTGCGCAAGCAGTTCGGAAAGATTCTCAGCCAGCCCAACCTGCACTACCTGGGCCACGTTCCCGTCGCCCGGAACCAGGCCATCTCGCTCGATAGCCTGCGGGAATTTTCTCCGGCCGCGATCGTCTGCGCCGTCGGCGCGCAGGGCACGAAGAAGCTGGGGCTGCCGGGCGAGGAATCCGGAGGCGTGTATTCGGCCAAGGATTTCGTCTACCACTACAATCTGCTCCCTCCTTTTTCCTCGGGCGATTTCTCGACCGGCAAGCGCGTCGCCATCGTAGGCATGGGCAACGTCATGGTGGACATCGCGCGCTGGCTGCTGGTCGACGATCCGGAGCGAAAGACGGAGGAAGTGATCGTGGTGGCCCGCCGCGGCCCCTTCGAGGCGAAATTCGACCACAAGGAGTTCGAGCACATCGAAATGTTTCTCGACCGCAACGCGTTTCAGGACGAGCTCGCGCGCGTGAAGGATGCCCTGCAAGCGGTCGGACAAGACGTCTCCCAGGTGGCGGCGGAGAAAACCTTCTCGGCTCTTTCCAAGCCGGATCAGGGGACGCAGAGTGCGCGGCTCAAATTCCGTTTTCTTTGCTCGCCCCAGGGCATTCGCGCAGGTGCCGGAGGCCGTATCGAAGCCATCACGCTGACCGAGAACATCCTGGTGGCGCGCAACGGCGGCACCGGGGCCAAGGCGACCGACCGCACCTGCGAATTGGATGTCGATACGATGATCTTTGCCATCGGGGACGTCGTGGATTCCAGCTTCGGCTTGCCCAGCGCCTCGGGAGCCTACGTCACGAATCTCGACTCGGCCGACCCGAAACGGGCTGCCTACGAAGTGTTCGATCCGGCGCAAAAACAGGTGCTCGATGGAACTTATGTCGTGGGCTGGGCGCGCAAGGCGAGCGAAGGGCTGGTCGGCGTCGCACGCTTCGACGCCGAACAGGGCGCCGTGCATGTTCACAAATATCTGGAAAGCGCGCCGGAAAGGCCGTCTGCCGCAGTGGAAGACGTTGCCAAACAGTTCGAAGGCGCGGGTCTGACACCGGTTTCCAAGGAAGACCTCGGTTATCTGGCGCGGGCCGAAGAGCGGCAAGCGCGCGAGCGCGGTTTGCCGTCGTTCAAGTTCGCCGACGACCGGGCGATGCTTGCCTCGATCGAAGAGGAAAAATCCAAAGCAAACGCCGGCGAACCCGTGTCCTGAGTGCGGCCAGCGCCACACGTCCTCAAACTTGACTCTCCGCAGCCAGCCTGCTGTCGCGGGCCGGCCGACCACGGCGGGGAGACCCCGCCCCTCATCAGAACGCGCTTCCCTAATTTACCGATTGCTGGACTAGTTGCCAGGTCGGATCGGGATTATATTCGGTTATCTCCGGGGCGATTGTGCTCGTCTCGGGGCCGAGATTCTTCTGATAGACGCGGCCCTGGTTGTTGATGATGAAGGTCATTACACCCGAATCGCCCCATTTGGCGGGATAGGCGATCAGGGCGTATCCGGCAATCATGTTGCCGTTGATGATGTAGCTGAATTTTCCGCCGGGAGCGCTGGGACCCTGCGCGGTGAGGATCTTGAAGTAGTAGCCGTGGAAGGGACGTGGCCGGCGCGGCTCGGCGCTTGATCGTGCGGGGCTGTTGCGCCGGCCGTAGCCTTCTGCGCGGGCGTCGGCGACGAGCGAGCCGAGCGGGCTGGGCTTTTCGCCCTCGGCGGTTTCCCAGTAAAGCCCGTTGTGATGGCCGGGCGAACTGATGAATTTCTGCGCGTAGACGGCCAGACCTTGGGTGTCGCCGCCCGACTCGGTGTAATACTCCCACTGCGCCACGGCGTAGGCGCGGCAAGTGGCGATGGCCGCTAGTTCATCCTGGCCGATGCGGCGATCCAGGATCTCCTGCAAACCGGCTTTGGTATCGAACATCCAGCGGTCACCTTGGCTGACGAGCGGAATAGGGAACGCCCAGTGGGCTTGGCCGACGAGGATCGTGTAACCGGCAGCCTCTTTTTGCAACTGGGCTGAGGTTTCGAGATTCGCGGCAAAGCGTTCGAGTTGGTCCCGGTCCTGCACGCGGTCGCCGGAAAGCAGGTGCTTGCCATCCGGCCCGAAGAGTTTCGATACCACTCTCGGATCGTCTTTCTTCGCCGCGGCAATCAGGGCCTGCAAGGCGTCTTCCGGCGTGGAAAAGGTGGGCTGGGCGGACGGCACGGTTTGAGCGCCGGCGGCACCGGGCGGCGGAGCGGCGCGAAGAACGGCGACTCCCGCGCTGAGAGGAACCAGTAGAAGGGAAGCGAAAAGCAGAGGCAACGCTCTCCCGGCAAGCGCCTGGCGGCGAATGTTTGCGTGAATCACGGCTTCCTCCTTGCTGGAGCCTGCGGGCTCGGCCGGTTTGTCTTTGCCGGTGCCGGGTTGGCGGCGGGCCTGGGGGCAGGCGCGGGCCGGGCGGCGGGCCTCTGATTCATTTGCTGGCGGCTCTGCTGGCCTCGCTGGCTGGCGGTGCGAGTATTGAAGGAGCTGTCGCCTCTTCCGAAAGCGTTTGGCGGCTGCTCGGCGGGAGGCGAGGGAGCCCGCGCGGCGGGCGCCCGCTGGGCGGGCGCGGGCCTAGGTTGCCGAACCTGCGGAACATTGCGTGGCTGCTGGGGCTGGCGCTGCGGCATCGGGGTTGTTGTGGGCCGGGGCTGCTGCGGCCTGGGAGACGTGCGCTGCTGCTGCTGCGGCATGGGGCGGGCCGCGGGAGCGGGAGCGGGGGTGGGCCGGCGGTAGCCGCGGAACTGATCGAGCGGCTGATTAGGGTTGATATTGCGATCGATGATCTTATTGGGAACGCGCCCCGCGGGCCGCTGGGCGGGTGTTTGCTGGCCGCGGATTCTGTTCTGGAAATTGACGTTGCGGTGAATGCTCCGGTAACGCGACATATCCTGAAAGTTCACCTGTCGCTGGACGACGTCCCGGTTAATCCTGATGTTCGACAAGCGCGGATTCACGTAGATCGAATTGATCCGAATGTGCGAACGGGAGCGGGCGATCCAGCCCGATCCTTGCCAACCGGTGTAGTACACGCGACGGCGGCCCCAATCGAAATCGAGATTCAGCCACACGCCGATCACAAATGCGGGCCCGAAGGAATATCCGGCGAAGATTCCCCCGAAATAGGCGCGTTGGAAAAATACGATCGAGGGGTCGTAGACGGGCACGTAAATGTATTCGGGGCTGGCGGGCCAGATATAAATGTACCCAGATTGATTGACCACCTGCTGCTGCGGGGTAGTTACCAGATTCCCCTGCTGCTCGGCCATCGCGCGCAATCGCTGAATGGAGCTCATCACATCGGTGGATTGATAGACGTAGGCCTGCCCAACGGTGGTGGTCCAATCGAGATCGCTGTCCATCATGTCGAGAACGGTGGGGTAGTGGGCGACGGCGCGAACGCTGACGTCCCAAGGCTGGTCGTCTACGCCGTTTTGGCCGTAGCTGCGAACCCAGCGGTTGGCTTCGTCAATCTGGTCCGGGAATGTGGCGGCGACGAGCACCTGGGCGAGCAGGGGATCGGGATAGAGAGCGATCGGGGCGAGCATGTTGTCGAGTTGATCGTCCGTGTAGTTCTGGTAGGACGATTGGTCCTGAGCCGCGCCGGCAAGCGCGGCTCCCGCCCGGGCTCCGGCCGCGCCCACTACCGGCACGAAGCCAATGCTGAAAGCGAGCAAGAAGGCTAGGGCTTTCTGCATTACACACCTCTCCTCAGCCACCACATATTTTGGACCCTTTTAAGAGCGCCTCGGTTCGGTAACCGGTAGCGCAGCCAAATTCTCTCGGCGGTAAGACATTGCCGGAAGCGCAAGGATGCATCCCTCGTGCCAAACCCATACCGGGAATTGATTGTGGATAGGCAGCTTAGAGCGGGGCCGGAGGTGAGCCTTGCGTTATCCGGCGCACGCGGTTGCGCCGCTTCGCTCAACCGGACCCTGGCGGAGCCGGCCGGCGGGATTGCGGGCTCCGCGATCAGCTTATCGACCGAGCGATTGTTATCGACCAAACAGGCGTTACCGACCGAACAGGCGATCAATCGGCGGGGAGCATGATCCGCAGGACCGGATGACCGTTCACGTTCTGGAGCGGAAAGTAGACGCGATGCTCGGTGTCGACGGCGACCGAATGCGCTTCACGGGCCAAATAGCTCTGGCCGAGCTTGACCAGGCGCCGTCCTTTTTCCGCGAACGCCGCGACGACCCCGCTTTCGCTCGCCACGTATAAGCGGCCCAGGCTCGCGTCGAAGGCGAGGACATCCGGATCGCGCCCGACCGAAGCTATGCCGGTGACGCGCATGAGGCGCAGATCGAATGTCAGCAGCTTCGCGTTGCCGTCGCAGGCGACAAGGGCGAGCCGGCGGCGCGCGTCGATGTACAAGCCGTGGTCGTGCCGGCAGCCGGGTAGAGGGTAGCTCGCCACGATGCGCCTGGTTTTCGGGTCTATGGCCACCAGGCGATCGAGCGTTTGCACGTCCACGTACATCCGTCCCGTCGCCGGGTCGAACCGGGTGTTTCCCGCTTCCCCGCCCAGAGCAATGGTGGCGACGGGCCGGTTCCTACTCGTATCGATCACCGTGTCGGTGCGGCCGGCTTCGTCGGAAACGAACAGCTCGCGGTCGGCGGGATCGTATGCGAGACCGTCGGGATAGACCCCGCCGGGGATTCTGGCGGTGACGGCGAGGCTGCGCTCGTCGATGGCCACCACTTCGTTGCGGCCCGTGGCCGAGGCATAGACGCGTTCGAGCGAAGCAATCGCCAAGACGCCGTGCACATCGGCGACGGCGGGGATTTGGCCGATGAGCTCTTGCTTCGCCGTCGAGAAGACCAGAACGCGGCTGTCGCCCAAGTGCGCGATAAAGAGCAGGCCGGTCCGCGGATCGATGGTTTCGTAGTCGAAGCGAGTCGTGCGGCCCGGCAGCGGCACATCTCGCTCTATTTTGAGTGGCAAGGGTCTGGAGGGAGCCGCGGCGCCCAGGCCAGCGGCCAGGGCGGCCAGGACTAAGGCGGCCATGACGGCCGCGGCCGCAACTCCCAATCGAATGCTGCTTTTATCCGGCATTTTCGGCACGAGCGATTATGCGACGAAAAAATCGCCTATGGAAACGGCGCCAGCGCTTTCCCGGGCCCCGCCCTTCGGGCCAGGGGCGCGGCCGCCGCTTCCGGCACGAGTGAATCGAGGTCTGGCGCCGGCGCCACAAGCGCGAGGGGAGGGCATGTCTGATACAATACTTCACGGGATGAGTTCGCCCGAGTTCATTCACCTTCACCTGCACACCGATTTCTCGCTGCTCGACGGAGCTTGCGAGATCAAGCGCCTGGTCCGGCAGGCGGCCGAGCAGGAGATGTCTGCCGTTGCCGTCACCGACCACGGAAACCTGTTCGCCGGGGCGCATTTCTACCAGGAAGCAACCAGTCACGGGATCAATCCGATCATCGGCTGCGAGGTCTATACGACCAAGGGCAGCCGGCTGGACCGGGACGGGAGCGGCGAGCGAGCCAATCACCTGATTCTGCTAGCCGAGAGCAACGAGGGATACCGGAATCTGTGCGCCCTGGTGACGGCCGGCTATCTGGAAGGCTTCTACTACAAGCCCAGGATCGACTACGAGCTTCTCGCCAGGCACAGCCGCGGCCTGATCGCTCTTTCCGCATGCCTGCGCGGGGAAGTGGCCGAAGCCCTCACCGCGGACCGCTACGAGCGGGCGCGGGAATCGGCCGGAAGATTGCGGGATATTTTCGGCCCGGGCAACTTCTTCCTGGAAATGCAGGATCAGGGCCTGGAAATTCAGAAGACGCTGAATCGGCAGCTCATCCAACTCTCGAAAGAGACGGAAATTCCCCTGGTCGCGACCAACGACTGCCATTATCTGACGCGGGCCGATTCGCGCGCGCAGGACGTGCTGGTCTGCATTCAGACCAACAAGACCATCAGCGATCCGAACCGGATGCATTTCTCGACCGATCAGTTCTATTTCAAGACGGCGCAGGAGATGGCGAGCGTCTTCAGCGAAACGCCGGAAGCCCTGGCGCGCACGCTGGCCATCGCCGAGCGCTGCCGGGTGAAGATCGAGCCGGTGGCCAATCCGTTTCCCGAGTTCCGGGTGCCGGAGGGGGAAACGGCGGACAGTTATTTCGAGAAGGTCGCGCGGGAGGGATTCCAGGCGCAGCGGCCGCGCCTGGAGGCGCTCGCGCGCGCCGGCCGCCTGCGGCACCCGCTCGAGGCCTACGCGGCGCGCCTGGACAGCGAAATCGACATGATCCAGAAGATGCGCTTCGCCGGCTACTTCCTGATCGTGTGGGATTTCATCCGGCACGCGCGCGGAGCCGACATCCCGGTCGGGCCGGGGCGCGGCTCGGCGGCGGGCAGCCTGGTCAGCTACGCGTTGGGCATCACGAACGTCGATCCGCTCGAATACGGGCTGCTGTTCGAGCGGTTCCTCAATCCGGAGCGGGTTTCGATGCCGGATATCGACATCGATTTCTGCATGCGGCGGCGGGGCGAAGTGATCGATTACGTCCGGAACAAGTACGGCGCGGAAAACGTGGCGCAGATCATCACCTTCGGCACGCTCGGCGCGCGGCAGGTGCTGCGCGACGCGGCCCGCGCGCTCGAATTTCCCTACGGCGAGGCCGACCGTCTGGCCAAGCTGGTGCCGAACGAGTTGAACGTGACGCTCGAAGAAGCGCTGAAAACGGCGCCGCAGCTCAAGGCGCAAGTCGAGCGGGAGCCGCGGGTGAAGGAACTGGTCGAAGTGGCCGAGCGGCTCGAGGGCCTGGCCCGTCACGCCTCGACGCACGCGGCCGGCGTGGTGATCAGCCCGGAGCCGCTGCGCTGGATTCTGCCGCTCTACCGCATGGGCGAAGACCAGGTGACCACGCAGTACGACATGAAGGCGCTCGAGCGGCTCGGGCTGCTGAAGATGGATTTTCTGGGCCTGGCCACGCTCACCGTCGTCTTCGACACGCTCGACCTGATCGCGCGCAACCGGGGTGCCCATCTCGCGCTCGACGAGCTTGCGCTCGATGACGAGCCCGTCTACCGGATGTTCTCGCGCGGGGAGACGACCGGCATCTTCCAGTTCGAATCGCACGGCATGCGGGACATCCTGCGCCGCTACCAGCCCACGCGCCTGGAAGACTTGACCGCGCTGAACGCCCTCTACCGTCCCGGGCCGATCCAGGGCGGAATGATCGACGATTTCATCGACCGCAAACACGGGCGCAAGCGGGTCAGCTACGAACTGCCCGAGCTGCGCGAGATTCTCGAGGAGACCTGGGGCGTCATCCTCTATCAGGAACAGGTGATGCAGATCGCCAATCGCCTGGCCGGCTTTTCCCTGGGCGAAGCCGATCTGCTGCGCCGCGCCATGGGCAAGAAGAAACGGGACGAGATGGCGGCGCAGCGGGAGAAGTTCCTTGCCGGCTCCCGCGAGCGGGCAGTGCCGGCGCGGAAGGCCGAAAAGATATTCGATCTGATGGCCGAATTCGCTGGCTACGGGTTCAATAAATCGCATTCCTGCGCCTACGCGCTGCTGGCTTATCAGACCGCCTATCTGAAGGTGCATTTCCCGGTCGAATTCATGGCTGCCCTGCTGACCTCGGAAATCGGCAAAACCGACGCGCTGGTGCGTTACATGCACGAAGCGCGGGGGATGGGTATCCGCGTGCTGCCGCCCGACGTCGAGGAAAGCGGGCTCTACTTCACGCCGGTTGGCGAGGCGGTCCGCTTCGGACTGGCGGCGGTGAAGAACGTGGGGGAAGGAACAGCGCAGGGAATCCTGGCGGCGCGGGAGAATAAAGGGAAATTCCGCAGCCTGTTCGATTTCTGCGAGGCCATCGAGCCGCGGCTGGTGAACCGCCGCGTGCTCGAAAGCTTGATCAAGTCGGGCGCGATGGATTGTTTCGGCGCCGGACGTTCGCGCTTGATGGCCGCAATCGACACGGCGCTCGCCCGGGGCCAGCGCATGAGCCAGCAACGGCTCACGGGTCAGCACGGTTTGTTCTCCGGGCGGCCCGAGGAAGAGGCGCTCGAACCGGAACTGCCGGAGGTCGAGGAGTGGAGCGAGGAAGATCAGTTGGCCGCCGAGCATGCGACCCTCGGACTCTACATTTCCGGCCATCCGCTGGCGAAATACGAGGCGCGCCTGCGGGATTTGCGGGTGAGGGAACTGGGCACGATCGAGGGGTGCGAGAACGGGGAAGAGTTGCTCGTGGCGGGCGTGGTGGTTCACGCGCGCCCGATGCGCTCGCGCAAGGGCGCCCGCTGGGCGATTCTGAACCTGCACGATCGAACCGGGATGGTCGAGTTGCTGGCGTTTCCGGAGGCGTTCGGCCGCCTGGAGGCCGTCTTCAAGAGCGGCTCGCCGCTGGTCGTGCGCGGCCGGGTGAACGTCGAGGAGGTGGGCACGCGGGTGGTGGTGATGGATGCCCGCCCCATCGCGGAAACCGCCGCGGCCAGGCCGGCCTCGTTGCGCCTGCGGATTCCCCTGGAGTCGATTGACGAGCAAACCCTCGCGGAACTCGACCGTCTGTTCGCCGCGCGGCCGGGAGCTTGCCCGGTGATATTCGAGCTGGTCGATAGCGACGGGTCGGTAGCGACGCTCGAGGCGGAACGGTCGGTGCGGGCCGATGCGGAATTGATGACCAAAGTGCGGGAGATCTGCGGTGAGGAAACGGTCGAAACGGCGGGCTGAGGTGACCGAATCGAAGGATCACCGGCGCGCCCGCGTCGAGCAACTCGAGAAAGTCATCGACGATCTGCGAGCTGTGACGGCGCCCGATGCGGCCACCGAGCGCAAGATCGAACAAGTCCGGCGCGAGATCGGAGAACTGCGCCAGGATCTGCTGACCGAAACGGCGGCCTGGCGGCGAACCCAGCTCGCGCGGCATCCGCAGCGCCCCTACACGCTCGACTATATCCGCTACCTCTTCGAAGGGTTCAGCGAACTCCACGGCGACCGCGGATTCGCCGACGACCGGGCCATCGTGTGCGGCATGGCCCGCTTCCACGGCCGGCCGGTCATGGTGGTGGGGCATCAGAAGGGCCGGGACACGCAGGAAAATTTGCGGCGGAATTGGGGTATGCCGAAGCCGGAAGGCTACCGGAAAGCGCTGCGCGCGATGCAACTGGCGGCGAAGTTTTCGCGTCCGGTCATCACCTTCGTTGATACCGTGGGAGCCTATCCGGGGATCGACGCCGAGGAGCGGGGACAGGCCGAGGCGATCGCGCGCAACCTGCGGGAGATGGCGCGGCTGCCGGTACCGATTATCGTCAACATCACCGGCGAGGGCGGTTCGGGCGGCGCGCTGGCAATTGCCGTGGGCGACCGCATCCATATGCTCGAGAACTCGATCTATTCGGTGATTTCGCCCGAGGGATGCGCCTCGATCCTGTGGCGGGACCCCTCCCAGGCCGGCCGCGCCGCCGAGGTCATGAAGATCACGGCGCCCGATCTGCGCGAACTGGGCGTGATCGATGAAATCGTTCCCGAGCCCGCCGGCGGGGCGCACACGAACCCGGAAGAGGCGGCGCGGCTGCTCGAACCCGTTATCGAGCGGGCCCTTGAGGAGACGTCGCGCTTGACGGCCGGCGAACTGCTCGAAAGCCGTTACCAGAAATTCCGGCGGATGGGCCGGTTCTTTGCGGCCGAAGCCGGGTAGCCTGCCGCTGGCGCGAAAAAGGGAAACTTGGCAGGCGCTGGCCGTATCTATAGGGAAGGTGGATAGGTCCGGCGATGTATTGCACCAGTTGCGGAACTCCCGTTCCGGATGACGCGCGTTTCTGCTGCGGGTGCGGCAAACCGGTTGCCGGCGTGGCGGCGGCGATTGCGGATGCGGCGCGCGCGCGCCTGGCCAGGCACCGGCCGGTGTTGGCGGTTTTGTGGGCCGTTTATTCGCTGCTGCGCATCATGGCAGGCGGCGCGATTCTTTTCGCCGGGTCGGCCATGGGTATGCCTGGCTTCTTCATCCACGGCTACCGGCCTTGGGGCACTTCTTTCGGCTGGCCATTTTCCGGTTTCATGCTGCATGGGCTGATTGCCGGTGCGGGGGTGGGCATGCTGGGCCTGGGAATACTGGGTTTGGCGGCCGGATGGGGTTTGTGGCACCAGAGGGCTTGGGGCCGGATCTTGGCGCTGATTCTCGGCGTGTTCGCTCTGTTTCGTATTCCGCTGGGCACCGCGCTGGGGATCTACACGCTCTGGGTGCTGCTCCCGCGCGCGGCTGCCGCAGAGTACGCCCGGCCGGTGTAAGGAGAAAAAAAGATGACGGCAGCGATGGCGGAAGCAAAGCCGATTTACTGCGGCGGATGCTTGGAGAAAGCGACGGCCGAGCATCTATTCCGAGCGTTTCCGACATGTCTCGCCGGAGTCGGTTCCGGGTCGAAATGGCTTCGTTTTTGGCTGGTTCAGGTGCACAATCGGCGTGAGCCCGTTGGCTCGCTTGCTGGTTCGGCAGGAGCGCAAACCCGCCGTTTTACGGAGACTTGGGCGCCAGGCGCTCAATCCGGGGAATCGAAGAGGAGCTAACGGTCGGCCGGCCCTGGAAGCGTGGCGGCGGGAATCGCTCCGGCTCTTTTGGGTACTGGCTGTGATAAAATCGCGGGTACTTTAGACAAGGGGGATTCTTGAAAGCTCAGACGAAGTTCATTATCGGAGCTGCAATTATCCTGGTGACGCTGGTCTGGCTGGGTTGGGTTGGCGCCTCCGAGAGCAAAACTTATTATCACACGGTGTCGGAACTGTCCTCGCTCAGGGCCAGTCAGCTTCGTCAGCGGATGCGCGTTTCCGGATATGTGGCGAAGGGGTCGATCCGTCAGATCAATGGTCAGACCGACTTCACGATCCAGGAAGGCGGTAAGACATTGCCGGTGAGCTATGTCGGTTCCGCTCCACTTCCCGATACGTTCAAGGGCGGGGCGCAGGCGATGGTGCAAGGCAGACTGGCGCCCAGCGGTCAATTCGTCGCGCAGCAGGTGCAAGCCAAGTGCGCATCGAAATACGCCGCTTCGACAACTCCTCTCAAATCCACACCAACGGGGTCGATGGCGGGCCCGCAGTCACCGGCAGCGGCCCAGTCCTACTGAGCCGGCGCGCGCGAGGCTAAAGGCTCTATGGATATCTTTGGTTCGTTTGCATTAATCCTGGCCTTGATTACGGCCGGCTACGCCTTCATCTCCGGAATCGTCGGCATCAAGACTCGCAATCCGCTCGCCATCAAGAGTTCCCGCCGCGCCGGCTTGGCGATGTTTCCGCTGATGGCGCTGACGGCCGGCACTCTGATCTACGGCTTCTTCACCAATAACTTCTCGATGGCCTACGTGGCCGAGCACAGCAGTATCCACTTGCCGGCGTTTTACAAGTTTGCGGCGCTCTGGTCGGGGCAAGAGGGGTCGCTGCTATTTTGGTCGTTGCTGCTGTCGCTGTGGACGTTTGCGGTCCTGTTCACCAACCGGCGCAAACACCCCGAGCTGATGCCGTACGTGGGCGTCGTGATGACGGGCGTGGAGTTTTTCTTCCTGCTGCTGAATAATTTCGCGGCCAATCCCTTCTCGATTCTCGGCGTTACGTCGGCCAGCGGAGCGGTCACCATCGTTTCGCAAGCGAACGGGCACGGGCTCAATCCCTTGCTCCAATATCCCGAGATGGTCATCCACCCGCCGATGCTCTATATGGGTTACACGGGAATGACGGTGCCGTTCGCTTTCGCGATGGGGGCGCTGCTGGCGCACTATCCGGGAGAAAAATGGATCCACCTGACGCGGCGCTGGATGATGCTGGCCTGGCTCTTTCTGACGTGCGGAATTTTGCTCGGAATGCACTGGGCTTACGCGGTGCTCGGTTGGGGCGGATACTGGGCTTGGGACCCGGTGGAGAATGCCAGCTTGATGCCGTGGATCACCGGGACGGCCTTTTTGCACTCGGTGATGATGCAAGAGAAGCGCGGCATGATGCGGGTGTGGAATATCTGGCTGGTTTTCGCGGGATTCTTCCTCTCGATCCTCGGAACGTTCCTGACGCGGAGCGGGGTGGTGAGCTCGGTGCATGCTTTCGCGCAGTCGTCGATCGGGGGGTGGTTCGTTGGATTCATGGCTATTCTGATCGTGTTCTGCGTTTGGGCCTACTGGAGAAACCGGGGATACCTCAAGAGCGACAATCAGCTCGATTCGGTGGTTTCGCGGGAATCGAGCTTCCTGTTCAATAACCTCGTGCTGCTGGCGGCGGCCTTCGCGGTGCTGTGGGGCACGCTGTTCCCGGTGATTTCCGAGGCGGTGCAGGGCAGCAAGGTTTCGGTGGGTCCGCCGTTCTTCGACCGGGTCAACGTTCCGATCGCGCTGTTTCTGATCTTCCTGACGGGCGTCGGGCCGCTGCTGGCCTGGCGGAAGACTTCGGTCGGTAGCCTGTGGCGGAATTTCGCCTGGCCGATGGGGGGAGGATTGCTGGCGGGCGGCGTCGCCTTCGCTTACGGTTTCCGGGAGTTCTACGCGCTGGTCTGCCTGATCCTGGGCGTGTTTGTCACGCTCACGGTGGCCGGCGAATTCTACCGCGGCGCGCGGGTGATCGCGTCGCATTCGGGACTGAATTTCTTCCAGTCGGTCGGGCGCCTCACGATGCGGAACACGCGCCGCTACGGCGGCTACGTCGTCCATTTCGGCATCGTGCTGATCTTCATCGGGATCGCGGGCCAGGCATTCAACGTGAGACGCAAGGTCGATCTGGGCATTGGCTCGCAGATGAAGATCGGCCCCTACACCCTCTATTGCCAGAATTTCGATCAGAGGAACGGGCCCAACTACACCGCTGAGGATGCCACGATCGAGGTGTTCCAGCACGGGCGGCCGACGATGATGCTGTTTCCCGAGCGGCGGTATTTCGCCTCGAGCGGCGTGATTGAAACCATGGTATCGATTCACTCGACGCTCGCCCGCGACTTGTACGTTGTCTATTCCGGCCCCGATCCGCAGAACAACAAGCCGGTGATTCACGCCTTTCTGAATCCCCTAGTGAAATGGATCTGGCTCGGCGGAGTCGTCGTGCTGCTCGGCACGCTGCTGGCGATGCTGCCATCGGGTTCGGGACCTGCTCCGGGTACGCCGCTGCCGGCCACCTCCGGCGCGGCCGCCGAAGCGGTGCCCGAAGGGGACGTGCTGGAGAGGACGCGCTGACGTGAGAGGACGTGTCCTAAGCGTTCTTGTGCTGATTTTGGCCACGGGCTTGTGCCTGGGTGCTCAGACATCGGCCCCGAAGGCCGCCCCTGCCGGCCACATGCATTCTCTCCCCGCTTCCGTTCCGAATGCCATAAACGGCGGCCCGGCCGGGCCGACGGTTCCCGCGTCGAACGCCAGGGTCCAGGAACTGAGCGGCCAGTTGCTGTGTATGTGCGGATGCACCCAAATCCTGAACGAATGCACGCATCAGGGCACCGATGACTGCCTCACGCACGACAATATAATGGCCGAACTCGAGCATCGCGTCGCCGGCGGAGAATCCGACAGCCTGATCTTGCAGTCCTTCGTGCAGGAGTACGGCCCGCAGATTCTGGTGGTGCCGCCGGCGCGAGGGTTCGACCTGACGGCGTGGCTGATGCCTATTTTCGCGAGCTTGGCGGGACTGACGCTGGCGCTCGTGGTTGTCCAGCGCTGGCGCGAGCGCGGGTTCAAACCGGCCAAGGCCGGCGGCGAGAGCGGCGGAGGGAAAGTGAATGTGCGGCCGGATTTGCTCGATCGGGCGCGCGCCGAGACCAAGGACGAGGACTATTATTAATGGTGGTTGGGATCGGGATCGCCTGTGCGGCGCTGCTCGTGGGGATGCTGGCTTTCCTCTTCTGGATTCGCGTCGATCCGGCCGACCTGGCGCCTCACCGCTCGCGCCTCGATCAGTTGTTTGAGCGGCGCGATGCCATCTATGAAAACCTGCGCGACCTGAAGTTCGAGCACCGCGCCGGAAAATTTTCCGAAGCCGACTTCGAGCAAACCCGGCAACTGCTCGAGCAGGAGGCGGCGCGTGTGCTAGCCGAAATTGAGATCCTGACCGGAAGCGCGCCCTCGGTGACAACTCGCAAGGCGCGCGCAAGCGAGATGAAATGAACTATCGCGCAACATGGCTTTCTTTGCTTTTGACCCCGGCTCTGGCCCTGGCAGCCCTGCCGGCGGTGGCCGGCACCGTTACGGGAGTGGTGCGCAACGGGACGACGAACCAGATCGCCTCGGGCACGACCGTGACCTTGATTCAGCTCGAGGGCGGCATGCAGCCGGTCGCCCACACCCAGACGGACGCGCAAGGGCGCTTTTCGCTCTCGAATCCGGGGATCGGACAGCAACCGATGTTGCTGCGCGCCTCCTTCCGCGGTGTGGACTATCTCGAGCCGATTGCCCCCGGCCAGGCCGACACGAAGATCGATATCAAGGTCTACGATCCCACCGCCGACTCTTCCGCCTTCGAAGTGCTCCATCAGATCGTGGCCATCGAGCCGCAGGACGGTTCGCTGATGGTTGGCGAGGAATTCGACATCGAGAATCAGACGAAACCGCCCAAGTCATTTTTCCGGGCTGGCGGCTCTTTCGATTTCGACTTGCCCCAGGGAGCCGATCTGAATCAGGCCGAAGCGTGGGGACCATCGGGCATGCCGGTGGTGCAACACACCATCCCGAAGGGAAAGAACCGGTTTGCGGTCTCCTTTCCTTTCCGGCCGGGACAGAACGGGGTGCGGTTTTCCTTCAAGCTGGATTATCCCGGTAACCAGGCGACCGTGGATCTGCGCTCGCCGTATCCGATCGAGACGGCAATGCTGCTGGCGCCGCCCGCGGTAAAAGTGACGGGAGACGGGTTCACTCGCGCCGGCAGCGAGCATGGCTGGGCCGTCTACACGCGCCAGGGCGTCCAAGCCAATCGCGCCGTGCTGCTTTCGGTTTCCGGCACGGGGCCGATCCCGACCGCGACCGGCAACGCTAACAATGGACAGGGCCAAGCCGGCGACGGCCAGGCGGGCGCGGACAGCACGGTCACGCCGGTTGCGCAAGCTTTGCCGCCGCGGTTGGACAGCGTGCGCTGGATCGTCATCGCCGGCTTCGTGGCGATGTTCCTTCTGGGCGCGTTCTTCCTGTGGTGGAGATCCCGGGATCCGGAAGCGGTTCCGGCGACCGGCAGCGCTTCGGCGCCGGCGGCGCCGGCGGGCCGGGCCGATAGCCGCGAGCCAGCCCTGCGGCAAAACGTCGACGAAATCAAGGAGACTCTGTTCCGGCTGGAGTTGAGACGACAGGCGGGGACGCTTTCGGAGGAGGATTACCAGGCCCAGCGGCAGCGCATGGAAAAGGCGCTGCGGAAGCTGGTGAAGAGCTAGGCGGCGGAAAGAACGCGTTCAGACAGGCTGCCAGCCCTGCGGAGGGGCGCCTGGCCGGCGTTGTGGCTGGCGGAGGCGGCGCGGGGAAGGGATCGGCGCCGGCAGGGCCGCCTGGATCTCGGTCGCGACAATCGGCGCAGTTCTTCAAATTCTCGTCAACCATGACATTTGCCCCGACGTCATCGCTGGGTGTGGCTTTCGAACGCGTCGAGAAGCGTTACGGCGGGCTGATGGCCCTCCGGCGCGTGACGCTGACGATTGGCTCCGGTGAATTCGTGGCTCTGCTGGGGCCGAACGGTTCCGGCAAGACGACCCTGCTGCGGATGGCGGCGCTGCTGCTGCAACCGTCGGCGGGCCGCGTTAGACATCTGGGGGCCGAAAATCTGGCGCCGGAAGCCGTGCGAAGCCAAATCGGTCTGGTGGCGCACAAGGCGTTGGTCTACGACGAACTCACCGCGCGGGAAAACCTCTCATTCTTCGCCCGGCTGTATGGGCTGGCGAGTCCGGCCGAGAGTGTCGAGCGCGTCCTCGGGGAGGTCGGGCTGGCCGATCGCGCCGAGGATGCCGCGGTAACGTTTTCGCGAGGGATGCGGCAACGGCTCGCCATCGCCCGGGCCCTGATTACCGAGCCCGGCCTGCTGCTCTTCGATGAGCCGGCGACGGGTCTGGACCGGGAAGGGCGCCAGTGGCTCGATCGCACACTCGTGGGATTGCACCGGGCCGGCGCGACGCTGATCGTGAGCACGCACGACGAATCGCTCGCCGCACTGGCGGGGCGCTCGATCTGGCTGCGGGCCGGACGTCTGGTCCGTGACAGCGGCGCGCCGGCGCCGCTGCTCGTCCGCGAGGTGCCGGGATGAATTTGGCGCGTTCGGCTGGGCTGGTCTTCGGAAAGGAGCTGCGCATCGAGTTGCGCACTCACGATCTGACCCACACCGTTCTGTTTTTCGTACTGATGGTCGCGGGGCTGTTCAGCTTCGCCTTCGATCCCAGCTCGACCGAGAGCCGCGTCATTCTTCCGGGGCTCATCTGGATCGCGTTCTTTTTTGCCGGCACGCTGATGTTGCAGCTCTGCTTCGTTCGCGAACAGGTAAACGACACGCTGGCGGCGCTGCGCCTGGCGCCGATCGACCCGTTCGCGATCCTGCTCGGCAAGATCCTGGCGAATTTCGGCTTTTTGGCGGTGACCGAGATCGTGTTTGTGCCGGTCTTCAGCCTCTTTTACAACGTCAGCCTGGGTGGCGTGCTGGGCCGGCTGATGCTGTTGCTGTTTCTGGGCACGTTCGGCCTGGCCGTGCCGGGAACGGTGTTTTCGGCCATGACCGCGCAGGCGCGAATGCGTGAACTGCTTCTGCCATTGCTGCTCTTGCCGGTTCTGGCCCCGGTGCTGATTGCCGGCGTTGAGGCCACGGCGGCGTTGCTCGGCCCCGGACACGCGCTCGAGCGGGAGTGGGTGGTGATGTTGGCTGGCTTTGATCTGATTTTCCTCACGGCGACCTGGCTGCTGGCCGGATTCCTGGTGGAGGAATAACAAGGAGACCCATGAAGCCCAGCGGGCGGGCCTGGCAACTGACGGCGATCGCAACGGCGATTGTGACGGCGCTCGGCGGCTACGCGATTTTCTTCGTCGCGCCGCGGGAAGAGACCATGGGCCAGATCCAGCGAATTTTCTACTTCCACGCCGGTACCGGCATCTGCGCCTACCTGGGATTCTTCGTCTCGTTCCTCGCCTCGATCGGCTACCTGGCTAGCCGCCAGTCGGAGTGGGACTGGATGGCGGTGGCGACGGCGGAAGTCGGGTTGGCGTTCAACACGGTGGTCCTGGTCACCGGACCGATTTGGGCTAAGCCGGTTTGGGGCATTTGGTGGACCTGGGACGCGCGCCTGACGCTGGATTTCATTCTGGAGCTGCTCTACATCGCCTACCTGCTGTTGCGCACCATGGTTGCCGAGCCGGAACGGCGGGCCTTGGTGTCGGGCGTGTTCGGTATTTTTGCTTTTCTCGACGTGCCGCTGTCCTATTTCTCCATTCGCTGGTGGCGGACCGAGCATCCGCAACCGGTGATCGGCGGCGGTCCCGGAACGGGCATGGCGCCGATGATGTGGTACGTCTTTCTATTCACCGGGATCGGACTTCTGGCGCTGATGGCGATCCTGAGCCGCGAGCGATACCGTCTCGAAGCGTTGCGCCATGAGTTTGCCGAGCTGGCCGCCGGCGCGGAAGACGAGCCGGAACCGGTCGAGACGAAAGGGTTGAGCCGATGAGAAACTTTTGGAGTATTCTGATAGCATACTTGGCCGCGTGGGCGATTTTTTTCGGGTATTACGTCTCCGTGGGGCGGCGCCTTACGCGGCTCGAAGCCGATTTCCGGCGCCTGAAGCAACGGGCGGGCCGGGACTGACGCTGGGCGAGACATTTCCGATGGATTCGCGCAAGAAAGTCGGTGTCGTGTTGTTTCAGCTGGGTGGTCCGGACCGTCTCGACGCGGTTCAGCCCTTTCTCTACAATCTCTTCTGCGATCCCGACATCATCAATTTTCCCGCGGCGTGGCTGGCCCGGCGGCCCCTGGCATGGCTGATTTCCAGCCTGCGCGCCCAGCACGTGCGCGAGCACTACGCGGCGATCGGCGGTGGATCGCCGATTCGGGAGCTGACCGAGGGGCAGGCGCTGGCGCTGGCCGACGCGCTCGCGCCCTGGGTGGAACCTCAAATCGTCATCGCCATGCGCTATTGGCACCCGAGTACCGTCGAGGCGATTCGGCGCCTGACGCGAGGGCCGCTCGACGAGCTGGTTCTGCTGCCGTTATACCCGCAATATTCGGTGGCCACGACGGGATCGAGTCTGCGGGAGTGGAAGCGCCACTGGCGCCAAGGCGCGGTGACCACGCACGTGATCGATCGCTTCTACAGCCACCCGCTGTACCTGAGCGCGCTGGTCGAGCGGATCGAGCAATCGCTCGCCGAGTTCGGGCGCCCGGCCGACGTGCACATCGTCTTCAGCGCCCACGGTCTGCCCGTCAATTTGATCGAGGCGGGAGATCCCTATCAGCGGGAAATCGAGGAGACGGTGCGGCTGCTCTTGCAACAGGGCGGCTGGTCGAACCCGACAACGCTCTGCTACCAAAGCCGGATCGGACGCCAGAAATGGCTCGAGCCGTCCTTGACGGACGCGGTCGAGCGGCTGGCGCGCGAAGGGGTCAGGCAGATGCTGGTGGTGCCGATTTCCTTTGTGACCGAGCACATCGAGACGCTCTACGAAATCAATCTGGAAGCCCGCGTGCTGGCCGGCAGCCTGGGCGTCGAAGATTTCGCCGTCATGCGGGCCCTCGACAGTTCTCCCCGTTTCATCGCCGCTCTCGCCGATCTGGTTCTTCAGGCTGTGCTTCCCGGCGCATCGGTTCCCGCGGGAGTCGATACGCACTCGGCATCATAGAAAAGTGCCGGTCAGCGGCTGCCGGTGGCGCTCCGCGGCGATGTTTTTTGCGGTCCGGTTGAAATATTTTGCGAGATTTTGCCTTCATCTTCTTGACACAAAAGCGCGTGCGACTTATAAATTTTGTTCTGGGCTTGTGGCATACGTCTTCATCTGGTGCGTCTTCACTTAAGAATTCAAGCCCAGTCTCGGTCGAATCGATGGCAGATCAAGGCAAGGCGGGAAAAACCGATGGTGTGCGGGACCTCCTCCGGAAGGAAGGATGGGCGGCTCGTCGCTCGGCGATTTTTCCCGGGGGCGTGAGGCGGGAGCAACCGGACCGCTCGCGCCGCTTGCTGGCATCGTCGTTCGATTGAGCGTCCGAGTAGCGATCCGAGGGAGTTTCCATGGCTGAGGGAAGTCGCGGAAGCGGCAAGACGGGCTTGGCCGACGAATCCGAGGGTAGGGTGCAGCAGTTCAAGGGGTGGCTCCAGGAAAAATTCCAGGAGCAGGTGGAAGAGCTGAAACGGCCCGAGGACACCCAGCTCTACAAGGCCTTTTTCCGTGTCGGACGGGTGGACGAGCCGCGCAATCGCGCGCTCCATACCCTGAACAACCTCTTTCTTCACATTCATCCGACCAAGGTAAATCGGGACGCCGTTCGCTACAGCTACACCTGGGGGATGGGCGGCATCAGCTTCTACCTGTTCCTCGTGCTCTCCTTTACCGGCATTTTGCTCATGTTTTATTACCAGCCGACCAAGGTGCAGGCGTACCGGGACATCTTGGACCTGGAGAACAGCGTTCCCTTCGGGCTCCAGCTTCGCAACATTCATCGCTGGGCCGCGCACCTGATGATCATCGCCGTCTGGCTGCATCTGTTCCGGGTCTTCCTGACCGGTTCCTACAAGCGGCCGCGCGAGTTCAACTGGTGCGTCGGGGTGTTGCTGCTGGTCTTTACGATGCTGCTCTCGTTCACGGGCTATCTGTTGCCCGACGATCAACTCGGCTTCTGGGCGGTGACGGTGGGAACCAACATGGCCCGAGCCACTCCCTTGCTGGGTCACGAGGGGCCCTTTGGCCCGCAGTTGGGCTTGACGTCTTACAACGACGTTCGTTTCGCGCTGCTGGGAGGCTCGATCGTCGACTCGGCGGCCCTTCTGCGCGCCTATATCTGGCACTGCATCGCTTTGCCGGTGATGATTTCGATTTTCTTCGGCGTTCACTTTTGGCGGATCCGCAAGGACGGAGGAATCTCCGGGCCTTCGCCGGTGATGCTGGAATCGGAGATGCACGAATGAGCGGGCTCTGGATGTTCGGCCGGCCGGAAACGGATATTTCGCATGCTGGGTAACTGGCACCAACTCTGGGTCATTGCTTCGAACCCGGACAACATCCCGGTCGTGGGGTTGATTATTTTGGTGCCGTTCTTCACCTGGTTCGGCCTGCGCCAAGCCAAGGCGAACGACCGGCTGATCGCCCGCCTGGAGGCCGATCCGGAACTGGCGCGCAAGCATCACCGCAAAACGCAGCCCTATCACCCCAGCTGGCAAAAGGAAGTGCACGTCTGGCCGTACTTGCTGCGGATCGAGTTGCTGGCGGCCATTATCATCACCGTGATCCTGATGGTCTGGGCGCTGAAGATCAACGCCCCGCTCGAGCAGCCGGCCAACGCCGCCGTGACCATGAATCCGGCGAAGGCCCCCTGGTATTTCCTGGGGTTGCAGGAGATGCTCGAATATTTCGATCCGTGGATCGCGGGCGTGGCGATGCCCACGTTTATCATTTTGGGTTTGATGGCGATCCCGTTCATCGATGCGAATCCTTTGGGCAACGGCTACTACACCTACAAGCAGCGGCGCTACGCGGTGTGGACCTTCCTGATCGGATTCGAGGGAATATGGCTCGTGCTGACCCTGATCGGAACGTTCATTCGAGGTCCTGGATTCATGTGGTTTTGGCCGACGCAGACCTGGGATCCGGATCGGGTGGAGTTTTTAGCGACCCGCAACTTCGATCAGTTCTTCCATATCAACGGGTCGTGGCTCGTGCACATCTTGCCCGCCAGCCAGAAGGCCAGCGCGGCCCTGTGGGCGAAGGGGTTGTTCGGGATCATTCCCGTGGGGCTCTATTTCCTGATCGCCGCGTGGATTTTCTACAAGATCATCACCAGCTCGCCGTTCAGCCGGAAGATCTTCGGGCGAATGAGCCTGTTGCAGGTGGTGGTGATGGAAATCTTGCTTGTCGTCATGCTGACGATGCCGATCACCTTTTTCATGCGGCACCTGTTGCGAATCAAGTACGTTTGGGAAACACCATGGTTCAATCTCTAATGTTTGGGAAAGTCTGAGGCAGGGATCCCTTTGGCGCCACAACAACCACCTCCGCAAGACCCGATTACCACCCGGTCGCTGGCCGGCCCCCTTTTGGTCGCCGCACTTCTGCTGATCGCGGTGCTGGGCTGGTCTCTCTATAACGAGGAATTCGGGCTGCGGCCCTGGCGTTCCTATCAGGCACACTTTTCCCACGTCTATTCGAAATTCCTAGAGAAGCGTCTGGCCGAGCGCCGCGCCGCGCAGCGCGCGTTAGAGAGCACTGCGAAGTACAAAAATCTCGATGCAGCCATTGCGGCGGCCGAGAACGTCGCGCGGCCGCAAGACGACAAGATCGATCAGCAGATCGCTCTCCTCAACCGGCAACGCGCCTCGATACTGCCCTCCTTCCGGACCTATCGCAGCTACGTGGGTGCGGTCACCTACGAGTACGAGCAGATACCGGATACGCCGGCCTACAAGAGCGAGAAGCAGAGCGCCTTTCGAGCGGTCCAGCGGGCACGGTCGCAGAAGCACCCCATCCGGTGGCCGCTGGCTGACGGAAAGACAGAGACGCGCTATTTCACGTCCGTTCAGTTGGATGACATGTTCACGCAGTTGCTCGACGAGAACGCCAATCTCACGGCCAAGCGCGGCAAGGTGGATGCGCCGGTCATCGCCGCGGAAGCTGCGGTTACCGCATACGAAGCGAAAAGTCTGCCGGGTCTGACCGCCGCTCAGTTGGACGGGCTGCTGGATAAGGCGCAGTCGATGGATTTCACGGTTCACCAGATCTACGTGAATCCGCCGGGAACGGCTCTTGGCTATCTCGGCGGCGGTTCTCTGGTGGATCGTTGCCAGTCCTGCCATCTGGGGATGGATCCGACATTCGTGCCGTCGGCTCTAACCGTCACCAAGGCGGATCTGGGTTTGGCGAAAAGCCATAACGCGCCGTTTACCAGCCATCCCGATCCGGTTCTTCTCAAGATCCATCCGCTGGACCGGTTTGGCTGTTCGACCTGCCATGCCGGCGACGGCTGGGGACTCAACAGCGTGAAGATCGCGCACGGCCGTAACTTGGACTGGCCCTATCCGCTCTACTATCCCGCCAATTACGAGGCCGGCTGCCAGAATTGCCATGCGGCCGATGCTTACACGCCTTATGCGCCTGTTTTGAACCGCGGCCGGTATCTTTTCCGGGTGAAGGGCTGCATCGGCTGCCACAAATACGCGGGTTTCGACGACCAGGCAGATGAACTCACGGACACCGAACACAGCATCGCGGACCTGGCGCGGCAAAAAACAGCCAATACGCAACAGGCGATCGCGCTAACCGCGGCAGGGAATAAGGCGACTTCGAATCAGGTGGCTCGGGAAGACTACGCCCAAGCCAGCGATATGGTGGTCCGCAACGCGAGAATCGAAACTCAGATGACCGCCCTCAATGCGAAGGAGCACGATCTCTTCGAAGAAGTCAAGAGGGTCGGGCCGAACCTGAAGGAAATCCGGATGAAGATTAACCAGAACTGGATTCCCTACTGGCTCGCGCATACTCACGAGTTCGCTCCGGACGCGCAGATGCCGCAGTTCCGGCTCGATCCCGACGAGGTGAAGGCGATCGCGGCGTTCCTCTGGCAGGACGCGCTGACTGGCCCGCCGCCGCCCAAGCAGCAGCCGGGCGATCCCGTGCGCGGCAAGAAGCTTTTCATGGAGCGTGGCTGCCTGGCCTGCCATTCGATCGGGGAAGGATCGCAGAGGATCGGCGGGGATTACGCGGCTAACCTGAGCCGCGTGGGCGAAAAAGATAAATACGATTATCTGGTGCGGTGGATCTACAATCCTCGTATCCGCACCGAGCCCTACGATCCATTCCTGCACAAGGATCTTTCGCCGGCCGACTACGCGAAGGCTGGGGTGCCGTTCGTTTTCGACGCCGCTCATTCAACCTTTGAAGGACACGAGATCGAATGGGAGAACTCCACCGTCATGCCGAGCTTTCGGCTGAGCTGGCAGGACTCGCAGGATATCGCCAGTTTCCTCGAAACGCAGAAGACCGGTAAGACGTATGCGGCGGCGGCGTACATGAACGATCCGAAGCTGTTCGCCAAGGGCAAGGCGCTGGTTCAGTTTTACGGCTGCGCCGGCTGCCACGAAATCGCGGGGCTCGAGGACCAGGGCCGCATCGGCGTTGAGCTCACCCAGGAAGGTTCGAAGCCGCTCACTCAACTCGACTTCGGCTTTGAATTGACCAATGCCGAAGAGGGCATCCTTCCCGACGGCAAGTCGGCGCCGCACGGGCCGTGGAACACCTTGAAGGGATTCATCGAACAAAAGCTGACCAGTCCCGGCATTTACGATGCCGGGCGGTACCGGCCGAACCCCCAAAACCGTCTGCACATGCCTCAGCCCGTCTTGTCGCACAGCGATCTCGATGCGCTGACTACGTTCCTTTTGGGTAGCGTTGACGATTCGACCATGCCACCCTACTACCTCTACCGGCCCAAGGGCGACGCTGCGGCGATTCAGAAGGGCTGGTGGATCATTACGAAATACAACTGTATGGGTTGCCACCAGATCGCCATTGGCCAGGAAAGCGTCTTGCAGACGCTGCCGATGTATCAAGGGGCGAATTCGGTGAACCTGCCGCCCGTACTGACGTTCGAGGGCGCTCGCGTGCAGCCGCAGTGGTTGAAAAAATTTCTCGCGAACCCGGCGCTGAGCGCCAAGGACACGAACCGGGACGGCGTACGCTCCTACTTGCAGGTGCGCATGCCGACCTTCTTCTTCACCAACGACGAAATCCGGACGCTCGTCAGCTTCTTCGAGGCAACCTCTTCCCAGCCGCTTCAATACGTCGCGCCCGAGCCGAAGCCACTCACGCCGCAGGAAACCACGATCGCGCGCGCGATTTTCACATCTCCCGCGGCACCGTGCTTGCGGTGCCATATGACTGGAGTTGCCTCGCACGACAAGACCGCCAGCGCTCCGAATCTGATGCTGGTGAAGCAGCGCTTGAATCCAGCCTGGACGCTGCAATGGATCACGAATCCGGCCTCGATGGCGCCGGGAACCGCCATGCCTTCGGGTCTCTTCCGCCAGGAAAACGGCCGCTGGGTGTTCAACGGCCCACTGCCCGCTGTCGCGAAAAATTACAATGGCGATATGGCGAAATTGCTGGTGCGCTACCTGTTCCAGATGACGTCGCAATAGCAGCAGGGGGCGTCGCCAGCGCGGAACAGGAGCGACGCGGCGGAGGGATGTGACCGGCGGCGCATCGCCGGCAACAGACCAGCAGCAATATCTTTCAAACGGTTACCTGCAGTTCAAGTTCAAGCAGATATCGCGATTCTTGCGTTTAGGAGCCAGTCCGGGCAAGATAGCGTTGGAGGAAAACGCAGATGAAAGCAAGAGTATTGGGCCTGGCATCGGTCCTCGTTTTGGCCCTCGGTGTTGCCGGCTGTGCCAAGAAGGCCAGCCAGCCCGTCGAGCAGCCTTCGGCAGCGCCGGCCGCTCCGGCGGCAGCAACGGTAAACCCGGCCACCGCCGGCGAAATCACAGGGACGGTGAAACTGATGGGTGCCGCTCCGCGGATGCCCGTTATCAAGATGGGAGCCGACCCGGGCTGTATTACGGCCAACAAGGGGCGGATCATGCGGGGCGAAGAAGTCCAAGTCGGCAAGGGCGGCACGCTCGAAAACGTCGTCGTGTTCATCGAGTCCGGGTTGGGCAACTATAGCTACACCACGCCTACCGAGCCTGCTGTGCTCGACCAGAAGGGGTGTATGTACGAACCCCACATCGTCACGATGATGACCAACCAGCCATTGAACGTCGTCAACAGCGATACGTTTACGCATAACATCAACGTTATGCCCAAGAACAATCCATCGTGGAATGAGGCTCAACCGGCGGGCTCGGCTCCGATCGTAAAGACTTTCCCGCGCGCGGAGCTGGCGATCCCCGTCCGTTGCAATATCCACCCGTGGATGCAGGGCTTCATCTTCGTTTTCGACAACCCGTACTTCGCCAAGACCAGCGACGACGGCACGTTCACCATCAAGAATGTGCCGCCCGGGACCTACACGGTCGAGGCCTGGCAGGAAAAGTTTGGGGTACAGAAAACGCAGGTAACCGTAGGGGCCAGTCAAACGCAAAAGGTCGATTTCTCGTTTAAGGCGAAGTAAGGACGTTTCGGATCCTGTCCTGCCGCGCCGGGAGGCAATTCACGCGCCGGGCGTGAAGTTTGCTTCCCGGCGCGTTTGCCTTCTCGTTCAGGGGGTTCACGCTGGCGAACAAGCTGTGCAAAGCCAAGGGGCTTTAGCCCCTGTGGCCAAACCAGAGGGAGCGATTTCGCCGGCAGTTGGAGAGGCACTCGAAAGTGACTGCGGAGCAGGGAAGGGAGGCCGCGCGAACGCCGCGCCCGCTTCACCGGTTTGTCGTCTTCACGACGGCGTGCACGTTTCTGCTGCTCATTGCCGGCGCGCTCGTGACCAGTACCGGCGCGGGTCTTTCCGTTCCCACTTGGCCGTTCGCTCCGAGCGGCATCCTGCCGCGCATGGTCGGCGGCGTGCGGTTTGAATACAGCCACCGCATGATTGCCGGTTTCGTCGGGCTGCTCACGCTGGTCATGGCGGCGTGGGCGTGGCGGCGGGAGCCGCGGCGCTGGCTGCGGTGGCTGGCGATGGGTGCGCTCATCCTCGTCGTGATCCAGGCCGTGCTCGGCGGCGTTACCGTTCTTTTCGATCTGCCCGCGGCGATCTCCACCGCCCATGCGGCAACCGCGCAGATTTTTTTCTGCACGCTAGTGGCTCTGGTGCTCTTTACCGGCGACTGGTGGCAGAACGATGTTCCCAGGATGGAGGAGAAGGCCCGGCCGATGCTTTGCTCGGTGGCCAGCGCTACGGTGGCCGTCATATTTGTGCAACTGGTGTTAGGCGCCGCCTTTCGCCACGATGCGTTCGGCGTCTTGCCTCACGTTTTCGGCGCGGGCGTGGTCACGGCGATGGTCGCTTGGACCGCAACGATTGTGTTTACCCGCTACGCAGACATCGCCCCGCTGCGGCAGACCGCGAAGTTTCTGGTCGCCCTGCTTGCCGTTCAGCTTTGCCTGGGCGTGGCCGCCTACTGGGCCGTGCTCTATCAGAACCAGTTGCCGCAACCCTACCCGCTGCCGGTGGCCATCACCGTCGCCCACGTTGTCAATGGAGCGCTGACTCTGGCGGCGGCCGTGTGGCTCTCCCTGGTGGCATTCCGGCTGTTTGGACCGCTCGGCGAATGGGCGCTAGCGCCGGCGTCGGCTCGCCATGATCGCCGCGCCGCTCCGGTGAGGACTTCATGAGCACAACCCGCGTCGACGCATCTCCCGCTCCTCTGGCGCGGCCGGCGGCCTATCTGGCTCTTACGAAGCCGGACGTCACATTTCTGGTCGTCATAACCACGCTGGCCGGCTACTTCATGGGTTCGACTGGCCCGGTCGATTACATCCGTTTTGCCGGAGCGGTCTTCGGTACGACGCTCATGGCGATGGGCACCGCGTCGCTCAACCACTATATCGAGCGTCATTCGGACGGCCGCATGCGGCGTACGGCGAACCGGCCGCTGCCGATCGGTTCCTTGCGGCCCAAAGAGGCGATGGTTTTCGGTCTGGCGCTCGGCGTGGCCGGGGCGGTTTATCTGGCCTTGCTCGTGAATCCGCTCGCCTGTTTGCTGGGCCTCATCACGATGGGCACTTATCTGGGTATTTACACCCCCCTCAAGCGCTACACGCACCATGCCACAACGATCGGTTCTTTTCCCGGCGCTTTGCCCCCGCTGATCGGATGGGTGGCGGCCCGCGGATCGCTCTCGGTGGATGCCTGGCTGCTTTTCGGCATCCTGTTTTTCTGGCAGTTTCCTCATTTCCTGTCGATCGCGTGGATGTATCGCAAGGATTACGAACGGGCGGGGATTCGCATGATTTCGGTTGGCGATTCGAGCGGGCGGGCCACCTTCGGCCAGATCATCTGGACGGCCGCGGTGCTAGTGCCCGTCAGCCTGCTTCCCGCCGTGACCGGCCTGGCCGGGATGCACTACTTTTTCGAGGCGTTGATCTTGGGAATGCTACTGGTTCAGGTGTGCCTGTGGGCGGCGCGGTCGAAATCCAACCAACATGCCAAATGGCTGATGCATGCGACGGCAATCTACCTGCCCTTGCTGCTGGCCTTGATGATGCTGAATAAGATTGGTTGACCTGGCCCTTTCCATGCGGACTTTCACGAAAACCCGAAAACTCTTCCTCAGACGGTATCCCATTGAAAATGTCGCGCCAGCCTTCGGGACGGCGCATGCCGGGCGAAAGCCCGGTGCCACGTATCGAATGCAGACATCACCTTTCGCCAGGAGATTTTTGTTCTCATGTTGATCGCAGCCATAGTTGCGGTTTTGTCTCTGATTGGCCTGATTCTCAGTATTACGTCCGGCTTAGTGACGGCCGGGGTCGATGGCGTATTCATCATTCTAGTGTGCCTGCTGACCCTCGCCATTTTCGGCCTCATGTTCCTCGAGATGGCGGCCAAGGCCGGCGTCATTCCCATGCCGGGGCGGTTCCGGCGCGACCACAAATGAGATCTTCCACGCCGCCGGCGACGAGGCTTGCGTGCTTTCGATCCCAGCCCTGAACGCAAGCTTGAACGCTTCGAGCGCGGTTCTGCTGACTGCCGGATATATCTTTATCCGCCGGCGCAACGTACGGGCCCATCATTGGTCGATGATCGGGGCTTTCGCCCTCTCGATCCTGTTCCTGGCCGGCTATCTCTACTTTCATTTCACCCATGGCCTCATCCGGTATCGCGGAACGGGCTGGCTGCGCGTCACCTACTTTTCGATTTTGGTCCCTCACACGATTCTCGCCGCTACTGTCCCTGTGCTGGCCATCATCACGCTGGTCCACGCCTTTCGCGGCCATTTCATTCACCACCGCCGGATCGCCCTCTGGACGCTGCCCATCTGGCTGTTCGTTTCCGTCACCGGCGTTATCGTCTACTTCATGTTGTTTCAGTAGAGGACCCGGCGCGGATGTCCGGGTTCCCGCGCACCATCCGCCTTGCTCCATCCTGCCCGCGGGGCAAAACGCGCGCTCTCATTTCTCCGGCGCAGACGGCGTTCGCATGGGCGCCCGGCACAGCTCTTCGATGGGCTGGTCCGGCGTATATTCGATTTTTGCCGGAGGCGCGCATCCCTCCTCTTTGCTGATGAGCAGGCTTGGCTTCGAGGCTTCTTCCTTTTCCGCCTTGGCGGCGATCGGAGCGAGCTCCTTTTTCATCCGCTCGAATGCGGAGGTTTGTACGATCGCCGAAGGTTTGGGTGGGAGAAACATGATCTCCTTCTCCGTCTCCACCATCCTCTGGTAGAAGGGCGGATGCGTCCGGAACCAGCTGACGCCGTTGACGTAGCCCTTCTTGGTCGCCATCTTGTCGAAGAACCGGATGAAACCGCTCGGGTCGTATCCGGCGTCCCATGCGTACTGGACGCCGAGTTGGTCGGCCTCCATCTCGTAGTCGCGGCTGACGCCGAGCAATTTCAAGTTGAGGACGAGCCCCAGGCCGTAGAAGCCGTATTGCAGCGCGTAATACAAGCCGATGCTGGCCACGCCGCCGGTCAGTACGACAGCGGCGATCTGCGCCGCTTGGAAAAAGATGCCGGCGATCGTGGCTCGCTTCATGAGCCTCTTGCCGTGCCGCGCGGTGTCATGGGCGATTTCGTGGGCGATCACGCCGGCGAGTTCGGATTCGTCGTCGGCGGCTTCGAGCAGCCCCCGTTCGACGAACAGGTAGCCGCCGGGGAGGGCGAAGGCATTGATTTCGCGCGACTGCAGCACCGTAATGTGGAGCGGGACTTTCAGGTCGGAATGTTTCGCCACACGCTCGGCCACGGAGCGAACGTACGCCTGGATGGCCTTGTCTTCGACCGGGGGCGGCAGCAGGCCGAGCCGCTTCATTTCCTCGACGGCCTGGGCGCCGCGTTTGATGTCGTCTTGCTGGTTCGGCTCGATCTCGCGGAATCCGATATCTTTGACATCGCCCCATTTGCGATTGTGGTAGGCGCCGCTGGCGATTTCCCGCCGGATCTGCTGGGACTGCTCCGGCCAGTATTCAATGACATCCAATTTGGCATTCAGGTTGTCGTACGCGGTCGGAATGGCGTGGCCGGAAAGGACGTCCGCTTCGCTCTTGAGCAATTCCAGATTCTGAATCTTGCAGTGCGCCTGCGCGCGCTGCGCGTCGCTCAGAGTGGTCGTTTTGCTTTTCAAATCCTTTCGCGCGGCGTCGATTTGCATGCCGTACTGCTTGGCGTCGCTCTTGAAGCGGTTGATGCACGTATCCTTCCCGTTCTTGAGGGCGTTGCGCTCGGCATCGATTTGCGCGGCGCTGAAGCGCAGTTCGGGAGCCAGCGCGAAGAGTTCCATATAAGGCTTCCGCAGATACTCTTGCAGCGTAAGCGTCTGGACGGGCCGGCCGGGCGGCGGTTGCTGGCGGGCGACGCTGTCTCCCGCGATGGGCAGGAGAATCAATAATTCACTCAGAAGTACCACCAGGGATCTGCGAAGCAACTCTCTCATCTCGGTTCCTTTCCGCTTCGCGGCTGGCTTGTTGCGAAGCTCTCTGGCCTTGGGGCTGCTTACTCGCGCGGATTCCCCGCCGGGGCGGTGTATCCTTCGCGCGTGTAAACAACGCTCTTCCGACGTTGGCCCTTTGGATTGGTGACAACCAGCGGGCGCCCGTCCGGTCCGACGATTTCGACTTTCAGCTTGTGATATTTGCCGTCGCGCGCCAGGTCCGCCGGCGTGAAGCCGATCCGGTACTGATTGCGCAGATGCGCGGCCACGCTGCGGAAAATACCGGGAATTTCGCCCTGGAAACGCGGAAACCAGGCCATGCCGCCGGTCAGTTTGGCGAAAGTCTGGAGCGCGTTTTTCGATTGCAGGTAAGCGATGGAATTGCCGGTGGCCGAACGGTATTCGGCTTCCGCGACGCCGACCACAAAAATCGTCGCATCGCTCCGCTTGATTCGGCGAAGTGTTTCACCGAGGTTGCTCCGCCCGAATGTGTTGGCGCCCGTGCCGATCAGGAGGACGGCCTTCTTGCCCTTTACATGGTCCAGGCGGTCGAGCGTATCGATCATTGCGTCGTACAGGCTTGCCTCGCGGGATTGGGGGTAGGAAAGCGCGCCGAGCGCCTGCTGCACCTGCGCCCGGTTCCGGGTGAAGTCGACCTGGACCGTTGGCTTGATGTTGTAGGTGACCAGGGCGAGGTAGTCCTTGGGTTCGAGATGATTGAGGAACGCGGATCCCCAAGCGGCTGCCTTGTACGCGAAATAGCTGTAGGACATTCCGCTGTATTCCATCAGCAGGACGACCGTGATCGGCGCGCCGACGCCTTCGAAATGCGTGATCGATTGCGGCTTGCCGTTATCGAGGACGCGAAAGTTGTCGCGATGGAGTCCCGCCAGAACCAGTCCATCCTCATCGGTCGCCAGGACGTCAAGACTCACCAGCGGCGTTCGAGGCGGCGCCGGTTGGGCCTTCTTGCCGCCCGGGGAAGCAGCGGTCTCTTGCGGCGCGGGGCTGGCGGGAGGGACGGAGATGGGGCCGCGCCGTTCTTGCGCGCCCGCCAGGGCGGGCCAGGCCAGAAGAGCGAGAATGGCGATTAAGGTGAGCCGATTTCGTCTGCTTGCCTTCATCGCCGGCTCGCTCCGAGGGAGCTGTTTTGCTCGCCTCCTTTGCCGGTCGCGCCGCTCCCGAGCGAAAGCGAGCTGTCCGCACCGGCCTGCTCTGGCGGCATTTCCGTGGCCTGAACGATGAATCGGTACGGGGCCGGGCCGACGAAATAGAAGGGATAACAGGTTACCAGGGTCAAGATGCTCCGCCCGGTGTTGCCGAGTACAGCTATGTCGCCGGATCCGACCACGTGAGCCGACCGGACGCGGTATCGGTATCTGCCCGCCGGAGTTCTCAAAACGATCAAGTCACCCGCGCGAATGAATCTCAGCGGGCGGAAAACAGTGTCCCGATGCCCTGCAATTCCCACGTTTCCGCCTGGATAATAGGGCATTGCGGTTCCCGGAATATGCCCGGCGCCCCGGCGCAGAACGCCGCTACGATCTCCTTCGAGAACGATCGTATCGACTCCCAGCCGCGGGATCAGCAGCTCACCGAGGAGAGAGCCGGTTTTCAGGACACGTTCCCCGGGCGCCGCCTCATGCAGTTGGCCGGCATGCGAATTCGGTTTGGCTTCGGCGAGTAGGGAGGCGAGACGCGCGGTATCGCGCGCCCGATATACCTCAGCCTGGCCGCTTAGAAATCCATAGCCGCCGAGGACGAGGCTGCCGCTCAAAAGAAAAGCCGACGAGCAGCTTCGCAGAATTGACCTGGCCTGCATGGGCGTCTGCTCCGGATGCCGTCAACCACGACGGGCCGTGACCGGGACGTCGTCCTGGTCAAATAGAGAAACCGTTTGGGGCGGGCGAAAACCGCGTTGGCTGGGCCAGTGCCCAGGCCAGCAATAGCGCATCGCCGCAAATCGGGTTGCGAAACATTCCCGCTGCGCGCTTGCGCGATGCTCTCGCCCGCCCCGTTCTTCGATCCGGCATTCCGCACCAATCCGCGTCGCGCCTTACGGAATTACGCGAATTTGCGGGACAGCAACCCGAGCCCTATCCCTATCCCGATCAGCAGAATCCCTCCCAGCGCAGCCAGCGGCATTTCGCTGGCGGTTCTTGGCAGAGATTGGGCGACCAGCGGCCCTGTTGATCTGGTTCGCACGACCTCGCCGAGCGCCACCTCTTTCCCCGATGGTTCCTCCGCCTCGACCGGCGCTTTCGCCAACGCCGCGACCGCCGGTTCCTCGGCGGACGTGACTGGCTCGGTGATATTCGCGGCTTCTTCCTCCGGCATCGAAAGGACCGGCTCGCCCGCGGCCTTGGCGATTTCGACCGCCTCCGACTTCGGATAGACGAACATCCGGCCATAGGTTTCGCCGGGATAGAACCAGGATTTGATCGCCAGTGGGCGGTTGGCGGGGCGTTCCTCGAATGTGATTATTGTTTCGCCGGTCGGGTTCGGACGATAGTCCGTGATTGCCAGGATTGTCGCGTAAAGGTGGCTTTCATCCTCGTTGAAGACCTGCACGATGTTTCGGGTCCCGATCACTTCCAGGACCTTGAACACGTAAGTGCCTGGGGCAAGCGTTATCGGCCCGTTCAGTCCTGGAATTTCGACGGGCCCGCTGAAGGTGAACGTCGTTTTCCGGTTCGCCTGTTGTGCGTCCGCGCCCGTTGAGAAAGCCCCAACGAGCAGCAAGAAGCAAAACACCGCGCCCAGGAGCTGCAAGAACTTCGTGGGCAAATTCTTAGCCATCGGATTTTCTCCTTCTTCGAAGCCAATCTCGCGTCTTCCCGCTTCGTTTTTGTGGCGGTTCGCTCGTCAGGCGGGGTGCCTGGAGCCCAACCCTCCACGCTTTGGCGTTTGTCAAGCACGGCGCGGGCCAGCCTAAGCCGGGCGAAATCAACAAAGCGGCGCAGGAAGTTTCGGCAAAGGTGCGGGATTCCTCTCAGGGAATGAGCGAAATTACGAAAGCCCCGCCATCTATTCTGAAATTTCAAGTGGGAAAAGTTTTATCCCATATTCCCCACGGCCGTTCTGGCGCCTGGTGAAGCGGACACTCCGTCCGCGCTCGCTCTGCTGCTGGGATACACCCTCCAGCATTGCATCGAGCGCCGCGTCTCGGCTATGGTTTGCCGGGAACCGCTGCTGAGATACACTTCGAATCCGACGACCGCAGAGACCAACGGGCTATGGTTTGCCGGGAACCGCTGCTGAGATACACTCTCACGCAGCGCGGTAGGTGTGAGGGCTGGCTATGGTTTGCCGGGAACCGCTGCTGAGATACACTAGTCCCCCCGGAACCCGTTGGGAACCGGGGGGATAGCCATTGCGCGACCTTCAAAAAAAAGCGAGCTGCATGGGCGGGTCTTCCGTTCGCTCACGTTTTTTTCCAACATAAATCTCCATTTTCCCGAACTGCCGGTCCGTGAGGGAGACCAGGCGGACCTGTCCGTGGCTGGGCAGCGCCGCATGCACGTTGCGGCGAAGCGCCTCGTCGGCTTCCTCGCTGGGGACGTAGTGGGCGTAGACGGAATACTGCAACATAGAAAAGCCGACCTTGAGGCGTGCGTGGCGGAATTGGGAATACTCGCGTCTGAGTTCGGGTTTATCGACGGGCAGGTCAAACATGGCGAATAACCACATGGCTCGATATCCTGACGGCGAAAATTTGGGGCGGGGCATGGCTTATACCGACGGTGGGTCCTGCCACTCCGTCGCATCCGTTCCAGAGTCCATATCGAGGGGCCCCCTCAGCGGAGGTTTCGAGAGCGGGGATGTCGAGTTTCCTGTCACCGGATTCGACTGCCGTGGCGAGCGACGAGGCGGTTTGGGCAATCCAGTCGAAGAGGGTGCGGGACTCTCCGTTCCCGTTGAAGCGCGCGAGGAGGGGTTCGAGGAGCGCTCGCTTGGCTGCGGTGTCCAACCCGGGATTCCTGACGCGGCCCGCATCATGCAGATTCGCGACGGCGCGATCTACGGCGGGCCTGAACGGTTCCATTAAATCGTCGGCGAGGGGGAAGGCATCGTACCGGTTATGGTGGTGAATGCCCAGGCCGGGGTGCAGGCCGGCGCCGCAGAGCGCACGCGCCGTAATCGCCCGGAGAACGGCATAGCCGTAGTTAAGCCGGCCATTGAGGCCGTCCCCTTCTGGGTCGCGCTTGAATCCGGTGTGCCCGAATAGTTTTACCCAATAGACGCGCGCCGCGCGGGCCTCGACGTTGGCGGGATCGCCGGAACGAACCTGCGAGACCAACGCGCATAGGCCGTCATCCGTGCCGGTTCTCTCGACGAGCAGCCGTGCCTGGGCCCGAATTTTAGCCCGGACGATTTCCTGCCAGAGGCGCTTTCTCAACGGCAGGGGAGCGGCCGCTTGCCGGGCGAACCTCTCAGCCTGGAGCGAGTGCGCGGCCAGTGGAAGGAGCATCGAGGCGGGCATGTGCTTCTGGTCGCACGCGACGAATATCCCGCCCGCGGCCGCGAGGCCGGACAAGACGGCGTGTGTCAGCGAAATCTGAGGGTGGGAGGCAATGAGGACAGCGACGTCGGCGAGCGGGATGGTGAGCTCTCCGGCGTCATGAAGTCGCTCCCAGCGGTATGTTCGAGCATCCTTACCGTCCCAGCGTTGCTCTTCCTGGACCGGTGGGGTTGCGCTGCCTCCCATGCCGGCGCTCGAATCGCGAATGACCAAGAGGGAACTGCGCACGCTGAGGCGAACGGGCCGTTCGGAGAGATCGACCACGCGGTTAGTCATGTGCCTCGCTCACTTCCCCCAGCGGGCTGAGGAGGACCTTCCGTGGTTTGTGGGCCCGCAGCGTTTCTGGGTTTGCCCAGAGCCAGGCCCTCGACGACTGCATGTCCTTCGCGCGGCGTGCGTCGTTAGCGGGCGCGAAGCCAATCTGGAGCTGCCCGGACGAGAGCTGGCTTGCTTTGCGCATGATGTACACTCCACGGCCGCCGTCCTTTGAATTGCACTCGATGGCGTCTCCGGCCGCCAAGGAGAATTTGAACCGCATCCCCGGGCCATACTCGCGGTCGACGACAGTCCGTGAGGTTTTGAGGCGCCGTGCGGCTTCAGCGAGGGACACCACGCGGCCCTCCCATGCGGTTTCGTTGCCATCGGCGTCGGCGCGGGTGAAAATTTCGACGTGGTGGTTCGACTCGCTGGCAACGTGGCGTGTATTTCTTCCCGCGCCCAGGGGTGTTGTAGCAAGGTAAAAATGTCACCCCTAACAGCCGAGTGAAAATGTCACCCCCTCGTTATTTTTTTAGAGGGCCTCGATCTGCAATTTTGTGTCGCCGTGGTAGACGGCGACGCGCCCGGCCAAGTCCTGGATGAGT
>DATLSU010000014.1:0-29970 GCA_035533975.1 Patescibacteria group bacterium
AGCAACGACAACGTCGTGCAATGGGAGGGACGTCGCTTCCAGATTCCGGCGCAACCGCACCGGTTCAGCTTCGCCGGGGCGCGCGTGCAACTCGTCCAGGACTTGGCCGGGCGCGTCGCCGTCTACCACGGCGACACAAAAATGCAGATCGAGGCCCTCTAAAAAAATAACGAGGGGGTGACATTTTCACTCGGCTGTTAGGGGTGACATTTTTACCTTGCTACAACAGTCCAGGATTCTTCTGTTTCTCCGTCGCAGGCGCGATGGACGGTGAGCTGCGTGCGCCCGAAACGGCATTCCATCCCATACGAGAAGTAAATGATGGCCACACCGGGAATTCCCTTGCGGAGTTCAGATCGGATATGGCCCCGGCCGCCGGCGGCGAAAATAAATAAAAGAAGGGAAGCAGCCTGGGTGGGACCGAAGGCTGCTTCCCGGGGTGTGTCCTAGAGGTGCCTTCTGATCGGTTGGATGGCGGGCGGCCGATGGAGGTTGCTTGGGCGGTATTTTCCCAAAATTCGCCGGCCGCAAAAGCCGTCGCTCGCGCGCGGCCATCGGGCAATGGCGTGCCGGCTGCATAACGCCGGCGATCCGGCAAGAAGTGCGTGCGTCAGGGACCGGTCAGTAGAAGAGGTATTTGCGCCACTTTTCTTCCCGATTCGCCATCAGGCGCATGAGTTGGCGGGAAGTATGCAGCGTGAAGGGGCGCGGCTTGCGAATCAGCCGCAGGCCGGCTTCCTCGGGAGTGCGGTCGCCCTTGTGATTGTTGCATTTGTAGCAGCTGGCCACCAGATTTTCCCATGTGGAGCGGCCGCCCCTTGAACGGGGCTGGACGTGGTCGAGGGTCAGTTCGGCGGCGGTGAACCGGCGCCCGCAGAACTGGCACGTGTAGCGGTCCCGCAGCAGGATGTTCTTGCGTGAAAGAGCGCGCGTCTGCTGGGGAATGTGCCGGTAGCTGAGAAGGCGGATGACGGAAGGAGCCTGGAGGGTTCGCAGGGTTGAGTGAATCTCGGAAGCGGTGATTTCCTCGGCTTGGGCCACGCCTTTGAGCATCAAAACCAGGGCACGGCGCACCCGGGTGACGTGGACCGGTTCGTAGGTGGCGTTGAGAACCAGCACCGGCAACTGCATCACCGGATGATGAATGAACTCGGGCGGCTGGGCGGGGGGAATCGGCGGCGGATCGACAACGCGGAAAGGACGCAAACTCCCGCGATGCGGATGTGGTTCAGCTGGCATGTTCGTTGGCCGTTGTGCCGGGGTCGAGCAAGTCTCCCCTCATAGTGCACCAAACGCCCGGTCGTTTCAGGGAGTCGCTCCTCGAGAAGCAACCTCCCACGCGGGCAGAACACGCGCGACCGTTACAGCGTAAACGGCCTCGGCGCCAGCCGAACGAAGAGTTCTAGCGCAGGCATCGAGAGTCGCCCCGCTGGTCAAAACGTCATCTACCAACAGTATACGCGAGTTGTCAACCTCACTGCCGGGCCGCGCCTCGAAAGCGCCGCGTACGGTTTCCCATCGCTCGCGCCGGCTCAGTTTCTGTTTGGCGGGCCGGGGCCGCAGGCGGCGAAGCAGGTTCGTCGCGATCGGCAAGCCAAGCCGGCCGGCCAGCGGCCGGGCGATGAGTTCGGCCTGGTTGTAACCCCGCTGGCGCAACCGGCTGTGGTCGAGCGGAACCGGCACGACCCAGTTCACCTTTTCCCATACGGGCTCGGCGCGAATGACCGGCTCGATTTCGAGGGCGAGCCAGGAGCCGAGCGGCGCGACAGGGGAATATTTGAGCAGCGTGACGACGCGTTCGAGCGTGCGGTCGTAGCGGGCCAGGCTGCGCGCCAGATCGAAGCCATAAATCCCCCGCGCGCAGGCACGGCAAATCGGAGATGCCGGCGGGCCAAGCCCGGATGGAAAGGGACGACCGCACTGCCGGCAGATGGGAGACTCAATGCGCCGGAGCGAATTCAGGCACGCGGCGCAGATGGGAATCCGGCTGGCGGTCCCGAGCGGCTGCCGGCATACGTAACAAGGGGCCGGGAACAGGATCGATGCCACGGCATCGGCTGCCGAGCGGATCGGCTTCCCGGAGAGCCAACTTCTCCTGGTGTTCACGCCCGACAGCTTAACGCCGGACCGGGCGCCTGCGAAAGTGTGGAACGGGCCTAGCTCGAAGGCGATGAGGGACGGGAAATCAGCCCTGGCCCTGTTCGAGCTTTTCCTGGCAGGTGCGGCAAAGGCGCGCCCAGGGCACCGCCTCCAGCCGCTTCTGCTGCATTTCTTCCTGGCAGATCAGGCACCGGCCGAATGTTTCCTGATCGACGCGGCGCAGGGCTTCGTCGACGAATTGGAGCGTGCCCCGGTCGTTATCGGTTTGCCCGAAGAGGAACTCCTTGGTATAGGAGTTGGCCGCCTTGTCCGCCAAGTCCACCGTGGGATCGTCGTCGGCCGACCGCCCTTCTTGCTCGGTTCGAGCGATCGTGCGAACCAGTTCTTCCCGTTTGGTTAACAGTTTTTTCCTGAAATATTCCAGCTTTTTTTTGTCCATTTCCCCGCATCCCTTGTTGGCCCGCACGATTGGCCTAAATTGCGCCATTTTAGAGACGCCCGGAGAGTCCTGTCAATCGAGCGAACCGGGCGGAATGGGAAGAGGGACATCATGGCCGGCGCGAAGCTGGATTTTCGGCAGGGGGGCCAGGCCCTGCAAATAATTCCCCGGCCGCGGATCAGTGGCTCGCGAACAGGCTGAAAACGAGCACGCCGAAGACGAGAAGGGTGACGCCGACGTAGAGCAGATCGCCTTCCAGCAAGAATCCGAAGATGCTGAACGCTACGCGCGCGATGGGAGTGGCGATGAGTATCAGCAGCCCGAGCTGAATCCAGATCCGGCTGGAACCGTGGAAAACACCGTTTACAATTCCCGCGGGGGTATGCAGCTCGGCGGGTTCGCCCCGGAAGACCGCGTAATCGGGCCGCGTGGAACCGTAGCGCGACAGGTAGACAGCCCCGCCGCAGAGGACAACCGCGGCCGAGAGCAGCACCCCCCATCGGAGCAGGTTCCCGATGAGCCGCTGCATCCGCTCGTCGGACCAGGTTTTTCCGAGTGGTTTCGTCACAGGCTTCCCGTGACCCCCTTGTAGATCATTTCAAAGGCCAGAACCAGGATGACGACGCTGAAAATAATTCTCAAAGCCCGGGTTCCGGCTCCGGGAAGAATTCGCGAGCCGGTCATCGACCCGAACAGAACACCGAGCATCACGGGCATGGCCAGGGCCGGATCGATGTAGCCGCGGCGCAGATAGATGCCCGCGCTCGCCGCGGCCGTTACGCCGATCATGAAGTTGCTGGTCGCTGTCGAAACCTTGAACGGGATGCGCATCACCTGATCCATTGCCAATACCTTGAGCGCTCCGCCGCCGATGCCGAGCAGCCCGCTCATGATCCCCGCCAGGTAGCTGACTCCCACGCCGAAGGGGATTGCCCGCGCCTCATACTCCTGCTGGCCTTGGCCAACGGGATACGTGCCCTTCATCTTCAGCCGCTCGGCCAGGCGGTTCGTTCCGGTGGGAGGGAAAAGCTCGGGCTGCGGCCGGCTGGAAAGATACGCCGATGCGAGCAGCATGACCCCAAAAATCACGGCAATGGCGGAGGGAGAAATATGAGCGGCGAGCAATGCGCCGGAAACGGCGCCCGCCGTCGTCGCCATCTCCAGGAACATGCCGATCCGGATATTCGAAAAACCTTCGCGCACGTAGGCGGCCGCGGCGCCCGATGAGGTGGCAATGACCGATACCAGCGACGCGCCCACCGCGTAGCGAATGTTCACCCCGAAGAGCAGGGCGAGCACCGGCACGATGATCACGCCGCCGCCAAGCCCGGTCAGCGAGCCGAGCAGACCGGCCACCAACGAGCAGGCGAAGATCAGAATCGTCATCGTGAGAACGTTCATGCTCTCCTCGCACGCAACAGCCGCGCCGGCTCCTGTTTCGAAACCCTATTTCGAAACAATGTCGCGTGATTCAACACTCTAACAGAGCGGGGAATCGGGAATCCAACACGTAAGGAGGCCGCCCAGGCGAGCCAAGCCGGAATGCGCGAAATCCGGATATATGCCATGGCGATGCGCTCTAGGAAGATGCGGTAATGGGCGGCCGGATGTCAGCGGCGGCCGGTTAGCGCCGGTTCCAACCCGCGTGGGAGACAGGAAATGTCAGCGGGACAGCTCACATGCCCGCGGTTGCGGCAATGCGGCACCGCTCGACCACGGCGAAGCGATTGGGCGCCCCTGCCTTGCGCATCATGCGGCGAAGGTGGTTCTTCACGGTCTGTTCGGAAAGAAACAGTTCGGAGGCGATCTCCTTATTCGTCAACCCGCGCGCGATCAACGGAACCAATTGCCGTTCGCGTCTGGAGAGGCCCAAGCGGTTAGAAATTTCCTGTGACAATATGTCTTCTGGTTGCGCGGCCACCGAGCGGAACAGGGCCGACAACAATTGGCTGGGACAGACGGCCTCGCCCTGGGAAACCAGATGAACCGCAGCAAGCACTTCCTGCATGGGAGCATCGTCCAAAACGTATCCGGCAACCCCAGCTCGTACCGCGGCCAGAAAGATCTCCTCCGACGCGGGCATGCCGATCAGTACTAGGCGAACGAGCGCGGAAGCGGATCGAAGTGTTCCAATGTGGTCCAGGAGTTGTTTCGGAACGGAAAGCTCGGAAAGGCAGAGCAACACGATCAGCGGGCCAGCGGTGTCCGCCATTTCCAGTACGCTGGCGCTGGCGGCAGGCTCGCTTCCCACCAGATTGAACTCCGGGTTGGCTGCCACTTGATCGCATAGCAGATCGCGCAGCAAACGATTGGCCGCAATGACGAGGACGTTATTCTTCTTCGTTTTCGGGAGCAAGTCTTGCGCCGAGCGAAGCGGTACGACAGTAGGATTTCCGGCCGTTTTTCGAGGAATTTGATCGAGAGCCGTTACTTTGCGAACCGCGATTTCCACCCAAAGCTCCGTGAAACCTAAAATATTCCCGGCGGCGGGGTGTCCGCTCCAGGCCGCCGCCGGGATCGTGTTGTCGCTCATCCGGCCGCTGATTGGTCGCTGCGGGCTTCCGCACAGAGGCCGATGTGTGCTGTAGGGTGTCTTGTTCTGACCGGCAGGCGTCGTGTTCCAGTGGGGAACAACCATGCCTGCCAATCATTTCTCTGTTGTGCAACTGGCGGGCCAAAGCTACGGATTGAACGCATTTCGATTCCTGCCGCACAATTGAGCTTTGCTGCCGCACTGCGCTATGCTCCTGAGAAACAGGAACAATGGTTGATATTCATTTTCACCTGCTGCCCGGACTTGACGATGGACCCGATACGCTCGAAATGGCGGTCGAGATGGCCAGAATGGCCATGGCCGATGGAACCACGCACATCGTCGCCACGCCGCATGCGAATCCCCGCTTTTCATTCGATCCCGAATTGATTGCCAAGCGTGCCGAAGAGGTCCGATCTCAGGTAGGCGATCAGTTGACGATTCTTACCGGGTGCGATTTTCACTTGAGCTTCGAAAACCTGCAGGACATCCAGACGCACCGGGACCGCTACACGATCAATCACAACGGATACCTGCTCGTCGAGTTTGCCTCCTATTCGATACCGCCGCAGATCGATCAAGCCTTCCACGAGCTACAGCTGGCGGGAATCACGCCGATCGTCACCCATCCGGAGCGGAACCGGATTCTGCGGGGGCACACGGATTGGCTCGACAAGTGGGTGAGCCGGGGATGCGCGGTGCAAGTGACCGCCGGCTCGCTGCTGGGGCGTTTCGGACCGAACGCGCAGGAGGCGGCGACGCGGTGGCTCGAGACCGACCGCATCCACGTTTTGGCGAGCGATGCGCACAACACCACCAGCCGGCCGCCGGAACTGGCTGCTGCCTACGAGCGGGTGGCCGAGATGCGGGGAGAAGAGACGGCGCGAGCGCTGTGCATCGAGAATCCGCTCGCCGCGGTCGAGGGAAAGCCGCTTCCTTGGATGCCCGAGCCCCGCGGCACCGTCGAGATCTCGGCGGGACGCAAGCGAAAGCGATTCTGGTTCTTCTAGGAAAACTTCGTCAGGTGAGCAGTTCGAGCGCTTCCTCGTAGCGTTTGAAGGGCGGGATCAGGTAGGCCCCGGCGAATTCGCCACGAGCCCAATCGAGCACGCGGCGGGCGACGGCAAAACCCCGCTGGCGGGCGGCATTTCCGGCCGATTCGAGTTCCTTCAAAACCGCTTCCGGAATCACGATTCCAGGCACTTCATTGTTCAACCGGACCGCTTGGCGAAGGCTGGTCAGCGGCCATACGCCCACCAGGACGGGCACGGGCGGTTTGCCGCCAAATCGGTCAAGAAACAGACGCCATTGGGCCGGATCGAAAAGGGGCTGCGTCATGGCGAAGTGGGCTCCGGCCTCGATTTTGGCCCGGAAGCGGCGAATCTCTTCGTCGAGATCGTCGGCGGCGGGATTCAGGGCCACGCCGATGGTGAAATTCGTGCGGCCTCCGAGGTCCTTGCCGGCCCAATCGCTGCCCTGATTCAGGCGCGCGAGAACCTGCACGAGTCCGATGGAATCGATTTCGTATACCCCGCTGGTTTCCGCATGATCGCCGAGCGATGGAGGATCGCCGGTGATGGCGAGCACGTTGCGAATTCCGGAAACGCTCCAGGCGCCCAGCAGCCCGGCCTGCAGGCCGATGATGTTCATGTCGCGCGTGGTGAGATGGGGAATCGTTTCGACGCCGCGAGCCTCGAGCGCCCCGGCGACGAGCAGGGCGTCCATGCCGACGCGGGCGAGCGTGCCGCTGTTGATGTCGATGGCGTCGACTTGCCCGGCTTCCATCAACTGGTCCACTTGCGCGAAGATTCGCTCGAGCGAGGTGCCCTTGGGCGGATCGATTTCCACCGAGACGACGAAACGGCCTTCGGCCAGTCTGCGCCAAATCCGGCTTTCCGGCTCGCGAGGCTTGACCGGTGCTCGCGCCTCGGCCGAAACGCCGTCTTTCACTTCCACATTTCCCCCGGCCGGCGCCGCAATCCGCTGGGGCTGCCCGGCCGTTTCGCGAAGCGCCTCGCCCATGGCGCGGATGTGCTCGGGCGTGGTACCGCAGCAGCCGCCGAGAATGCTGACGCCGGCAGCGGCGGCTTCGCGCGCGAAACGGGCGAAATACTCGGGCGAGGATTTCGGATAGATCACGCGGTCGCCCATTCGCTTGGGGAACCCCGCGTTGGGCATCGCGGAGACGGGCTTGCCGGCCGAGGCTGCCAGTATGCGCGCGACGGGCAGAATCCGCTGCGGGCCGACGGTGCAGTTCACGCCGACGGCCTGGACGTCCAGATCGCCCATGCGCCGGGCGGCCTCGGCGGGCTCGGTGCCGTCGAAAGTGGTTCCTTCCTCGGAAAAGGTGAGTTGGGCGATGATCGGCAGCAGGCTGAAGGAGCGCAGGGCCGCTACCGCCGTGGCGAGGTCCTCGATATCGGCGAAGGTTTCGAGGATGAAGAGATCGACGCCGCGTTCCTCGAGCGCGGACCCCTGTTCCCGAAAGATGTCGAAGACTTCGGCCGAATCGATGCGGCGCACCTGGCGCGCCACTCCCAGCGGACCGATCGATCCGGCGATCAGTACGTCGTTCGAGCCGGCCTCGCGCGCCTCGCGGGCGATCTTCGCGGCCCGGTGATTGAATTCGACCACGCGGTCGGCCAAGCCGAGCGGCGAGAGCTTGAAACGGTTGGCCCCGAAGCTGTTGGTTTCGATCAGGCGCGCGCCGGCATCGAGATAGGCTTTGTGCACGCGAAAAACCGCCTCGGACTCGGTCGCGTTCAACTCCTCGAACGCCCGCTGCGGGCCGATCATTTCATAGAGCATCGAGCCCATCGCGCCGTCGGCGAGCAGCACGCCCTGGGACAACCGTTTCTGGAAGTCTTCGCTCTTCATCGCCAATTTCCGGCTGAAAACGCGAAGTATACCACCCGCCGGCGCGCGAGCCGCGCCATCGCAATGCTCCGAGAAACGGACAGGCCAACGCCGGCCCGCGCCGTTTGCCCGATGGATGGGCGCCTGGCGGGGGCGTAGCATGGTCGGTGGCGGCAGCCGGTGAAAACGGAAAGTTGGAGGGATCGATGCCAGGTGATTCGGCCCGGGAGCGGGCGCAATGGAATGCGGCTCTCTACGACGCGCAATATTCCTTCGTCTGGCAACGCGCCGCCGACATGCTCGCGCTTTTGGCGCCGCAGGCGGGCGAACGCATTCTGGACGTCGGCTGCGGCACAGGTCATCTGACCGCGCAAATTGCGGCGGCGGGCGCGCGCGTGACGGGAATCGACAGCTCGCCCGAGATGATTCGCGAGGCGCGGCGCCGCTATTCCGATCTGGAGTTCGTAGTTGCCGACGCCAGGGATTTTCAGCTCGATGGGCGTTTCGACGCCGTATTTTCCAACGCCGCGCTGCACTGGATCCGGGAGCCGGACCGCGTGGCCGAACGCATTCGCATGGCGCTCAAGCCGGGCGGCCGTTTCGTGGCGGAAATGGGTGGCCGGGGCAACGTGCAGAAACTGACCGGCTCCCTGCGGCGGGCGCGGGCCGCGATGGGAGTCCCGCTCCCGGAGGAGGCTCTGCCGTGGTATTTCCCGAGTATTGGCGAATATGCGGCGGTGCTCGAGGCCCGGGGTCTTGAAGTCACCTTCGCCAGGCTGTTCGACCGTCCGACGCCTCTCGACGGAGCCGAGGCGGGCCTCGGAAACTGGATTCGGATGTTCGGCAAAAGCTTCACGGCCGGCCTGGCGGCGGAAATGCAGGAGGAACTGATCGGGCGCGTCGAACGGGAACTGCGCGAGGAACTATTCCAGGGCGGAGTTTGGCGCGTCGATTACCGAAGGCTGCGCATCGTGGCGTGCAGGAACGCGGAGGCGGCTGGAGGTACGGGCGGAGCGGGGGCTGCGCCGGCCGGCTAACGCACCTGCTCGACCAGTTGCGCGATCGTGCTCATCAGATCGTACTTGGTCAGGATTTCCATGCGTCCGTTGCCCATATCGACGAAAACGGCCGGGCCCTTGTGGCTGAGCAGATAGGTGAGCTTATCGACCGTGGCATCGTGAGGCACGATGGGCAGCGGCGGCCCCATGGCTTCGCGGATCACCAGCTTGTGCAGGTCCTTGCCCTGCAAGGCCATGTTGAGGATCTGGTCTTCGTAGATGGTGCCGATGAGAACGGAGTCCTCGAAAACCGGAAGCTGGGAGATGTCGTGCGTCTGCATGGTATGGAGGGCGTGAAAGACGGTTTGGTAGGGCCGCGCCACGATCAGTTCGGGATGGCGGCCGAAGCCTTTCTTGGCTCGGAGGACGTCATCGACGCGCAGTGCCACCTCGGATTCGGCGTAGTTGTGATCGCGCATCCATTCGTCGTTGTAGATCTTGCTCAGATAGCGCATGCCGTTGTCGGGCAGGAAGGCGACGACGAAGCCGTCGCTGCCGAGCTCGCGAGCCGCCTGCACGGCGGCGAACACGCAACCGCCGCCCGAGCCGCCGGTAAAAATGCCCTCTTCCCTCGCCAGGCGCCGCGTCCACAGGAAACATTCCTCGTCGCTCACCTGGACGACGTCGTCGAGCACCTGAAAGTCCATCGTCTTCGGGAAAAAATCCTCGCCGATCCCCTCGACAACGTAGGTAAGCGCCTTGCCCGTCTTGCCCGTCTTGAAATACTCGTAATATAAGGAGCCGACCGGATCGACGCCAACGATTTTCACTTCCGGTTTTTTCCCCTTGAGAAAATGGCCCACGCCGCTGACGGTGCCGCCGGTGCCGATGCCGCAGATGAAATGCGTGATCTTGCCGCCGGAATCCTCCCAGATTTCCGGGCCGGTCGTCTGGCGATGGGCGTCGGGATTCATCAGGTTTTCGTACTGATTCGGGTAATAAGAATTGGGAATTTCGCCGGCGAGTTTCCTGGCGACCGAATAATAGCTGCGGGGGTCTTCCGGCTCGACCGCCGTGGGGCAGACGATCACCTCGGCTCCCATGGCCTTCAGGAGATCGATTTTCTCCTTCGATTGCTTGTCGTTGATCGTGAATACGGACTTGTAGCCGCGCACGGCCGCCACCAGCGCCAGGCCCATGCCGGTATTGCCGGAAGTGGCTTCGATGATCGTTCCGCCCGGCTTGAGCCACCCGCGGCGCTCGGCCTCGTCGATCATGGTGATCCCAATGCGATCCTTCACCGAACCGCCCGGATTCAGATAATCGGCCTTTACCCAGACCGAAGCCTTCAGGTCGCGGGCGACGCGGTTCAGGCGCACCAGCGGCGTCTGACCGACGGCTTCGAGAATGTTGTTGCAGCGCATGGGCGGCCCTCACTCGTAGTGCTCCGGGTGAAAGTCAGCTTACGGGGTTCGCGGCCGGCTGACAAGCCGGAAGCTTTTGCGGAACGAAGCGGCGGGAAAGCGGATGGAATCCTGGCCGGCGCAATGGGCGGGCGGTTCCCGATTCGTCGCCGCCCTCGACACGCACGGCGCAGAAGCGCCGGTCGCATTCCGCGCCTTGCGCTACAATCGACACCATAAGCGATGAGTCTTCCGCCGCTTACGGTTCGCCTCGGTGGTTACCGGCTGTTCGGCCGCCTCGCCTTTCTTTTCCTGCTGCTCTGCTCGATTTTGTTCGGCGCCGCGGTCGGGTTGCTGTTCGTCTACGGGATCGATCTGCCCCAGATCCAGGAACTCGAGACCTACCGGCCCGATGTAATCACCGAGCTCTACGCCGACAACGGGCAGCCGATCGGCACCTTCGCGCTCGAACGGCGGATTCTGGTCACCTACAACCAGGTCCCGCCGGTGCTTCGCAACGCAATCATCTCGACCGAAGACAGGCACTTCTTCGAGGACTGGGGCGTCGATTTTCCCCGCATCCTCGAAGCGGCCTGGGTCAACATCCGCGAGGGCCGCGAGGCCGAGGGCGCCAGCACGCTGACGATGCAACTGGCGCGGATGCTTTTCTTGACGCCCGAGAAGAGCTTTCACCGCAAAATTCAGGAAACCCTGCTGGCCATCCAGATCGAGCGGCACTATACCAAGCCACAGATCTTCACGATGTATTGCAACCAGGTCTACCTGGGAAACGGCAATTACGGCGTCGAGGCGGCCTCGGAATTCTACTTCGGCAAGCCAGCCAGTGAGCTCACGCTTCCCGAAGCGGCGCTGCTGGCCGCGATGATTCGCGGCCCGAGCTACTACTCGCCCCTCCGGCATGCCCGGCGGGCGCTGGCCCGGCGCAACCTGGTGCTCCGCCTGATGTACGAAAATCACAAGATCACGCAGCGGCAGGAAAAAGAGGCCATCGGGCAGCCGCTGGGCCTGCACCTGCGGTTTCCGCGGGACGATATCGCGCCATACTTCGTCGAGGAGGTCCGCCAGTGGCTCGAGCGGCATTTCGGGCCGAGCGCTCCGTACACCGAGGGCCTGCGCGTCTACACAACCCTCAATCTGCGCATGCAGCGCGCCGCGCAGCAATCGGTGAGCGACGGCCTGCATGCCCTCGAGCGCCGCCACGGCTGGCACGGCCATTTGAAAAACGTTTTGCGCGATCACCTCGGAACGCTCAAAACCTACCGCGCCGGCGACTGGGACCGGCCGATCCATGAGGGCGAATACCTCACCGCGCTGGTCACCGCGGTCGGGGCGCACCAGGCCCGGTTACGCATCGGTTCCTACCACGCCCAGCTCGCGCCGCGTGATTTTGCCTGGACCGGGTTTACTTCACCGAAGCAGTTTTTGCAGCCGGGCGATCTCGCCGAGGTGAAAATTCTCGGCGCGGAGGGCGAAACGGCCCGGGTGTCGCTCGAGCAGCATCCGCGGTCGCAGGCGGCGCTGGTCTCGATCGAGAACGCGACCGGAGAGATCAAGGCGCTGGTCGGCGGCTACAGCTTTGCCGAGTCGAAATTCGACCGCGCGACCCAGGCGCACCGGCAGGTGGGCAGTTCCTTCAAGATTTACCTATACTCGGCCGCGATCGAGCAGGGCTGGAGCCCCTTCGACACGATTTCCGATTCCCCGCTCACGCTCATCAGCGGAGGCCACCCTTACTCTCCCCACAACTACGACGACACCTACGAGGGCCTGATCACCTTGCGGCGGGCTCTGGCCGCATCGCGCAACGTGGCTGCGGTGCGCCTGGCCTCCCGCGTCGGACTCGAAAAGGTTATCGAGATGGCGAGGCGCTTCGGAATCACCGACCCGTTGCCGGACTATTATCCGCTTGTGCTGGGCGCCGCCGATCTCACCCTCCTCGAGCACACTTCCGCCTTCACCGTGTTCCCCAACGCGGGCGTGCGAATCGAACCGCACTTCGTGCGGCGCGTCACCACCTATGACGGGGCGCTCATTTACGAGGCCCATCCCCAGGTGTACGACGTGCTCAGTCCCCAGGTCGCCGATACGATGACGGCCATGCTCGAGGACGTGGTCAACCTTGGCACCGGCGTTGGCGCAAAGGCCCTCGGCCGTCCCTGCGGCGGCAAGACCGGCACGACGCAGAACTGGACCGATGCCTGGTTCCTGGGATTTACTCCCTCGCTCACGGCCGGCGTCTGGGTCGGCAACGACGACGATCGCGTCTCGCTCGGCCGTGGCGAGCAAGGCTCGCGCGCGGCCCTGCCTATCTGGCTCGAATATATGAAAGGGGCGCTCGGCGATTCCCCGATTCGCCGGTTTACCGGAGTCATCCCGCTCGAACAACTCGCCCCCGCTCATCCGGTCCAAGTGGATACGCCCGACACCGCGCCCGCCGAGGCGGGCAAAAGACGTTCGCCCCGCGGCGCCCCGCGCAGTCCGGCGGCAGGCAGCGCTTCGAAGACAATCGGCGCCGCGATTCCCCAGCCATGAAAAAACCGGCTCGCCCCGCGGCCAGGCACCAGCGGCGCCGCGTGTGGCATCCGAGTTGCTTACGAGATCGATAGCGATGGCGAACGAATTCCTGTAAGTTAGCATCCTGTAAGTCGGCGGGGAGCAAGTCCGATGGCGAGCGGTGCTTGCCCGTCGGCATTTCGGATGGACCATCTGGACTGAGGCGGCGATGCGGTTGGGACTGGGCCGTTTGCTCAACGACAACGGAGACAAACTGGGCGCGAGGGTGGTGGCCTTATATGGCGTCCTCGTGGCCTTCAATTTGGGCGCATGGGTCTGGGCTGAAATTGCTTTCCGCAGCCATCCCGTGCTCTTGGGAACGGCCTTTCTCGCCTATAGCTTCGGGCTGCGGCATGCCGTCGACGCCGACCACATCGCCGCGATCGACAACGTGACCCGCAAGCTGATGCAGGAGGGGAAACGCCCGGTCGGCGTGGGGTTCATGTTTTCTCTGGGCCACTCGACCATCGTGTTGCTGGGATCGGCGGCGATTGCGGGAACGGCTATGGCGCTGCGGCAACACCTGGATCTGGCCAGGAACATCGGGAGCATCGCAGGCACGCTCGTCTCGGGACTTTTCCTGTTTGGCATCGCCATCGTGAATCTGGTTGTGTTCGGTTCGATCTACCGGGCCTTCGTCCGCGTCCGCCGGGGGGAGCCCTACGTCGAGGAGGATTTCGACATGCTCCTGGGCAATCGAGGATTCCTCGCCCGCCTGCTGCGTCCTCTGTTCGGGATGATCCGGAGCAGTTGGCACATGTATCCGCTGGGGGCTTTGTTCGGCCTGGGATTCGACACGGCTACCGAGGTCGGCGTTCTGGCCCTTTCCGCCGCAGGGGCGTCTCAGGGGCTTTCGTTTTGGACGATACTTTTGTTTCCCGCTCTGTTTGCCGCGGGCATGTTGCTCGTCGATACCACCGACAACATCCTGATGCTGGGCGCCTACGGATGGGCCTTCGTCAAGCCGGTTCGCAAGCTCTACTACAACCTGACGGTAACCTGCGTTTCGGCCATCGTCGCGCTGGCGGTCGGTGGAATTGAAGTGCTCGGAGTGGCTGCCGCCTACTTGCATTTCAAGGGCCGGTTCTGGGACGCCGTCGCCACTCTCAATGGAAATTTCGGCACGTTGGGCTACTGCATTATCGGCCTGTTCGCCTTGAGCTGGGTTGTGTCGGTCGCCGTCTACAAGTGGCGCCGGTTCGACGATCTCGAACTCAACGCCTGAATTCGCGGTCCTCTCACCGGCCCGGGCGGAACGGATCCCAGCCCGCCGCGGCTAGCCGCCGCGGCCGCCCGTCGCTGCCCACCATCCGTACCCCGCGCCCGCGGACGATTTCACCAATACAGGTGATCGGAATCCCGCCAAATGTGCCCGGAATTCGGGCCGAACGTTCGCTCGGGACGGTGAATAACAAGCCGTAATCCTCCCCGCCATGAAGCGCCAAGTCCATCGGCCGCAGCCCGCCGCGCGCCAGGGGAGCTGGAACGCGCACGGCCGGCAGGCGATCGCAATAAATGCGCGCGCCGACGCGGCTGGCACGGGCCAGGCGCTCGAGATCGGTCGAGAGGCCGTCGGAAAGATCGATCATGGCCGAAGCGAGTCTGCGCTCGGCAAGATAAATCCCCAATTCGACGGGAATCGCCGGGTAAAGGTGCTTGCGGATGATTTCCGGATAGCGGGAGGTTCGTGCGAGCGTGCCGCGGCGGCGCCGTAGCAGAACGGCAAGTCCCAAGGCCGCCGCGCCGAGCTCGCCACTGACGTAGAGCCGGTCGCCCACGCGAGCCCGGTCCCGCCGGATGGCCTGGTTGCGGGTGGTGCGCCCGATGACCGTGATGGAGATAGCGACCTTCGGCCAACGCGTCGTGTCGCCACCGATCAATTGCAGGCCGTAGCGCCGCGAGGCCAGGGCTAGACCGCGGAGCATCTGGTCGAGCCAGGGGCCCGTGCGCCCGGCGGGAAGGGAAATGGATAGCAGGAAAAACTCCGGATGGGCGCCCATCGCCGCCAGGTCGCTTACCGCGCGGGCGAGCGAGCGGTAGCCGATCGCTTCGGGCGGATCGGAGGCGAGGAAATGGACGCCTTCGAGCGAGAAGTCGGAACTGAGAAGCAAGTCGGACCCCGCGCGGGGACGCAGGATCGCCGCATCGTCGCCGATTCCCAGAACCAAATTGCCCCTCGCGCGGCCGTGGCGACGGGCCATGCGCCGCCCGATCCGTTCAATGATTTGATCTTCGATCATCAATTACCGGCTTTTGGCGGGCGCCCGGTTCATCGGCCCGCCGTGCCGGTGATTATATAGCCGGCCCATGTCCTCGCCGATGCGCCCGATGCCAAAGCAAGCGCCCAAAAATAAGCAATTAGAGGTTGACAGTATCCGCGCATCTTCCCTAAACTTCCTTTGGTTTCGAACCAAGGCTCTCGGTTCAGACTTGCTTGCTTGTGCAGACAAGCCGCCTGGCGGCGGCGATTCCGCAGTTCCCTGGTTTGGCAACGAATGAAGAAGATGAAGGCGCGTTCTTACACGCTGTATTTTGCAAACAGCGACGCACGAAGAGTGCGTAAGCTGCATGTCCCCTTTTACGCGGTTCACGTGCTGATGGTTTTGGCGGTAGTGGGCGCGGTGACGCTCGGTGCGGCCGTGGCCTCATACAGCCGAATGCTGCTGAAAGTGGCCAACTACAACGCCCTGCGCTCGGAAGAGGGCCACTTGCGCCAGCAGTACGTGCGACTCCAGGTGCAGGCCAAGGACACCCGGCAGCAGCTCTCTTCGCTCCAGTCCCTCGCCACCGAAGTGGCGGCCACCTATGGCATTCTGCGCTGGCGCGACACCCCGTTCCGCGTGGCCAACGATTCTCCCGCCGAGCCCAAGACCTTCGAATCGAGTCTGAATCAGTTCCACTTCCTGGTCCGGAACGTAAGCATGGTGACCATGGTTGACGAAAGTAGCTTGAGCTTGTTGCCCGAGCCGCTGCCAACCAATTCGCGTCTGGTTCCCGCGCTCTGGCCGGTATTGGGCCCGATTACCGCCAGTTTCGGCGAGCGGGAAGACCCGTTCACGGGCGAGCCGGCATTTCATCCCGGCGTGGATATCGGCGCTGCCTACGGCACACCCGTACGCGCCACGGCCGACGGCATCGTGGTCTTTGCCGGCGTCGAAGACGGCTACGGCCGTGAGGTGGTGATCGACCATGGCTTTGGCATCTCGACCATTTACGCTCATCTGTCCGGATTCAATACTCAGGTGGGCGACCGGGTGGATCGCGGCGAGGTGATCGGTTATGTGGGTGACAGCGGCCGCTCTACTGGCCCTCATCTGCATTACGAGGTGCGCATCCAGAATACGCCGGTCAATCCGTGGCGCTACTTGCGTTTTACCACCGTGGCCGCGAATTGAGGCCGCGCCCGGACGTGTGCGAGAAGCGCTTGCACCCGAGTGGGTTGCATATGTCGGTACGGCGTGATAGGCTTATGCTGTTTCGGTCTGTGCTGGCGTAGCTCAGTGGTAGAGCATCTGATTTGTAATCAGAGGGTCGGGGGTTCAAATCCCTTCGCCAGCTGTGCATGGAGACTGCGATAAGGGCGCGGCTGATTTTTTGTGCCTCTGACGTGGGTTTTCCAAAGAATTCTGACGGAGCCGTGGCGGCGAAGTATGTTCCCGTCGGCGCATTTTTGTGTCGGCGGTATTCCTGTGCCCGGACGGGTGGGTGAGTGGCTAAAACCAGCAGACTGTAAATCTGCCGCCCCTTGCGGGCTACGGAGGTTCGAATCCTCCCCCGTCCACCATATGCCCGATAGGCCGTTTCGGCCGGGGCGGGGCGAGTGGGTCAGGGAGAATTTCTGGTTAGAGCTCCATCGATGAGAGATCGTGGGGATGGCTCGAAGGAGCCGGTTCGATCTTGGCCGCGAGAGAACCTTTCGCACACAGGCACCCGGGCCTGGGTAGCTCAGCTGGTAGAGCGCGTCCTTGGTAAGGACGAGGTCACCGGTTCAATCCCGGTCCCAGGCTCCAGACACTTGGGAGTGGGCGGGGGTAACTCAGTGGTAGAGTCTCGGCCTTCCAAGCCGATGGTCGCGGGTTCGAATCCCGTCCCCCGCTCCATGCGCCCGGCCTTGGCCGGGCGGTAAGGGATTGGTTACCGATCATGAGAGAGATCATTACGTTGCAGTGCAATGAATGCAAGAATCGGAATTACACGACGACGAAGAATCGCAAAAAACATACCGACCGGTTGGAGACCAAGAAGTTCTGTAAGGCGTGCCGACGCCACACCCCGCACCGCGAGATTAAGTGAGCGGCGGGGAAACGGTTCGCCCGAGGCCCTGCTTCGTGCTCGGGGCGAAGGGGAGTAGGTTCAACGGTAGACCGCCGGTCTCCAAAACCGGATGTGGGGGTTCGAATCCCTCCTCCCCTGCCACTTTTTGAGTCGGTGAGCGAAGGCAAGGGATGCGGACCCGGACGCGAAGGCGCAGGCAACGAGAGTGAGAGAACAACAAGTAGCGCGGGCGGGAGCGATCACCGATTCGGGCGCGTTCGGCAGAATCGCCGAATATCCGCGCCGGGCGCGGCAGTTCCTGCACGAGACACGCAACCAGTTGCGCCTGGTGACTTGGCCGGGCGCCCGGGAAGTCTATTCCACCACGATCGTCGTCGTGGTGACGGTGGCCTTTTTTGCGGTCTTCTTTTGGGTTACCGATAGCGCTTTCAGCTATGCGAGCAGGTGGTTGCTTGGGCATTTCCAACACTGAGGCGGCGGGACGGATGGAAATGGCGAAGCAGTGGTACATCATCCATACCTATTCAGGCTTCGAGCGGAAGGTGAAGGAAAGCCTCGAAAGCCGCGCCAGGGCTTTCGGCCTGGAGGAACGGATCAGCCAGGTGGCGATCCCTACCGAGGAAGTGATCGAGGTGCGCGGCGGCAAGAAAGTCACCTCGACCCGTTTGTGCTACCCCGGCTACGTCCTCGTGGAAGTCGACATGGACGATCATACCTGGCACGTCGTGCGCTCGACGCCTTGGGTGACCGGTTTCGTCGGCTCGGGCCAAACGCCGACTCCGCTCAGCGACGAGGAGGTACAGAATATCCTCAACCGCGAAGCGACGGCGGCCGAAAAACCGCGCCCCAAGATGACCTTCGACCGCAACGAGCAGGTCCGGATCATCGAAGGCCCATTCGCGAATTTCACCGGCGTGGTCGAAGAGGTGAATCCCGATCGCAGCACGCTCAAGGTTTCCGTGACAATTTTCGGCCGCTCGACTCCGGTCGAGCTGGATTTCGCCCAGGTGGAAAAGATCGCCTGAGGCGCACTTGCTCGCCGGCAGGGCCGGCGGCGGATTTTTGGAGAAAGCAGGAAACCCAACATGGCAGCGCCAACAACTAAAGGAAAGAAGCCCTCGGCCCAGGTGAAACTGCAACTGCCGGCCGCCAAGGCGACGCCGGCTCCGCCCGTGGGCACCATGCTCGGTCCTCACGGCGTCAACATCATGGAATTCTGCAAGCAGTTCAACGCGCGCACGGCCAAGGAAGCCGACGGGATGATTATCCCGGTCGTGATCACCATTTACAGCGACCGCAGCTTCACGTTCATTCAAAAGACGCCGCCCGCGGCCGAACTGCTCAAGCGCGCCGCTTCGATCGCCAAGGGCTCGGCCGATCCCAACCGCTCCAAGGTCGGCAAGGTCACCCTCAAGCAGGTCGAGGAGATTGCCAAGATCAAGTTGCCCGATCTGAATACGACGCGGCTCGAATCGGCGGTCCGCACGGTTCGGGGCACCGCGCGCAACATGGGTATCGAGGTGGAGGGTTAAGTCGATGGGCAAGGACGGAGTCGGCAAGAATATCGATCGGGCGCGCAAGCAGGTCGAGCAGAGGCTCTACCGGCTCGGCGAAGCAGCCGAGCTGCTCAAGAAGGTCCATTACGCCAAGTTCGATGAAACCGTTGAACTGGTCGTGAACCTGGGCGTCGATGCCAAGCAGAGCGACCAGATGGTTCGCGGCACGGTCGTGCTCCCGCACGGACTCGGCAAATCGAAGCGTGTGCTGGTGATCGGCAGCGGCGAAAAGGTCCGCGAGGCGCAGGATGCCGGAGCCGATTTCGCCGGCGGAGATGACATGGTCCAGAAGATTCAGGAAGGTTGGACCGATTACGACGCCGTCGTCGCCACGCCCGACATGATGAAATCTCTCGGCCGGCTCGGCAAGATTCTCGGCCCCCGCGGCCTGATGCCAAACCCGAAGACCGGCACCGTTACCTTCGATGTTGCCCGAGCCGTGAAGGAGATCAAGGCGGGCAAGGTCGAATTCCGGCTCGACAAAACAGCCATTATCCACGCGCCGGTCGGCAAAATTACGTTCGAGGCCAGCCACCTGGCGGAGAACGCTGGGGCGCTGCTCGCTGCCATCTCGAAGGCCAAGCCGGCGGCCGCCAAGGGCAAATACGTCGAGGGGGTCACGCTGACTTCGACGATGGGCCCGGGCGTAGCGATCGATCCGTCCGAGGTCGATCTGGCGCTGGCCGCCGCCTGAGGAGTTTTGATGAAGACGCGCAAGCAAAAAGAGGAAGAATCGCAAAAACTGCGGCAAGAGCTGGCGCAGGTTTCCACCGTGATCCTGAGCACCTTTCAGGGTATCCCGGTGGAAGATGAGACGCGGCTTCGCCGAACCGTCGAGTCGGCCGGAGGGCGCTACCGGGTGGTGAAAAACGCGGTCGCCCAGCGGGCCGCCGAGGGAACGGCTGCGGAGACTTTGCTCAAAGGGCTGGTTGGCCCGAATGCGATCTCCTATACCGCCGAGGACCCGGTTGCCTTCGCCAAGACGCTGGCCAAGCTCGCCAAGGAGATTCCCGCGGTCGAGTTCCGCGCGGGGGTGGTCGAGGGACGGGTCATTTCGGTCGATGAGCTGGTGGCTCTGGCCGCCTTGCCATCCCGGGACGAGCTTCTCGGCAGAATAGCCTTTTTAGTTCAGAGCCCGATCCAGCGAATCGCGCAGGCGCTGGCGGGGACGGCACGGAATCTGGCTGTGGTCACCAGCGAGGCGGCCAAAGCCGAAAAGTTCGCAAAATAGGAGGAAAACGCAGTCATGCCCAGCAAGGTGGAAGGAATTCTCGAAGAAATCAAGGGGCTGACGCTTCTCGAAGCGGCCGACCTGGTCAAGAAGATGGAAGAGACCTTCGGCGTCTCGGCGGCGGCAGCTCCGGTTGTCGTGGCTGGCGGAGTGGCAGCAGGCGCGGCCGCGCCTGCCGAAGAGCAGACCGAATTCACCGTCGTGCTCTCCGACATCGGGCCGAACAAGATCAACGTCATCAAAGCGGTTCGTGAGGTGACCAGTCTGGGCCTCAAGGAGGCCAAGGATCTGGTGGACGGCGCCCCCAAGCCGGTCAAGGAAGGCGTCACCAAAGAAGAAGCCACCGCCATTAAGAAAAAGTTTGAAGACGCGGGAGCCAAGGTCGAAATCAAGTAAGCGACGCTCGGTGCGCAGCGCTTCTTTCCGCGGGCGTTTTCGGGGCCGGGTGTGTCTCGAAGACGCTCTATTTGTGCTTTTCCGCCCGATTTCCGCCGTATCGGTTGAGGGAAGGGGATTATGAGCCAAGGTAATGGTATTCGCCCGGCACGGGAAAGGCCCCGGCTGGATTTTTCTCGCATCAGAACATCTCTGCCGATTCCCAATCTGATTGAAGTGCAGAAGATGTCCTACGACCGGTTCCTGCAAATGGACAAACTGCCGGCCGAGCGCGAGGACGGCGGTCTGCAGGCGGTGTTCGCATCGGTTTTCCCGATCCAGGATTTCCGCGGCCTTTCGCAGCTGGAGTTCGTCGATTACATGATCGGCAATTGGGAATGCAAATGCGGCCACCTGCGCGGGCTGCATCATCTGCGGGCCACCTGCCGGAACTGCGGCGCCTCGGTCGTCACCAACCCCTACCAGGTCGGTGACGTGATCTGTTCCAAGTGCGGCACCTTCAACCGGAACACGCCGACCTTCTGCAATAAGTGCGGCGATCCGGTGAGCCTGCAGCTCAAGTACGACGTGAACGAGTGCCAGGAGCGCGGGATGACCTACGCCGCCCCGCTGCGCGTCACGATCCGCCTGACCACCTACGACAAGGACCCCGATACCGGCGCCAAGACCGTCCGCGATATCAAGGAGCAGGAAGTCTACTTCGGCGACATTCCGCTGATGACCGACAACGGCACCTTCATCATCAACGGCACCGAGCGCGTCATCGTCAGCCAGCTTCACCGCTCGCCGGGCGTTTTCTACGAGACCGCCAATAACCGCACCTATTTCCTCGGCAAGATCATTCCCTATCGCGGTTCCTGGGTCGAGTTCGAATACGACACCAAAAATCTGCTCTACGTGCGCATCGACCGGAAGCGCAAGTTCCTCGGCTCGATCTTCCTGCGCGCTCTCGGCTTGAAGACCAACGAGGAGGTGCTCCGCGCGTTCTACCGCGTCGAGCGGATTTCCCTGCACGACGGCGAGCTCTGGTGGAACTTGTCCGAGGGTTTGATCGACCGCAAGTTCAGCCACGAGATCCGCCACCCGCGCTCGGACGAAGTGCTCGTCGCGCCCCACAAGCGTGTCACCGAGGCCGCCTACAAGGAACTGGTCAAGGCCCGGGCTACCCAGGTGAAGGTCCTGGCGGCCGATGTGGAAGGCGCCTCGATCGTCGCGGATCTGGTGAACCGGGAAACGGGAGAAGTGCTGGTGGAATCGAATAAACCGATTGCACCCGAGTCTTGGACCAAGCTTGCCGAAGCCGGCATTACCGACGTCGACATTTTCTTCCCCGAACGCGATGATGTCGGCCCGATCATCGGCCGCACCCTCGACAAGGACACCCTCCACAGCCAGCGCGAGGCTCTGATCGAGATCTACCGCAAACTGCGTCCCGGCGATCCTCCCACGCTCGAAACGGCCACGGCGCTCTTTCAGGGGATGTTCTTCGATCCCCGTAAATACGATTTCAGTAAGGTGGGCCGGCTGAAGTTCAATACGAAGATCGGCCTGGATACCCCGCTCAACCACCGGACGCTGGACATTTCCGACTTCATCTTCGCGATCAAGTACCTGCTCAAGTTGCGCCGCAACATCGGCACGGTCGACGACATCGACCATCTGGGCAACCGGCGCGTGCGCGCCGTGGGCGAACTGCTCGAAAACCAGTTTCGCATCGGCCTGGTGCGCATGGAGCGGGCCATCAAGGAAAAGATGTCGGTGTATCAGGAAATGTCGACGGCGATGCCGCACGACCTGGTCAACGCTAAGCCGGTGATGGCCGCGATCCGCGAATTTTTCGGTTCGAGCCAGCTCAGCCAGTTTATGGACCAGACGAACCCGCTGAGCGAGGTCACGCACAAACGGCGTCTTTCGGCCCTGGGTCCGGGCGGGTTGTCGCGCGAGCGGGCCGGCTTCGAGGTTCGCGACGTGCATCCCACCCACTACGGCCGCATCTGCCCGATTGAAACCCCCGAAGGTCCGAACATCGGGTTGATCAGCTCGCTTTCCTGTTACGCCCGGATCAACGAGTTCGGCTTCATCGAATCGCCCTACCGCAAGGTGAAGGACGGGCGCGTCATCGACTACGTCCGGGTGCTGAATGCCGGCGATAGCGAATTCAAGGCCGGGGAGGCCGTGGAACGCGAAAAGATCGACGAAGCCAACCGCGACCTCAAGCGCAACAAGATCACCGACGCCCCCTTCTCCTTCTATCTCTCGGCGTGGGAAGAGGACCGTTACGTCGTCGCCCAAGCCAACGCGCCGCTCGACGAACGCGGCCGCTTTACCAGCGACCTGGTGAACTGCCGCCAGGCGGGCAATTTCGTCCTCAAGAGCCGTGACGAGGTCGACTACATCGACGTCTCCCCGAAACAGCTCGTATCGGTGGCCGCCAGCCTGGTTCCTTTCCTCGAAAACGACGACGCCAATCGCGCCCTGATGGGAGCCAACATGCAGCGGCAGGCCGTGCCGCTGATTCGCGCCGAGACGCCGCTGGTCGGCACCGGCATGGAGCGTGTGACCGCCCGCGATTCCGGAGCGGTGGTCCTTTGCAAACGCGACGGCATCGTCGACCAGGTCGATAGCGAACGCATCATCGTCCGGGTGGAATCGGACCAGAGCGGAGTTCTGAGCCGCGAAGTCGGCGCCGATATCTATCAGCTCATCAAGTTCCGCCGATCCAACCAGAACACCTGCATGAACCAGAAGCCGCTGGTTCGCGCCGGCGACCGCGTTCACCAGGGCCAGGTGCTGGCCGACGGTCCTTGCACGGACCGGGGGGAACTCGCGCTCGGGCGCAACGTCCTGGTGGCCTTCCTTCCCTGGCGCGGTTACAACTTCGAAGACGCCATCGTCGTGAGCGAGAAACTGGTCAAGGAGGACTACTACACCTCCGTCCACATCGAGGAGCTGGAAATCGAGGCCCGCGACACCAAGCTGGGCCCCGAAGAGATTACCCGGGATATCCCCAATATCAGCGAGGGTTTTTTGAAAAACCTCGACGAAGCCGGGATCATCCGCATTGGCGCCACCGTCCATCCGGGCGACATCCTGGTCGGCAAGGTGACGCCGAAGGGGGAAACGACACTCACCCCGGAAGAGAAACTGCTTCGCGCCATTTTCGGAGAAAAAGCCGGCGACGTCCGCGATGCCTCGCTCTATTGTCCGCCCGGCATCGAGGGCACGGTCGTCGACGTCAAGGTGTTCTGCCGCAAGGGCGCCGAAAAGGATGAGCGGCACAAATCCATCGAGGCCGCCCAGATTGCCAAGCTCGAGCGTAACCTGTCCGACGAAATCCGCATTCTGACCGATGAGCGGCTCAAGCGCCTCAGCGGGCTTCTCGGCGGCCGCATACTCGCCGCCGACCTGCACGACGAGAAAACCAATAAGCGCCTTCTGACCAAGGGCACGACGCTCGATCGGGATCTGCTCGAAAAAGTCTCCACCCGCAATCTCAAACGCCTTCGTCTGACCGAACGCGACGCGCTCCTGGTCGAGAAAATCGACGAAGTCGAGGAGATGACCTCCCGCCAGATCGAAGTCCTCCGCAAAATCACCGAGGAGCGGATCGAAAAGCTCAAAAAGGGCGACGAACTGCCGCCGGGCGTGATCAAGCTCGTCAAGGCCTTCGTGGCCATGAAACGCAAGCTGTCGGTCGGCGACAAAATGGCCGGCCGCCACGGGAATAAGGGGGTCATTGCCACGATCGTTCCCGACGAGGACATGCCCTACCTGCCCGACGGCACCCCGGTCGAGATCGTTCTGAATCCGCTCGGCGTGCCTTCCCGCATGAACGTCGGACAGATCCTCGAAACGCACTTGGGTTGGGCGGGCAAGGAACTCGGGAGCCAAGTGGCTCGGCTTTTCGACGATAACGTTCGTGCCGAGGCCTTGCGCAAATGGCTCAAGGAAGTCTTCGGCCCGACGCCGATCTGGCGCTCGCTGGCCGACCTGCCCGACGATGAATTGATCGATATGGCGCAAGGGTTCCGCGGCGGCATCAATTTCGCCTCGCCGGTTTTCGACGGCGCTCGCGAAGGCGAAATCCGGCACCTTCTGGAAGAGGCCGGCCTGCCCGGCGCCGGCAAGACGATCCTGCGCGACGGCATGCGCGGCGAGCGCTTCGCCGAACCGGTGACGGTCGGCTACATCTACATGTTGAAGCTGGCTCACTTGGTTGACGACAAGATCCACGCGCGCTCGATCGGGCCCTATTCGCTGATTACCCAGCAGCCGCTCGGCGGCAAGGCCCAGTTCGGCGGCCAGCGCTTCGGCGAGATGGAGGTGTGGGCGCTCGAGGCCTACGGCGCCGCGCACACCCTGCAGGAACTTTTGACCTGCAAGTCGGACGACGTTTACGGCCGCGCGAAGATGTACGAGGCCATCGTCAAGGGAGAATCCGGAATCGAGCCGGGCGTGCCGGAATCGTTCAACGTGCTCGTGCGCGAGCTCCAAGCCCTGTGCCTGGACGTCGAGTTGATGAAGCGGCAGAAGCCGCAGGAGCCCGCGGCCGACTAAGCCGCCGGCAAACGTTTTTCATTCCCGGAATTCCGGGAGGGGAGGATAATACCTTGTATCGCAGCAGCCCCTACGATCGTGCCAGCCAGATTGCCGATTTCGATTCGATCCGCATCTCCCTGGCGAGTCCGGAAAAGATCCGCTCCTGGTCGCACGGTGAAGTGACCAAGCCGGAAACCATCAATTACCGCACATTCAAGCCGGAACGCGACGGCCTGTTCTGCGCCCGAATCTTCGGGCCTATCGCCGACTGGGAATGCCTGTGCGGAAAATACAAGCGGATGAAGCACCGCGGTGTGATCTGCGACAAGTGCGGCGTCGAGGTCACTCTCAGCAAGGTGCGCCGCGAGCGCCTCGGTCACATCGAACTCGCCTCGCCCTGCTCGCACGTCTGGTTCTTCAAGGGCGTGCCGAGCCGGATCGGGTACCTGCTCGATATCTCGATGCGGGACCTCGAGCGCATCCTCTATTTCGAAACCTACGTCACGATCGACGCGGGCGAAGCGGCGCTCAAGGACAGGGAACTGCTCGACGAGCAGAAATATCGCGATCTCCAGCGCGAATTCCCCGGCCGCTTCCGCGCCGCCATGGGCGCCGAAGCCATCAAGGAACTGCTGCGACAGGTGGATATCGAAAAGCTCAGCGAAGAGCTGCGCGAAAAAATGAAGGTCGATGCCAGTCTGCAGAAGCGGATCAAGTACGCCAAGCGCCTGCGGGTGCTCGAAGCGTTCCGCAAGAGCGGCAACAAGCCCGAATGGATGATTCTCGACGTCATCCCGGTTCTCCCGCCCGAGTTGCGCCCGCTGGTGCCGCTCGATGGCGGCCGTTTCGCCACTTCCGATCTGAACGATCTCTACCGCCGCGTCATCAACCGGAACAACCGGCTCAAGAAGCTGATGGAGCTGCACGCGCCCGACGTGATCGTTCGAAACGAAAAACGGATGCTCCAGGAAGCGGTCGACGCGCTCTTCGACAACGGGCGTCGCGGCCGCGTTCTGCGCGGAACCAATAACCGCCCGCTGAAATCGCTCTCGGACGGCCTCAAGGGCAAGCAGGGCCGCTTCCGCCAGAACCTGCTCGGCAAACGAGTCGATTATTCGGGCCGTTCGGTGATCGTCGTCGGTCCCGAGCTCAAACTGCACCAGTGCGGTCTTCCCAAGCGCATGGCGCTCGAGCTCTTCAAGCCGTTCATTTATCACAAGCTCGAAGCCGCCGGCCATTGCACGACCATCAAACAGGCCAAGGAAACCGTCGAGCGGCAGGATCCGGTCGTCTGGGATATCCTCGAAGAGGTCACGCGCGAGCACCCGGTTCTGCTGAACCGCGCCCCCACCCTTCACCGCCTGGGCATCCAGGCCTTCGAGCCGGTGCTTATCGAGGGCAAGGCGATTCGTATCCACCCGCTGGTTTGCCCGGCCTTCAATGCCGATTTCGACGGGGACCAGATGGCCGTCCACATCCCGCTTTCGCCCGAAGCGCAGGTCGAGGCGCAGGTCCTCATGCTCAGTTCCAACAATATTCTGTCGCCGGCCAACGGTATGCCGCTCGCCGTTCCCACGCAGGACATGGTGCTGGGCCTCTATTACATGACCAAGGCCAAACCCGGCTCGAAGGGCGAAGGCCGCGCCTTTGGCTCGAGTGAAGAAATCTATCTGGCGCTCGAAGCCGGCGAGGTGGAACTGCTGAGTCCGATCCGCTACCGGTACACGGGCGATACGATCGATCTTACGAGCGCCTACGACGATCAGGACATCCTTCACACCGAAGCCATCCAGGTCAACCGCCAATTTCTGAACACGACCGTTGGCCGGGTCATCTTCAACGATCATCTGTTGCCGGGCATGCCGTTCATCAACGGCTTATTGAAGAAAAAGGGCGTTCAGTTGGTCGTGCAGTACGCTTATCTCCGTTACGGTCTGGAGATGACGGTAAAGATACTGGACCAGCTCAAGGCGCTCGGCTTCCTCTACGCCACCCACTCCGGCATCTCGATCGGGATCGACGATATGGTCATCCCGGCCGTCAAGCCCCGCCTCGTGGGCAATGCGGAACGCGAAGTCGTCAAGGTGCAGCAGCAATACCTTGACGGCGCCATCACCAACGGCGAGCGCTATAACAAGGTGATCGCGATCTGGGGCGAAGTCACCGAGCGCGTCGCCGACGAAATGTTCAAGGCGATGGAGGAACAGGACAAACAGGGAGTCATCAACCCCATCTACGTGATGGCCGATTCCGGAGCCCGCGGATCCAAACAGCAGATTCGCCAGCTGAGCGGCATGCGCGGCCTGATGGCCAAGCCCTCGGGAGAAATTATCGAGACGCCGATCACCTCGAACTTCCGCGAGGGCCTCACCGTGCTGCAGTACTTCATCTCGACGCACGGCGCCCGGAAGGGTCTGGCCGATACCGCCCTGAAAACCGCCGACTCGGGCTACCTCACCCGCCGCCTGGTCGATGTCGCCCAGGACGTCATCGTCGCCGAGAAGGATTGCGGAACCGCCGACGGCATCGTCGTCGAACCGCTGCTTGAGGCCGGCGTCGAAGTCGAGGCGCTGCGCGACCGCGTCGTCGGCCGCGTTTCGCTTGAGCGGATTCGCGACTACGAAGGGAACGTCATCGTCGACGTCAACCAGGAAATCACCGAAGAGCTGGCCAACTCGATTCAGGAGGCCGGCATCGAGCGGGTCAAGATCCGTTCGGTGCTGACCTGCGAATCCCGCCGCGGCACTTGCCAGTTTTGTTACGGCCGCAACCTGGCCACCGGCCGCATGTCCGAGTTGGGAGAGGCGGTCGGCGTGGTTGCCGCGCAATCGATCGGCGAACCCGGCACCCAGCTCACCATGCGCACGTTCCATATCGGCGGGACCGCCACGCGAGTCGGCGAACAGTCCAAGGTCGAGGCTCGCAACATGGGCTTTGCGCGCTTTCTCGACCTGAACGTCGTCGAGGGCCGCAACAAGGGAATCATCTCCATGAACCGCTCCGGCCTGATTGCCATCGTGGACGAGAAGGGCCGCGAAAAGGAACGGCACCACGTCGTCTACGGCGCCCGTCTGAAAGTCCACGACGGCGAGGCGGTTCAGGTCGGCCAGACGCTGCTCGAATGGGATCCCTATACCTTCTCGATCCTCACCGAAAGCGGCGGCACCGTTCAGTTCAAGGATTTGGTCGCGGGACTCACCATCGAGGAGCAAGTCGATGAAGTCACCGGCCTGGCCCAGCTCGTCGTCACTTTGCCGCCGGGCGATGAAAAGCACCAGCCGATGATCCTCATCCGGGATTCGAACGGCAAAACGCGGAAGAAATACCTGATGCCGTCCCGGGCGCACCTGATGGTCTCCGACGGAGACGAGGTCGAGCCGGGCGACATCCTTGCCAAGATCCCGCGCGAAACCACCCGCACCAAGGACATCACCGGCGGTCTGCCGCGCGTCGTCGAACTGTTCGAGACGCGCCGTCCCCGCGATTCCGCCGTGATCAGCGAGATCGACGGAGTCGTCAAGTACGGGGAAATCTCCAAGGGCGCGCGGAAAATCTACGTCCAGAGCGAAGACGGGAAGACCACGAAGGAATACGCCATCCCGCGCGGCGTGCACATCAACATGCAGGAAGGAGAGCGCGTCCGGGCCGGCGAGGCGCTAATCGACGGCCCGCTCAATCCGCACGACCTGCTCGCCGTGCTCGGCGAAAAATTCACCCAGGGGTACCTGGTCAACGCCGTGCAGGAGGTATACCGCCTGCAGGGCGTCAACATCAACGACAAGCATATCGAGACCATCGTTCGCCAGATGATGCGCTGGGTGAAGGTCGAAGAGGTCGGTGACACCGGCTTCCTGCTCGATGAGCAAGTCGATAAGTTCCGCTTCCGCGAGGAGAACGAGCGGGTCATTCGCGGCGGCGGCCGGCCGGCGACCGGGCGCCCGCTCCTGCTGGGTATTACCAAGGCGTCGCTTTCGACCGATTCGTTCATCTCGGCCGCGAGCTTCCAGGAAACGACCCGCGTGCTCACCGAAGCCGCTATCGCCGGCAAGGTCGATTACCTGCGCGGGCTCAAGGAAAACGTGATCGTCGGACGGCTGATCCCGGCCGGCACCGGCTTCCACCACTACCGCGGTATCAAGCTGATTACCGAAGTTCCCAAGGAGGAGGTCGTTCCGGCCGAACTCACCGCCGAGGAGGCCGCGACGCTCGATTACCTCCGCAAGGACACCGGAGCGGTAGCCGAAAGCTGACCGCGAAACGGCGCCGTAGCCGCAAGGGCCGGCCAGCCGGAATTCATTGCGAAAAAGGGGCGGGAGGCGCTTTGAGCGCCTCCCGCCCCTTTTTTTGTTCTCTCAAATCGCCAGAGCCGCCAGGCGGCCGGCGGCGGGAAGGCCGTTGCGATCCCGGCCTTTTATCCGGGGAAATCAAAGCTGGTTGCGTACACATTCACGGCCTTGCCCGCCGCTCGGACTGGAGCTTCTACGCTTTCGCCGCGCCGGCCTTGACATGCTGCGTCGAGGAATTCTCGACCGGCAGGTCGCGCACGGTTGGACTGTCCTTCATGAGTGGGGCCAGGGCCTTCGCCACTTCTTGGAATAGCCCTTTGTCGTATCCGGCTACGTCAGCCGGCGATTTCCAGACCGTGACGCAGGTGAATTGGCCCGTAGCCGGGTCGAGGGATTCCAGGTTTTCGACGAACCCGGGCTGGGACTGGATGCGTGGCAGAAATTCGTTGTTCAGCGCCGTGCGGAACTCTTTCATCTTGCTAGGGTCAATCGTGCAACTCAAAAGGCGAGAAATCATGGTGGGCTCCTTTCGTTTCGTTGCTGGAAGGAAGCGACAGGGCTGGGCAGGCTGGCTACGGATCCCTGCCGGTTCTTCTCGAACGTTAGCTCCAAAACCCGCATCGGGTCAAGACTCGCGTTTTTCCGCTGTCTTAGCCAGATAATTCTGTCACCCCTTAACGGCCGCGTGAAAATGTCACCCCATGAGACAGGAGACATTCACGTTGAGCCAACGGGAGTTGCAAAAGGTGGCCGTCATCGCACAGTGCGTGAAAGGGGAACTGGC
>DATLSU010000015.1:0-20553 GCA_035533975.1 Patescibacteria group bacterium
GCCAGTTCCCCTTTCACGCACTGTGCGATGACGGCCACCTTTTGCAACTCCCGTTGGCTCAACGTGAATGTCTCCTGTCTCATGGGGTGACATTTTCACGCGGCCGTTAAGGGGTGACAGAATTATCTGGCTAAGACACTCAGCGGGTCTTCCACTCGCCTGCCGCCGGGGAATTGGTGTAAAGTGGAACGTTCAAAGCCCCCCCAGGAGCAGACAGAAAAGTGGAAAAAACCTCACCAGCCGCTGGGCCCTCCGAGGCCTCATCCGTCCAAAATGAAACTCTTTCCGTCGTAGACAACCGAACCGGGCAACGTTACGAATTGCCAATTCATGATGGCTGCATCCGCGCCATGGATCTGCGCAAAATCAAGACCGGCACCGGGGATTTCGGGTTGATGAGCTATGACCCGGCCTTTCTCAACACCGCCTCGTGTAACAGTAAGATCACCTACATCGACGGCGACCGCGGCATTCTGCAGTACCGGGGCTATCCGATCGAAGAACTGGCCGAGAAATCGACGTTCGTCGAGACGGCCTACCTGCTGATTCACGGCGAGCTGCCCAACCAGAGCCAGCTTTCCGAATGGACCTACCACATCACGCATCACACGTTCCTGCATGAAAGCATCAAAAAATTCCTCGACGGTTTCCATTACGACGCCCACCCGATGAGCATGCTGATTTCGACCGTGGCGGCGCTATCGACGTTTTATCCCGAGTCCAAACATATCTTCGATGCCGGCTCGCGCCGCCAGCAGACCTTTCGCCTGCTCGGCAAAATGCCGACGATAGCGGCCTTCGCCTACCGTCACAGCCTGGGCATGCCGTTCGTTTACCCGGACAACGAGCTGAGCTACACGGGCAACTTTCTGAATATGCTGTTCCGCAAGACCGAGCTGAAGTATCAGCCGAATCCCACGCTGGAGCGGGCGCTCGACATCCTTTTCATTCTGCACGCCGACCACGAGCAAAATTGCTCGACCAGCACCATGCGGGGCGTCGGCAGTTCCCAGAGCGATCCCTACTGCGCCACGGCCGCGGCGACCGCCGCTTTGTACGGACCCCTGCACGGCGGGGCGAACGAGGCCGTGCTCCGCATGCTCACCGAAATCGGGTCGGTCTCGAACGTTCCCGGATACGTCAAGCGGGTCAAGCAGGGTGAAAGCCGTCTGATGGGTTTCGGTCACCGCGTCTACAAGAATTACGACCCGCGCGCCAAGATCATCAAGCGCGCCGCCTACGAGGTTTTCGACCTGATGGGCCGCAACCCGTTGCTCGATATCGCCCTGGAAGTCGAGCGGATCGCGCTCGAGGACGACTATTTCGTTTCCCGTAAGCTTTATCCGAACGTCGATTTTTACAGCGGGCTCATCTATCAATCGATGGGGCTGCCGATGACGATGTTCCCCGTCCTCTTCGCCATCGCGAGGACCTCGGGCTGGATCGCTCAATGGGAGGAAATGGTTCTCGATCCCGAGCAGAAAATCGCCCGGCCGCGCCAGGTTTACCAGGGCTACGGCAAGCGCGATTACCTCCCGCTGGACGATCGCGCCTAGCGCGCCGCGAGCGATGGGCCGCTTTTCGGGCCAGTTCCGCGCCAGCGTATCCCAACTCAACCGGAGAAGACGGCCATCTCAGGGCCGGGAACGCTGCTTTCGCTTGAGCTCGCCGACGAAGTGATCGGCATCCCGCGTAGGGCGCGGGATTCGGTAGGGGCCGGAAACGGCCATCACCAGTTCAATCGCGCGTTCCAGACCGACGCGATGCCCCGTCGAAACGTAGATCGGCTTCACTCCGGTCCGCGTCCGAACCACCGCCCCGATCCGCTCCCCCTTGTCCTCGAGCGGAACCCACGCGCCGCCCTCGAGCGGGGGTTCGGCATGCACGCCGATCAATCGGGATTTCGCGCAGCCGATCGCCGGGCAATCCAGCGCCACGCCCAGATGGCACGCAATCCCGAATCGCCGCGGATGCGCGTAGCCTTGGCCGTCGTAGAAAATCAGATCGGGCTCGGCGACCACGCGCTCGAAAGCGGCGAGGATGGCGGGCATTTCGCGGAAGCTGAGCAGTCCGGGAATGTAGGGGAATTTCAGCGGACGCTCCGCCCAGACGCGCTCGACCTCTTCGAGGGAGGGAAAACGATAAATCACGACGCCGGCGATCGCGCGGCCCCGGACCAGATCGAGGGCCACGTCGGCGCCGGCGATCCGCCGCAACTTGCCCAGCCGGTCGCGGGGCTCGACGCGGTCGCGCAAAGAGAGCTGAATGCGGCGCGCTTGGGCTGGCGTTACGTTCCAACGGGCAGGCAGTCTCGATTTCACGGCAATCCTAACGCTAGTGGCAAGCGGCGGCGCGGTCAAGGCAGGCGGGTGGCGACGACGGGAAGCAAGTAACTGCTGTATTTGCAGTAAGATAATAAAAGCTGCGGGGGGATGCGGGGTTGACGCCAGGTGCTGATTTTGCTAGGCTCTGAGCGATGGCGCGCGCCGGCAAGGCCCACGGAGGGCGTTCTTCCGGTGCTTCAAAACACCGGTCGTCCTCTTCCAAGTCGCGGAATGCAAGTTCATTAGCGGACACCCCTGTTCAGCGGGGAGGGGCGTTGGAAGTCACCAATCCAGAAATCGAACGGCAACTCAAACTTTACGAAGAAGCCATCGGCTATTTTCAGCAGCAGAAGTATTTGAAAGCGAAGCAGGCTCTCGAGCGCGTCGTTGCCGGTCCCAGCAAGGAACTGGCCGACCGCGCCGGCATGCACTTGCGAGCCTGCGAGCAGCGAATTTCCAAGTCTGCCGAGCCAGCCTTGCGCACGCCCGAAGACCACTACCACCACGGGGTGGCCATGATGAACCTGGGGCGGTGGGACGATGCCCGAGCGGCGCTGGAAAAATCGCTCAAGGGCTCGCCCAAGGCCGACTATGTGATCTACGCGCTGGCCGCGCTGGATTGCCTGACCGGGGAGACCGAATCAGCCATGGATAATCTGAAGCTGGCCATTTCTCTCCGGCCCGAAAACCGCTATCTGGCCCGTAACGACGAAGACTTTGCCTATCTCCAGGACGATCCCCGTTTCACCGAACTCCTCTACCCGGAAGGTTCGGGCAACTAACCGGCCCGGCCGGAGTTCCGCCGCCGCCGTGAGCCTGCCGGCGCGCGTCGTGGCCTTTGGCGGCGGCACCGGGCTCGCCTCGCTGCTCCGCGGACTCAAGAAATATGTGGCCCGACGGCAAGGCCCATTCGCGCACCGGCCGATCGCCGATCTGGCAGCAGTTGTCACCGTGACCGACGACGGCGGCAGCTCGGGCCGGCTCCGGCGCGACTATCACGTCTTGCCGCCGGGCGACATCCGGAATTGCCTGGTGGCCCTTTCCGCCGACGAAGCGCTGCTGGGCCGGCTTTTCCAATACCGGTTTCCGCGCGGGCCCGGCCTGGGCGGGCACAGCTTCGGCAATCTGTTCCTCACCGCCCTGACCGGTGTCACGGGGGATTTCGCGGAGGCGGTGCGGCTTTCCTCCGAGGTGCTGGCGATCCGGGGCCGCATTTTCCCCTCGACCACCGACACGGTCAGTTTGGAAGCGGAGCTGGAAAATGGCCGCTGGATTCGCGGCGAAACGCGGATCAGCCGCTCGACCATGCGCATCCGGCATGTTCATCTGCGGCCGCGCCGCGTCCAGCCGCTCGACGAGGTCCTCGATGCAGTCGGCCGCGCCGGTCTGATTCTGATCGGTCCCGGTTCGCTCTATACCAGCGTAATTCCCAGCCTGCTCGTCGATGGGATTGCCGATGCCGTGCGCCGCTCGCCGGCGCTTCGCGTTTACATTGCCAACCTCATGACGCAGCCGGGCGAAACCACCGGCTACTCCGCCGCCGACCACGTGAAGGCGCTGATCGAGCATTTCGGTCCCGGCCTGATCGACTGGGTCGTGCTGAATCGCCACGCGCCCTCATCGAACCTCTCTCGCCGCTACCGCGTGCAAGGAGCCGGGCCGGTCGAGTCGGATACGGCCCGGATCGAGGCGCTCGGCTACCGAACCGTAGTTGCCAACGTGATGGAAGAGAGCCTCGTGGTGCGGCATCATCCCGACCGGTTGGCGCGCTTGCTGGTTCGCCGTTTCCTCGCGCGATGAAGCGTCGCGCGCCCAGGGCGCCGGCTCATGGGGCCTTTCTTGCGCCGTCTTTCGGCGCTCCGTAGAATGGTTATTCGGCCATAAAATCAACAGTTTTCGCGGAAGGAAGCCGGCTGCGAAGCAGAAAAAACCGTCCAGCCTCGAACACGAATTCCGGAGAGTTCCCATGGCGACCATCGCTGCTCACGACGAATTGAATGTTTACGAGTCGGCCGAAGCCAGGTTCGAAGTCGCGGCGAAGGAATTGGGCCTCGAAGAGGGCCTGTACCAGTTCCTGAAGTATCCCAACAAGGAAATTGCGGTTTACCTCCCCATCGTCATGGACGACGGCAGCATGCAGGTGTTCGTCGGCTACCGGGTCCAGCATTCATCGGTTCGCGGCCCGTGCAAAGGGGGAATTCGCTATTCGCCGGGCGTCACTCTGGACGAGGTGCGCGCGCTCGCCAGCTGGATGACCTGGAAATGCGCGGTGGTCGACATTCCGTTCGGCGGCGCCAAGGGCGGAATCATCTGCGATCCGCAGAAACTCTCCCGCGGCGAGCTGGAACGGATCACCCGGCGCTACACGGCCGAGCTATCCGAGTGGTTCGGGCCGGAGAAAGATGTCCCGGCGCCGGATCTGGGTAGCGACGAGCAGGTAATGGCCTGGGTGATGGATACCTTTTCGATGCACTCGCGGCACACCGTCACCGGCGTGGTCACCGGCAAGCCGCTCGATATCGGAGGTTCGCGCGGCCGGCGCGAGGCCACCGGGCGGGGCCTGCTCATCGTTTGCAACAAGGCGATCGAGAAATTCGGCCTCAAGCCTTCGGACTGCCGGGTCATCGTACAAGGGTTCGGTAACGTGGGCTCGGTGGCCGCCCAGCTCATGCATGAAGCCGGCTACCGCATCATCGGCGTCAGCGACATCCATGGCGGCTTGTACAACGAAAAGGGCATCGACGTGGCGAAACTGCACGATTGGGTGTACGGCGAACAGAGGCCGCTGCCTGATTTTCCCGGCGGCGATCGAGTTTCCCCCCAGGAAATTCTCTTCCGGCCGTGCGAGGTTCTGCTTCCCGCGGCGGTCGAGAATCAAATCACCAGCGAAAACGCCCACCTGGTGGATTGCCGGATTCTCTGTGAAGGCGCCAACGGCCCGACGACCGCCTACGCCGACCCGATCCTCCGGGAAAAGGACATCTTCGTCATCCCCGACATCCTGGCCAACGCCGGGGGCGTAACCGTCAGCTATTTCGAGTGGGTTCAGGACCGGCAAGGAATGTTCTGGCGGGAACGGGAAGTGAACCATCGGCTTCAAGACATCCTGGAGCACAGCTTCGGCGAAGTCGTGCAATTGCGGGAGGCGCATCGCGTGAATACGCGCACGGCGGCCTATATGCTCGCCATTCGCCGGGTCGCCTCGGCATTGCGGCTGCGCGGCATTTACGCCTGATCCGCGCGCGAGCGCCGCTGCCCAAGCTCCACCGCGCCGTCACCGGGCCGCGGAAGGCTCGATTGACAGGTGGCGGTGGTTGTCCAATAATCGCCGCAATGATCGGACGCCTCTCGGGCACGCTCGTCGAAAAGCAGCCGAATCAAGTGATCGTCGACGTCGGCGGCGTGGGCTATAGCGTGCTGATTCCGGTTTCGACCTACACGGCTCTGGGCGAGCTGAACGACCGGGTCACCTTGCTGGTGCACACGCACTTGCGCGAAGATCAGCTGCAACTCTACGGGTTCCTGACGGCTCGGGAGCGGAAACTATTCGAGATGCTAATTACGGTGAGCGGGATCGGCCCGTCCCTGGCGCTCAAGGTGCTTTCCGGCAGGTCTGCGGACGATCTCTCGGCGGCGATCCGCCGCGGGGAAGTCGAGAAATTGGTTGGGATTCCCGGCATCGGGAAGAAAACGGCCGAGCGCATCGTCATGGAATTGCGCGACCGCCTGACCGGCGCCGCAGCCGAAAGTGCGGAGACGGAGAGAGCGGCGGGCGGAGCGGAAGCCGAGGTCGCTTCGGCGCTCGCCAATCTCGGCTACGATCGCCGTGAAATCACCGACGTTCTGGCGCGCGCGCTCCGCGGACACGCCGGCGAAGGGTTCGACTCCCTTTTTCGCGCGGCCCTGGCCGAGCTCAGCGCAGCTCCGAAGAGCGCATCTCGCGCGCCCGCGAAAGGTTGATCGTTGGACGAGGCCCGTAAACGAATCATTTCCGGCCGAGTGCTCGAGGAAGACGTGCGCATTGAGGCCAGCGTGCGCCCCGCTCACCTCGAAGAGTTCGTCGGCCAGTCGCGCGTGAAGGAGAATCTGGCCATTGCGATCGAAGCGGCCCGTACGCGCGGTGAATCGCTCGACCACGTGCTCCTGTTCGGACCGCCCGGCCTCGGCAAAACCACCCTGGCGCAGATCCTCGCCAATGAGCTCGGCGTGCCGATCAAGTTCAGCTCGGGACCGCTGCTCGAAAAGAAGGGCGATCTGACGGCGATACTCACCGCGCTCGACGAACGCGAAGTTCTGTTTTTGGACGAAATCCACCGGCTGATGCCAGCCCTCGAAGAGATCCTCTACCCGGCCATGGAGGATTACCGGATCGATCTGATCATCGGGCAGGGGCCCGGCGCCCGGGTGCATCCATTCAAGCTGAATCGCTTCACCCTGGTCGGCGCAACAACGCGCGCCGGGTTGCTCACCGCCCCCTTGCGCTCGCGTTTCGGGATCGTGCACCGCCTGGATTTCTACAGCCCCGAGGAGATGAAGACGATTGTTTTCCGCTCGGCCAGGATTCTGAAAATTTCCATCGAAGACGCCGGCGCCGAGGAGATCGCCCGCCGCAGCCGCGGCACGCCGCGGGTCGGCAATCGCCTGCTGCGCCGCGTCCGCGATTTTGCCCAGGTGCGCGCCGACGGCTGCGTCACGCGCGATGTGGCCCGGGAAGCGCTCCAGATGCTGGGCGTCGACGAGCGCGGGCTCGATGAGATCGACCGCAACCTGCTGCTCACCGTCATTCAAAAGTACGCCGGCGGCCCGGTCGGGTTGAACACGATTGCCGCCTCGCTCGGCGAAGAAGAAGACGCGATCGAGGAGATTTACGAACCTTACCTCATGCAGCTCGGCCTGCTCGACCGCACGCCCCGCGGCCGCCTGGCTACCAACCTCGCCTACCAGTATTTCGGCCTGGAGCCCCGCCAAAGCCAGGCGCGCATGTTCTGACCGCTCCGATGAGCATACCGAAGACCGTCTATCTTTCCCTGGGATCGAATCTGGGCGACCGCGCCAGGCAGATCGCGCGGGCGGTCGAGGCCCTGGCTGGGGCCGGGATCCGGCCCGTGCGGCGGTCCTCGCTCTACCTGACCGAGCCGGTCGGAGGCCTCGATCAGCGGCCGTTCCTGAATTGCGTCGTCGAGGCTGAAACCGAATCGATGCCGCGCCAGCTGCTGCGGCAGGTGCAACAGGTGGAACGGGCGCTCGGACGGCGGCGCATGGTGCGGCAGGGTCCGCGCTCGATCGACATCGACATCCTGTTCTACGGCACGAGCCGGATTCGCACTCCGGAACTGACGATCCCGCATCCGCGCATCGCCGAGCGCCGCTTCGTTCTCGTGCCGCTCGGCGAGATCGCCGCCACGCTGCGTCATCCGGCGCTCGGGCGAACCGTGGCCGAATTGCTGGCGGCGAGCGAAGATCGCAGCGCGGTCGGCCGCTGGCGCCCGGCCGGCCACGACGCCGCCTAGAGGTTCCCGTTACAATTGATCGGGCCGCCCGAGCCGCCGGCATGGCTTCAAGGGGGCCGACTCGTCATACTTGGTAAACTGGAAATTCACTGGAGAAAGGAAACCGGAACAAGCCCATCATGAAAATCGTCATTGCGGAAAACATAGCGGAGGCGGCCGAGAGCGTTTTGCACGCCGCCGATCCTTCCTGGGAGATCGTCAATCTGGTCAAAACGAAAGGCCCGGTGGCCGAGGCCGTCATCGATGCCGATGCGCTCCTGATTCGCACGGCCACGAAGGTGACGCCGGAATTTCTGGAGGGGCCCAAGCGGCTGCGCGTGATCGCCCGGGCCGGCGTCGGCGTGGACAACATCAATCTGGACGCCGCGACGCGGCGGGGAATCGTCGTGATGAACGTACCGGGCGGCAACACGATCAGCGTTGCCGAGCAGACGATGGCGTTCCTTTGCATGCTCGCCCGCCACATCTATCAGGCCACCACCTCGATGAAGCAAGGCAAGTGGGAGAAGAAAAAGCTCACCGGCACGGAGCTGCGCGGCAAAACGCTCGGCATCGTGGGGCTGGGAAGGGTGGGCTCGGCGGTCGCGCGCCTGGCGCAGGCCTACCAGATGAACGTCATCGCCTGCGATCCCTACGTCTCGGCGCGCGCGGCGGCCGAGCGCGGCGTGAAGCTGATTGGGCTCGAGGAAGTGCTCGGTTCGTGCGACTACCTCACGCTCCACTGTTCGCTCACCGAGGAGACGCGGGGCATGATCAACGCCCGTGCCTTGGCGCTCACCCGGCCCGGCGTGCGCGTCGTCAACTGCTCGCGGGGCGAGGTGCTCGTGGCGGACGACCTCCTGGCCGCTCTCGAAAGCGGGCACGTGGCCGGCGCCGCCGTCGACGTGTTCGATCCCGAACCGCCGGGCGCCTCGCCGCTCGTTCTGCATCCCGAGGTCATCGTGACGCCGCATATCGGCGGATCGACCGAGGAGGCGCTCGAGGCCATCGGCACCAGCGTAGCCGAGCAGGTGCGCGATTATCTGCTCACCGGAATCCCCCGCAACGCCGTGAATCTGCCGGCACTTCCCCCCGAGGAGATGCGGCGCATCCAACCCTACCTCGAGCTGGGCGGGAAACTCGGTTCGTTTCTCGGACAGATCGCCGGGGCGCGCGTCGAGGAGGTCCGCATCAGCTACGACGGGGCGCTCGAACAGTCCAGCACGTACCTGGTCAAAAACGCCGTACTGGCCGGCATCCTGCGGCGCTCGCTTTCCGAGCGCGTCAATCTGATCAACGCCGGCGCGCTCGCCACCGAACGCGGCATCGAGGTCGTCGAGATGCGCAGCGCGCGCCGCGCCGCCTACGTCAATACCCTCGGCATCGCCGTTCGCACCGATACCGGCTCGAGCTCGGTGCTCGGCATGGGAGACTTCCAGGGCGGCCAGCGGATTCTCGGGATCGAGGACATCGACGTCGAAGCCCCGCTGCGGGGCACGATCCTCTTCATCCGGAATCAGGACGTGCCCGGCGTGATCGGCAAGGTGGGTACGCTGCTCGGCAACCGCGGCATCAATATCGCGAACTTCGCGCTGGGCCGCAGCCCGGAACGCGCCGAGGCGGTTGCGGTGGTCAACGTCGATCAGTCGATTTCGCCCGCCGACCTTTCCGAGCTGCGCTCGATCGCCGCCATCCGCCTGGCCACCGTTGTCGAGATCGCCGAAACGGCCCGGGGAGAAAGCAACTAGACCGGGACACGGCGCGGCCTCGCACGGGCACCCGTGTGAGGCCCAGGCCGCCCGATGAGGGCGGCCTGGCGCAAATGGCGAGGCGGTTTCTAGGAAGAGGGTTGCGGATGCCGCTTGCCGGCGTGTGCCTGCAGCGTCTTCACCAGGACGTAGAGAACCGGAATGAAGACCAGGTTGAGGAACGTCGCGAAGATCATGCCTCCGAAAACGGTCGTGCCCACCGATTGCCGGCTGATGCTGCCGGCGCCCTGAGCCAGCACCAGCGGCAGGACTCCCAGGATGAAGGCAAATGAAGTCATCAGGATGGGGCGCAGCCGTATGAGCGCCGCTTCGACGGCCGCTTCCGTGATCGAGCGGCCCTTTTCGCGGAGCTGCTCGGCGAATTCGACGATCAGGATGGCGTTCTTGCTGGCGAGTCCAATCAGCATGATCAGCCCGATCTGGCAGTAGACGTCGTTTTCCAAACCGCGCAGCGCTTGCGCCCCGATGGCGCCCAAGAGAGCCATGGGAACGGCCAGCAGAACGATGAAGGGCAGAGAAAAGCTCTCATACTGCGCCGCCAGGGTCAGATAGACCACCACGAGGCCCAGCCCGAAAAGCATCGCGGCCTGGCTTCCCGACTGGATCTGTTCGAGCGACAAACCCGTCCACTCGTACGAGTAGCCCGATGGCAGCGATTTTTTCGCCAGCGCTTCCATGGTGGCAATGGCCTCTCCCGAGCTGTGCCCCGGCGCGGCCGAGCCGTCGATTTCGGCCGAGCGAAACAGGTCGTAGTGGCTGATGACCTGCGGCGCCGCCGTCTGCTTTACCGTGACCAGCGAAGCGAGCGGAATCATGGTGCCCTGGTCGGAACGAACGTAATATTCGTGGATGTCGCGGGGGTTGGAGCGGAACTGCTTGTCGGCCTGCACGTAGACCCGGTAGGTCCGATCGTTGAAGGTGAAATCGTTCACGTAGACCGAGCCCAAATACACCTGCAGGGCATCGGTGATCTGGCTGAGCGGAACTCCCAGCGCACGAGCCTTCTGGCGATCGAAGGTGACGACAAACTGGGGATCGTTTGCGGTGTAACTGGTGAAGAGGCCGCGCAGGCTGGGGTTGCTGTTGCCCTGCCGGATCAGATTGTGCGCGGCCGTGGCCAGCGACTGCAGCGAGTGGCCGCCCAGGTCCTCCAGCACGAACTGGAACCCGCCGAATTGGCCCTGGCCCTGAATCGCGGGAGGGGCAAACGGCACGACGATCGCGCCGGAGATGGCGGCGAGCGGGCCGCGTAGGCGATTGATGACGGCATCGGCAGAGTGTTGTTGCCCCTGTCGCTCGGAGAAACTCTTGAGCGGAACGAAGACCATCGCCCGATTCGGTGCAGCGCCGGAAAAGCTGAACCCGGCAACCGTAAACGCCCCCTCGACTTCGGGAGCCCGGCTGACAACCACTTCGACCTTCGAGCAGATATTCGTTGTGTAGTCGAGGGAAGCGCCGGGGGGAGCCTGCACCAAAATCATGAAGTAACCGGAATCCTCCTGCGGAATGAACCCGCGAGGAACTCGCTGGTAGACCCAGTAGGTGAGGCCGAGGCCCAGAACGAAAACGATGACGGCGACGACTCTGTGGCGGAGGATGCCCCGCAGGGAGCTCTGGTATCCGTTCCGAAAGGCCCCAAGCCCCTTGTTGAACCCGGAGAAAAGACGGCCCTTGCTCATCTGGCCGCGGCCCAGCAGAATGGCGGAAAGGGCAGGCGTGAGCGTCAAGGCGTTGAACGCCGAGATCGCCACCGAACAGGCAATCGTCAGGGCAAACTGCCGGAAAAGGATTCCGGTCGTGCCGGGGAAGAGCGCCACGGGCACGAACACGGAGATCAGAACCAGCGAAGTGGCTATCACCGCGCCGGTCACCTCCTTCATCGCGACCGAGGCAGCCTCGTGCGCTTCGCCGATGCCTTCGGTGATATGGCGCTGCACGTTCTCGATGACGACGATCGCGTCGTCAACGACCAGGCCGGTGGCGAGCGTCAGGCCGAACAGGGTGAGCGTATTGATCGAAAAACCCAGCAGCTTGACGAAGGCGAACGTGCCGACCAGGGAAACGGGGATGGTCACCGCCGGGATCAGCGTGGTTCGCCAGTCCTGCAGGAACACGAAGATCACCAGCACCACCAGGCCGATGGCTTCGAGCAGGGTGTAGAGAACATCCCGGATCGATTCTCCGATGACCGTGGTCGTGTCGAAGGCGATCGCGTACTTCATGCCCGGGGGAAAGCGTTTCGAGAGCCGCGCCAGCTCCGCCTTGGCGGCCTGGTCGACGGCCAGCGCGTTGGCCGTCGGCAGTTGGGTGACGGCGAAACCGACCGCTGCTTGTCCGTCGAATCGGAGATTCGAGCTGTACTGCTCGGCGCCCAATTCCGCGTAACCGACGTCCTTGACGCGCACCAGATCGCCATTCGGGCCAGTCTTCAGAATGATGCTGTCGAATTGGGATGGATCCACCAGGCGTCCGACGGCGCGGACGCTGATCTGGTAGGCCTGGCCCGGAACGGACGGCGGCTGGCCCACCTGGCCCGCGGCGACTTGCACGTTTTGATCCTGAAGGGCGCTGACCACGTCGCCGACGGTGAGGCCGCGCGCCGCCATTCGTTCCGGATTGAGCCAGAGCCGCATGGCATACTTGCGCTCGCCAAAAATGACGACGTCGGCAACGCCGGGAATGCGCTTGATGTCGTCGCGCACGTAGCGGTCCAGATAGTTGCTCAGAAAGAGACTGTCGTATTGGCCCCGCTCGCTGTAGAAGCCCGCGGCGAACACGAACCCGCTGGACGCTTTGGTGATCGTGACGCCGGTGGTGCGGACCTCGGCGGGAAGCAAGCCGAGGACGCTGTTGACGCGGTTCTGCACGTCGACGGCAGCAAGATCGACGTTGCGATTCACGTCGAACGTCACGGTGATGTTGCTCGAGCCGTCGTTGCCGCTGGTCGAGGTCATATATTTCATGCCGTCGACGCCGTTGATCGCTTCTTCGAGAGGAGTGGTCACCGACGTCTCGACCGTCTGCGCGTCGGCTCCGTTGTATTCGCTGGTGACGGTGACTTGCGGCAGCGCCAGGTTCGGGTATTCCGCCACGGGCAGGGTGGGAATGGCGATCGCGCCGGCGAGAATGATCATCAACGCGCAAACGGTGGCGAAGATCGGGCGCCGGATAAAGAAATCAACGAACATTCTTCCCCTTAGCCTTTCTCAACCACCTGCGGATGCGTGAGTGTTCCGGACCGGATCAATGGGAAGGATTCCCGGACGGAGCAGCCGGCGTCACCGAGACCGGGGTTCCATCGGCCAACTCCTGCGTGCCCTCGACCACCACCCTGTCTCCGGCATGGAGGCCTCGCAGCACTTCATACTGGCCGCCGACAATTGGCCCTAGACCGATTTCCCTTTCGCGGGCGATGAGCGCCTTGCCGTTGCCCACCACGACGAACGCGAAATATTGTCCATTGAGCTGCGTCACGGCAAGAACCGGTATCATCAGCCCCCGATGCGTGTCCCAAATGACGCGCGTCTGAACGACCTGCGAGGTGCGCAGGGTGCCGGCGGGATTTTCCACCGCCGCCTTGAGCAGGATGGATTGCGAACTGCTGTCAACCTCCGGCGAAATGAAATCAATATGGGTTTGGGCCACAAGATTCCCCGAGCTATCCAAGAGCTGGATGGTCTGGCCGAGCCTCAGATCCTTTTCGCGCTCGACGGGAACGTTGACGTAAAGCTCGAGGGCGCCCGGTTGATCGATGGTGGTGAGCAAGGTGGACGTGGTTACGCGGTCCCCGACGCGCACCGGGATATCGCCAATGATCCCGCCCGTCGGCGCAACGACGCGGTAATAATGCAATTGGACTTGTTGCTGGCGGACCTGGGCGTCAAGGGACCGGAGCTGTTGCCGCGCCGCATCCAGGGTGGTTTTCGCCTGGTCGAAATTCTGCCGGCTCATCACTCCGGCCTGGTACAGCTTCTGCGCGCGCTCCCACTGCGTTTTGGCGAATTCTACGTTGGCGACCTGGGCCGCGCGCGCCGCCTGCTGGTTGGCGACCAGGGCTTCCTGCACCAAGGGATCGATCTGCATGATCGGTGCGCCGGCCCTTACGTCGTCGCCGGATCTCGCGAAAATCTGGGTCACTTGTCCATCGACCTGGGGATTCAGAGCGATCGAGTGGCGTGACTTCAGCATGCCGATGTATTCCGACGAGTCGGGAATCGTCACCGGCTCCTCCACCGCCGTTTTCACGGATACGGCCCGGAAGCCCCGCTGTCCTTCAGACTGCTTGCGGGCGCAGGCCGCGGCGAAAATCAGGGCCAGGCAGGGCAGCAGCGATGCGAGGCGGCGCCAGCCGCTGCGGGATCGACCGGCCTGCGCACCCCTTTCCCTTTGAAAATGACGGACATCCATTATGATTTCCCGCTTTTCCGCTTCTTAGACGCGCAACGTTCATTCTAAGCGATGGCCCCGCAGGTTCCAATGATTCGCGGCTGTGGAGGTGAGGAACCGAGAAAAGCAACCGGTCCGGTGCGCCGAATCCGGATTCACAGAGAGAATACGCGGCTACTGAAGAACCTCCTGCAGGCTGGTGACCCAGGCGCTCTTCGGCGTCCGGCTTTGGATGATCTGGATACTCTTGTTTCCACAGGAGAGCGTTACGATGCGGCCTTCGACTTCGGCAACCTTGTAGGGTTTTGCGGCGAGGGTGCACGCGGTGCGCTCTTGCGCGGTGAATTCGCCGGCGAGGGAATAGAGCCGGTCGGCGAGAGCGGTGGCATTGCGCTCGCCGGTCGTCATCCAGGTCTTCGAAACCCGGCTGAGCTTGTCCGCCGAAAAGGAGACGATGGCGATCGTTTTGCCGTGATCGATCACGGCCCAATCGTCGCCCGCGCCGCGCGCATGTTCGACATGGAACTGGCGGCCGAGGCCGCCCAGAACCGTTTTTTGCGGCATGCCCAGCGAAAGCTCGGCCCGGCCGACGCGGACGCTATTGGCGTCCGGGCGCCTTTGCGCGGCGGCCGCCGGCAGGATGAGGGCGGGCAGCGCGAACCAGGCAATCCAGTGGACCAGGCGCATATGGCACCTCCGTGTCGTGGTTGCTCGACTGCTTACACTTCCGCTTGCGATTTCCCCGCGCCGCCCTAGAAGCGGATAGGCGTCTTGTTGAGGTCGCGCGAAAGCATCAGCTTGAGCGTCAAGCGGTCGGATCCGGCCGTCACGCCCACGCCCACGCCCACCTCGACATCCACGAGGTCGCTGTTATGGTCCAGCATGCCCCAGACCTCGTGGAATTGATCGTGGAGAGGGGCAAGGTCGTTGAACGATCCGAACCCGTCAAACTCCTCGGTAGCCAGGCTCCAAGTGTTGTTGAAGCTGTATCGGATCATCCCTCCGGGATTGAACTGCAACCCTCCCAGCCCCCCGGTATAGTCGGTATCGACAATGGGATTGTAGACGAGCTCCCATTTGCCGAGGTTTGCGCCGATGATGGGCCGTATCTCGCCCGATTCCGTCCGCGACTCCCAATATCCGTAATTGAAGCTGAACTCGAAATTCATGCCGTAGAAAAGTGTGTGCTGGTCGGCGTGCGGCCGCACGAACAGTTCGCGGATCTTGAACCCGTCGATCGATCCGCCGCGCCCATTCGAGTAGGCCGTATAGATGGGCAGGTACAAACCTTGTTCCCACCACGTTTTGACGCCGTAGGCCCATTCCACTCCCCCGTTCCAGGAATGATTGGGAATGATCGCGCCCGGGTAAGCGGGAGTCGTGCGCCCGATGGGGGTGAAGTTGTTGTGCAGCGTGACGTTGAAGATGCCTCGGCGCGCGATCGATGCATCGTAGACTTGAATTTCGTCGGTTTGAGCCAACGCCGCCGCAGGCGCCATGGCCATAACCATGGCGAGTGCCGCGCATACCAGTATGATCTGCTTCAACGAGAGTTCCACCTTCCTCTTGCAAGGGCGCAAGGGTTGTGTTCGTATCGCGCCGGGCGCCGGCGCAATGAATGGCCGATGATTGGGTGCATGAGAGATAGCGTTTTCTTGCGCGGATCCACGTTTCCTGCCCATCATCCCGAAGAAACAGATTCGCAAAAGGCCCTTGGGGTTGCAAGGGCGCCGGCCTGGCGCCCGGCACTCAGGCGCGCGGATGGCTCTTATCGTAGACTTCCATCAGCTGGCGGATGGAAACATGCGTGTATCGCTGCGTCGTCGAAAGGGACCGGTGCCCGAGCAGTTCCTGTATGGCGCGCAGGTCGGCGCCGTCGGCCAGCAGGTGCGTGGCAAAGGCGTGCCGCAGGGAATGCGGATGTAAATTCCAGCTGATTTCCGCCCTGCGCGCGTAACTTTTTACCATCCGTCCGACCGAGCGCTCGGTGAGCCGGCCGCCTTGCAGATTCACGAAAACCGGCTGTCGGTCCGGCCGCGCGCGCGCGTTGCGCCGCATGGCCTCGCGGGCGGGCCAGTAAGCTTCCAGAGCCTCGCGCGCCTTCGAGCCGTACGGCGTCAGTCTTTCCTTGTTGCCCTTGCCGCGCACGCGAACCGATTGCTGCTCTTGGTCGACGTCGTTCCAGTCGAGGGCAATCAGTTCGCTGACGCGAAGCCCCGATCCGTAGAGCAGCTCGAGGATGGCGCGGTCGCGCGCCCGCAACCACAGCCCCTTCTCCGCATTCCTGCGGCCCGGGTTCACCTCGAGCGTCTTCACCCAGTCGAGGAACCGGTTGATCTCCTCGGCGGACAGCACGGCCGGCAAACGGCGCGGAAGCGACGGCGTGGAAACCAGACGGCCCGGATTCTGCCCGATCATCCCCTCGCACACGGCGAACCGGAAAAAAGAGCGCAGCGCGGCCAGTTTACGCGCCACCGAGCTCCTGGCGAGCTTCTGGTCGTGCAGGTAGCCCAGATATTCGCGGATCACCAGGTGGTCGATCTCGGCCAGCGAAGCAGGCTGGCCGCCGGGCGGATGAAGGTAGGCGAAGAACTGGGAGAGATCGGATTCGTAGTTGCGAATCGTGTGCCGGGAGGCGTTGCGCTCGTAACGAAGATACTTTAGGAATTGTTCGATCGCTTCTCGCAACGTTCACTCGCTGGCCCCGGAGGGGGGCCTACCGCTCGACCGGCGCTTCCATCTCGGCCGCCGTTTCCCGCTCCGTCAGCGGTTGTTCCCAATCGCAGCCTTCGCGCAGGCAGGCGCGGAAGGCGCCCTTGCGCGTTCGCTTTTCGACGATGAACGGCGCGTCGCATTTCGGGCACGGCTCGGCGACCGGCCGGTGCGGCGAGGTGAAATCGCAATCGGGATAGCGCGAGCAGCCGTAGAAGACGCGGTTGCGGCCCTTGCGCGAGCGGCGCTCGGCCAGCTCGCCCTGGCCGCACTTCGGACAGGGGATGCCGAGCGTTTGCTGGCGGATATAGCGGCACTTCGGATACGCCGAGCAACCGATGAATTCGCCGTAGCGGCCCTGCCGGCGCACCAACGGGGAGGCGCAGTCGGGGCACTTTTCCTCGAGCAGCACGTCGGGCTGCCGCGGCTGCCGGGTCCCGGCGATCAGCCGGCGCGTCGTCTTGCATTCCGGGTATCCGGTGCAAGCCAAAAAGGCGCCGAAGCGGCCGCGTTTGACCACCATCTCCCGGCCGCAATTGGGGCAGTTTTCGGCGTCGACGCCGCTCTCGGCCTCTTCGTCCGACCGCTCGGCCAGGTCGCGCGTGTAATCGCAGTCGGGGTAGCGCGAGCAACCGAGGAAAAACCCGTGCCGGCTGATGCGCTCCCGCAACTCGCCCTCGCCGCACTTGGGGCATTTTTCGCCGGTGGGAATGCCGGCTTTGTACGACTCCATCCCTCCCTTGGCCTGCTCGAGCACCTCGCTGAATCGCTTGTAGAACTCGGCGACCGCCTGCCGCCAGGCGAGCTTACCCTCCTCGATCTCGTCGAGCTCGTCTTCGAGCCGGGCGGTAAAGCCGACGTCGAAGATCTCCTCGAAATTCTTGACGAGCAGGTCGCTGACCTTCTCGCCGAGCAGGCTGGGCAGGAAGCGTCCCTGCTGCTTGCTCGTGTATTCGCGCTCGACCAGCGTGGAAATGATGGAGGCGTAGGTGGAGGGCCGGCCGATGCCCTTTTCTTCCAGCTCGCGCACCAGCGTCGCCTCGGTGTAGCGCGGCGGCGGCTCGGTGAAATGCTGGTTGGGCCGGAGCTTTTCGAGCTCGAGCGCCTGCCCCTCGGTGACGCGCGGCAGCCGGCGGTCCTGTTCGTCGCCGCCTTCGGCATCCTTTCCGCCATCCTCTTCGCTCGCCTGCTGGTAGACGGCGAGGAAGCCGTCGAACTTCAGCACCGACCCGGTCGCGCGGAAAAGATAATCGCGGGCCTCGATATCGATAGTCGTCTGGTCGAACAGAGCCGGCGTCATTTGCGAGGCGACGAAACGCTGCCAAATCAGCCGGTAGAGCTTGTAGAGGTCGCCCGTCAGGTAGGAGCGGACGGCTTCGGGCGTGCGGGCGACTTCGCTCGGCCGGATCGCCTCGTGCGCTTCCTGGGCTTCCTTTTTCGATTTATAGAAGTTCGGGCGCTCGGGCAGATAGCCGGGGCCGAACCCGGACTGAATGTGGGCGCGCACATCCTGAATGGCGTCGGCGGAAACGCGCACCGAATCGGTGCGCATGTAGGTGATCAGGCCGACCGAGCCCTCCGCGCCCAGCTCGATACCCTCATAAAGCTGCTGGGCGAGCATCATCGTGCGCTTGGCCGAGAAGCGCAGCTTGTTATACGCCTCCTGTTGCAGTTTCGAAGTGGTGAAGGGAGCCGACGGATTACGCCGCTTCTCCCTGAACTGCACCGAGGCGACCTTCCAGGTGGCGCCTTCGAGTTCGGCGAGAACGCGTTCGGCGTCGGCTTGGCTTCCGATTTCGATGTCCGCGCCGGCGCGCTTGACGAGCCGGGCCTCGAATGAAGGGGGCTCGCCGGCGAGCAGCGCCGCGTGAATCGTCCAGTATTCCTTGGGCACGAAAGCGCGGATTTCCCGCTCGCGCTCGACGATCAGCCGCAGCGCCACGGTCTGCACGCGCCCGGCCGAGAGGCCGCGCCGCACCTTGTCCCACAGCAGCGGAGAAATCTGGTAGCCGACCAGACGGTCGAGCACCCGGCGCGCCTGTTGCGCATCGACCAGATGCTCGTTGATCTGGCTGGGGTGCTCGAACGCTTCCCGAATCCCCTTCTGGGTGATTTCGTGGAACAGGACCCGCAGGATCGGCTTGGTGGAGGCCTCGGCGGAGGCGCCGGCCTTGGCTTTCTTCCCGGTCTTCTTCCCGCCGGCGCGTGAACTCCCCGCTTTCCCGCCGCCGTTGCCCCGCATCGCCTGGCGCAGGATTTGGGCGAGGTGATAGGAAATGGCCTCGCCTTCGCGGTCGGGATCGGCCGCCAGATAGATGGCCTCGGCGCCCTCGGCGGCGCCTTTGATCTCATTCAAAATCTTGGTTTTGCCGGGAATCACTTCGTAGGTCGGCTCGAACGACTGGTCCTCGACTTCGATGCCCAATTCCCGCTTGGGCAGATCCTTCACGTGGCCGAGCGAGGCTTTTACCGTGTAGTTTCCGCCCAGGTACTTATTGATGGTTTTCGCCTTGGTGGGCGATTCCACGATGACCAGAGACTTTGCCATAAGTTGACTCTCAAATCCCTTCAGAGCATCACTTTCACGAACTGCTTGCCCGGCAGTTGCCGCACGTAGCCCTTCATTTCCAGATCGAACAAGGCCGCGAGCGTTTCCGACGAGCTGAGGCCGGAGCCTTCCACCAAATCGTCGATATGGCGGCTCCGGTCTGGATCGAGCAGTTCGTAGAGCGCGTGCTCGGGCCCAAAAAGGCTCTCGTTGACCAGGGATGCGCGCTCGGCTGCCGTCGTTGTCTGGACGGGAACCAGCTCGGCGCGCACCGCCGTCGGCAATTCCTCGATCACGTCCTGCCACCCCGTTACCAGTTTGGCTCCTTGTTTGATCAACTGGTTCGGGCCGTAGCTGTTCGGCTGGCTGGCATTGCCAGGCACGCCATAGACTTCGCGCCCGAACTCCATCGCCAGCCTCGCGGTGATCAAGGAGCCGGAGTGCTCGGTTCCCTCGACGACTACCGAACCCAGAGCGAGGCCCGCGATAATCCGGTTCCGCACCGGGAAATTCTGCGGCATTGGTGGCGAGCCGGTCGGCAGCTCGGTCACGACGGCCCCCCGGCCGGCCGCGATCTCATCGAAAAGCTTCCTGTTCTCCTTCGGATAAACCACATCGATTCCGCATCCCACAACGGCGATGGTCATCCCTCCGCTGGCTTTCAGGGCGCCCCGGTGCGCCAGCGTATCGATGCCCCGCGCCAGTCCACTTGCAATTACCAGACCACGCTCGGCCAGGTCGCGGCCAAGCCTCTCAGACATTTGATTCCCGTAAGGGGTCGGGCGTCGCGTGCCCACGATGGCCATCGCATGCCGGTTGAAGACATCGAGGCTACCCCGAACATACATAAGTGGCGGCGGATCATAGATTTCCCGCAGTAAGCGGGGGTATACGGCGTCGTTCCACGTGACCAGTTGGCAGCCGATTTCCTTTACTCGCGCAAGCTCCTTCTCAGCCCGCCGCAGTGCCTGCTGAGAATGGATAGCCTGCGCGGCGGCTGCCGGCAGTCCCTGTGACTCGAGTTCGGTCAGCGAGGCCCGGAAAATCCTATCCGGATCGCCGAATGCTTTCAGCAGTTTACCCGCATTTCGCGCACCAAGCCCGGGAACCAGACCGAGCGCCAGCCAGCCGAGATGGGAAGGGGAATCCAACATCCAGCAAGTCTGAGGGTATGCAGAGAAAAGAAGGGGTGTCAAGTGTGTAGCTTGGAGGGAGTTGCTGAAAAGGTCGCAAGAACCGGCCTGCCGGCCTGGACGCTATCGACCCCGTGGCCCGGTTCCCATGGAGCCCCAAAGGCGCCTAAAGGCCCCCCCCCCCCCCCCCCC
>DATLSU010000016.1:0-91536 GCA_035533975.1 Patescibacteria group bacterium
GCCAGTTCCCCTTTCACGCACTGTGCGATGACGGCCACCTTTTGCAACTCCCGTTGGCTCAACGTGAATGTCTCCTGTCTCATGGGGTGACATTTTCACGCGGCCGTTAAGGGGTGACAGAATTATCTGGCTAAGACACCCTATATGCTACCAGGCCGGGCGATCGGCAACCGCTTTTCATTCGGGCAGCGGCTTGGGCCGCGCCAAGCGTCCGTGCTAGCATCGCTCGGAATCAACGGTGTGAGCCGGGCCCTGGCCGGCCAAAAGCGATGAATTTCGAGCTCAACGACCAGCAAAAACTCGTTCGCGATACCGCTCGCCACTTCATGGAATCCGAGCTTCGCCCACACTTGCGCCAATACGAAAAAGAGGAGCATTTCCCCGCCGAGGAGATTCGCCGGCTCGGGGAACTGGGTTTCTGCGGCATGTTGATTCCGGAAGAATGGGGCGGCGCGGGCGCCGATACCGTCAGTTACGCCGTCATGCTGGAAGAAATCGCCCGGGTCGATGCCTCGACCGCCGTAACGCTGAGCGTGACGAATTCGGTGGTGGGCGGCCCGCTGCTGCGGCACGGCAGCGAGGCGCAGAAACAGCGGTGGCTCGCGCGCCTGGCGAGTGGCGAAATTCTCGGCGCCTTCTGCCTCACCGAGCCGCAGGCGGGATCGGACGCCGGCGCGATTCAAGCTCGCGCCGAGCGCCGCGGCAACGAGTACGTGCTGAACGGCACGAAGATATGGGTCACGAGCGGCGGCCAGGCCGGCCTTTACATTGTCTTTGCCAAGACCGATCCCGGCGCCGGCCGGCGCGGCGTGAGCGCTTTTCTGGTCGAGCCCGGCACGCCCGGCTTTCGGATCGTCCGGCACGAAGATAAAATGGGGTTGCGACTTTCCCCTTCGGCTGAAATCGCTCTCGAAGATTGCCGGGTTGCCGCCGACCAGATGCTCGGGGCCGAAGGCGAAGGGTTGAAGATCGCCCTGGCCGGGCTCGATTCGGGACGGATCGGGATCGGCGCGCAATCGGTGGGAGTGGCGCAGGGCGCGCTCGAGCTGGCCACGCGCTACGCCCGCGAGCGGCGCGCTTTCGGCCAGCCGATCTCCGAGTTTCAGGCCATTCAGTGGAAGCTGGCCGATATGCAGACCGAGATCGACGCGGCGCGCATGCTCCTCTGGCAGGCGGCGTGGCTGCGCGACCAGGGGGCAGAACGGCTGGGGCGGTTTTCCTCGCAGGCGAAATTGTACGCGAGCGAGATGGCGAACCGGGTGGTCTATCACGCGGTGCAAATTCACGGCAGCGCCGGCTACTCGCGCGAAAGCGCGATCGAGCGCTTCTATCGCGACGCCCGTGTTCTGACGATTTACGAAGGTACGAGCGAAATTCAGCGCCTGGTGATCGCTCGCGACCTGCTCGGCGGCCGCCAAGGCGGCGAAAGAGGGAATTAGAGTGACGGGACCCGATTCTCCAGGCGGCCAGGGCCGCGCATCCGCCAAAGCGCGCCGCCGGCGCCGCAGAGTGCTCAGCGGCATGCGGCCGACCGGGCCGCTTCACCTGGGCCATTATTTCGGCGCGCTTTCCAACTGGGTGCGCATGCAGGAGGAATACGACTGCTTCTTTTTCGTCGCCGACTGGCACGCGCTGACGACGCACTACGCCGAAGACACGCGCCTGGTGCCCCGGAACACGCTGGAAATCGCTCTCGATTGGCTCTCGACCGGCATCGATCCCCAAAAGAGCACGCTGTTCGTGCAGTCGATGGTGCCCGAGCACGCCGAGCTGCATCTGCTGCTTTCGATGATTACCCCGCTCGAATGGCTCGAACGCGTGCCCACCTACAAAGAGCAGATCGCGCAGCTTCGGGATAAGGACCTCGGCACGTACGGCTTTCTGGGCTATCCGCTGCTGCAAACGGCCGATATCGTCATGTACGACGCCGATCTGGTTCCCGTCGGCGAGGATCAGGTGCCGCACATCGAGCTGTCGCGCGAAATCGTCCGCCGGTTCAATTTCCTGTTCGGGCTTGAAGTCGGCGCGGCGAAGCTCGCAGAACCGGAAAACCTGGAGGCAGCGACGAGCGTCGTCACGCAGACGAAGCTGTTAGAAGCCGGGGCATCTTTTGGCGGGGAGTCCGCGCCGCGTGACCCCGAGGAAATCATTTGGGCGCTCCGGCGGCTGGCGGCAAGCGAGGGAATCGAGAACTTTCTCGCGCGAAGCGATGTCCTCAGGTCGTTCGTTCGGTACAGTCCCCCACTGATCGAGCCCAGCTCGATGCTTACGGAAACGCCGCGCTTTCCCGGCACCGATGGCCGGCGCATGGCGAAAAGCTACGGCAACGCGATCTGGCTGCGCGACGAGCCCGACGAGATTCGCAAGAAAGTGCTCGGGATGATGACCGATCCGCAGCGCGTCCGCCGCACCGATCCCGGCCGGCCCGAAATCTGCCCGGTTTTCGCCTATCACAATCTTTTTTCCCCCTCCGATGCGATCGCGTGGGCCGAAGCCGGCTGCCGCAGCGCGGGGATCGGCTGCGTCGAATGCAAGAGGGCCATGGCCGAAAACCTGATTCGGTGGATCGAGCCGGTGCAGGAGCGCCGCAGGCAGTTCGAAGCCGATCCGGACCGCGTGCAGCAAATCCTCACCCAGGGATCGAAGCGAGCCCAGCGCGTGGCGCGGCGAACGATGAAACGCGTTCGGGAAGCCATTTTCGGTTCCACGCGCCCTGAAACCCGCAAGCGCCCGGGCGAGCCGCATCCAGCCGAGCCGCTCTGGAGCGAAAGTGACTGATCCCGCGCGGCCCTGGCTCCCCTATCAGATTCAGCTCGAACGCTACGAAGGTCCGCTCGATCTGCTGCTCGATCTGATTCGCAAGCAGCAGATCAACATCCACGATATTCCCATTGCTTCGATCACGGGCCAATACCTCGAATATCTGCACCGGCTCGAACAATTCGACATCGATATATCCGCCGATTTTCTCTACATGGCCGCGACGCTGATCTACATCAAGTCCAAGATGCTCCTGCCCGCCGAGCCCACCCTGCCCGGCCAGGAGCCGGCCGAGGACCCGCGCGAGGAACTGGTTCACCGCCTGCTCGAGCACGAGCAGTTCAAGAGCGCCGCGCAGATGCTCCACGAGCGCCAGCAGATCGAGGACCACGTCTGGTCGAAACCCGACCTCAGCCTGTACGAAGGCGGCGAATCGGAACGCGAACTGGTCGTCTCCGTGATCGATCTGGTGAAGGTTTTTCAGCAGGTGCTCGATCGGAAGCGCGAACGAAAAGATATCGAACTCGGGAAGGACGAATTCACCGTCGCCGTGATGATGGTCCTGTTGCGCGAGCGGTTCGGCGAAACCGATTCGCTGCGGCTCGTTGAATTCTTCGAGAGCTGCCCGACGCGGCGCGCGATGATCGCGGCGTTTCTCGCGCTGCTCGAAATGGTGCGCCTGGGAGCGGTGCTGGTGGTCCAGGACGAAGCGTTCGATGAAATCATGCTGCGCAAACACAAGATGTTTGATGTAGTGTTCTCGAAAGAGACAAAAGAAGGGGCTCCCGGGGATCCGGGCCGGGATTACAACTGACGATGAATGCTGCTGAACTCAAGGGATCGCTCGAAGCGATCATCTACGCGGCCGACGAGCCGGCGACGCTCGACCAGCTTGCCGAGGCGACCGGAGCCGGCCCCGACGAGGTTCGCGCCGCGCTCGACGAGATGATCGCGGCGTGCGCCGCCGACGAGCGGGGAATCGAAATCCGCCGCGTCGCCCGCGGCTATCGCTATTCCACCAAGCCCGGCCATCACGAAGTCGTGCGCCAATTCATCAAAAACCTTCGCCCGCCGGTTCGCCTGAGCATGCCGGCTCTCGAAACGCTGGCCGTCATCGCCTACCGGCAACCGATCACGCTGCCGGAAATCCAGGAGGTTCGCGGCGTCAATGCTTCCGGCGTGATCCAGACGCTGCTCGATAAGCGTCTGGTGGCCGCCGGCGGCCGTAAGCCGGTGATCGGCCGGCCCATCCTCTACCGGACCACCAAGGAGTTCCTCGTTCATTTCGGCTTGCAGGATGTGGATGATTTGCCCAGCCTGAAGGACTTCGAACAGCTCGCGCGCGAGGCCCTCGGGCCGGAAATGGGCCTCGAAGCCGTGGCCGAACCGGCGCCCGAAGCCGGGCCGGAGCCCGCGGCGCAAGCGCCGGCCGAGGAACTCTCCATGCAACCGCCCGAGACGGCGGAAATTCCGGAAGCGCCGGAAATGGCGGAGACGCCCGAAACGCTCGAAACGCATCCCGAGCCTTCCGGCGGCGAGCAGCCGGGCGGCGAAACGGTTCCAGAGCAGGACCCGCTCGGGGACCCCGACGCGTCATAAAAACGATTTGCACGTGAGGCGGAAAAGGCCGCCGCTGTCATGCTTGAAAGACTGCAGAAAATCATCGCTCAGGCGGGCGTCACTTCCCGGCGTCGCGCCGAAGACCTGATCGTTTCCGGGCAGGTTGAGGTGAATGGAAAAGTCGTCTCCGAGCTTGGCTCCAAGGCCGATCCGGAACAGGACGCGATCCGCGTTGCCGGCAAAGTCCTGCGGCCGGCCGGGCGGCGCATTTCCCTCGCGCTCAATAAACCGGACGCCTGCGTGAGCTCGCTCAGCGATCCGGCTGGCCGCGCGACGCTCAAGGACTATCTGGGCGGCGTCGCCGGCCGCGTCTTCCCGGTCGGCAGGCTGGAATACCATTCCACCGGACTGGTTCTGCTCACCAGTGACGGCGCCTTCGCCGCGCGCCTGTTCCGCGCGCTCGGCGGCGGGCTGGTACAAACCTATCAGATAAAGATCAAGCGTCCGCTGAGCGCGGGCGAGCTCGCAACCATCGCGCGGCGCGTGTGTCCCATTCGCGTCTGGCGCCCCGGCCCGAATCCGTGGTATGAGGTGCGCTTGACCGCCGCGCGCCAGGACCGCCTGCGCAATCTGCTTTTTGAAATGGAGCATCCCGTCGAGAAAATCAAACGTGTGGCGATCGGCCCCGTTGAGTTGGACGAGACGAAGCCGGGCCGGTGGCGCGCCCTGAGCCTCGAAGAAGTCCGCGCGCTCGAAGAAGAAATGACCCGGCTGAGCGCCCGGGCGTCCCGGCCGCGCCGCAAGAAGGCAAGCAAGCGCGGGAAACCGGCGGCGTGAGCGAAGCCCGTGGAAATCGCCGGCCGGCACGCAAGACTTGCATCGCCGAGCGGCCGGCTTCAAGATTCCGGAGAATCGCTCGGAGAACTTGGGTTCGTGTTCGTGGAGTTGTGTTTTTCCGCATTCATACCGATCCGAGGAGGCATCATGATGGTGAATTCCGCCGAGGCTGCGCCGTCCAGACGGGCCGCGCTGGATCCGGTTACGGAGATCCTGAAGGGGGGCCGCACGATTGCCGTCGTGGGTCTCTCATCGAAACCGTTCCGGCCCAGCTGCGGCGTCGCGGAATACATGCAGTCGGCCGGTTACCGCATCATCCCCGTCAATCCGGCCGAAACCGAAGTGCTCGGCGAAAAGGCCTACGCCCGCATCGAGGACGTTCCCGTTCCCGTCGATATCGTCAACATCTTCCGCCGGCCTGAATTCGTGCTCGAAATCGTTCGCAGCGCGATCGCCGTCGGCGCCCGCTCGGTCTGGATGCAGGAAGGGGTGGTGGATTACGAGGCTGCCGAGTTGGCCCGCCAGGCGGGCCTTCGCGTGGTGATGAACGCTTGCATCATGAAGGAACACGTCAAGCATTTCCGCGCCGGCCGCCTCTGAGCGGTTTTCCGCCGCCGCTCAGTAGTGGAACCGGTAGCGGAACTGCACGTAGACCTCGCGCGGGTCGTTGTAGTGAAATCCTCCGAACGTCAGGCTGTTGTCCATCAGGACGCGGCGATTCGCCGCGTTCAGCGCCGTAAACGAAACCGTGTAATCTTCCGAGAAGGTTTTCCCCAGCGAAATATCGAACGTGGTGCGCTGCGGCAGATAGTTGCCCGGGTATTGGGCGTCGGGCATTCCGTTGGTGAACCCCGAGCCGTAGGACACGCTCGTCGAAGCGAACATCCGCCAGGGAAGATTCGCCTCGAAGCCCAGGTTCAATGTGTTTCGCTGATCGTGGTCTACCGGCGAATATCCCGGGGGTGGCTCGCAGCTCGCGAGGTTGGCGCTCGGGCAGACCAAGCCCCCCGTGAAGGGTCCTCTCGCCTGCGCAATCTGATTCGAGTAGGCGAGATGAAACTGGCCGCGATTCCAGAGGCGGGGCGAGCGCAGGGTGAGCTCCCAGCCTTGAATCAATGCCCCATCCCACGTGAGCGGCCAAAAGAGGTTCGACTCCCCGATATTGCTGTGGTCCAGCCAGTTTTTGGCCCGCGTTTGAAACGTATCGGCGTCAAGAGTCCAGCCGCGGTAAGGAATCGTGACGCCAAATTGGTGCTCCTCATCCCGCTCGCCGTGGAGGGGGCTGAAGGCCAGGTTCTGGCTGTTCGCTAGAGCGAGCAGGGGGCCGGTGGCCGTCAGCAGCGGCGGCGGCTGATAGTAGTCGCCATAGAATCCTCGAAAGACCCAGTTCAGGCGCGGGATTTTGATGGCCAGGCCAACGCGAGGGTCCGTCGCGTTTTCGGTGATGTCCGCCGCAAAATGCGATTCCCGGAGGCCGCCGATCAAGGTCAGCCACGAGGTCGCTTCAAACTTGTCGTTGACGAAGACGCTCGAAAGCCCCCCGGTTGCGGCAGCCGAAGTGGCGGGGAAGTTGGAACTGCCATCGGTGAAGGTGTTGCTGAAGAAGTTGTTTTGCCGTTGGGCGAATCCATACACGCCAATCTGAAAGTCGTTTTTCCACACGTCCGCCGCGAAGGTCGCCTGCATGCCCCCATAATGGGCGGCCTGATCCGAGTCCGAGATAACGGGGTAATCCGTTTTGGCGCCCTGATAGCTGGCCGCATTGTAGTGATAGAAGGGGGAAACCGTGAGCAGGGTGCTGGAACTGAATGTACGGACCCATGTGAAGGCCACGTAGCCGTCGGTCTCATGCTGCCCGTCGCGGAACTGGCTGGTATCGTAGACCTGATTCCCGGCTGAGCTCGGGTTAGGGTCGTAGGGGATCTGGTAATAATCCTGCCGCAAGGAGGCGACCAGCCGGAATTGGTCCTCGGGATCGCGGTTGAAGACGAACGATGCGAATCCCCCGTAGCCGTTCTCGGCGTCGTGAACGACCCGCGCGATCGGCGTCTCCAGCCCGTAATTGCTCCGATTTCCGTCCAAGCTCACGTAATAGGCGGAGCGCCGTGTGTGACTTCCGAAACTGAGGTAATCGTCGGTTTGATCGAAGTTCCCGAAAGTCGTGACGAGCTCGGCCCGATTCTTCATCTCGAAGCCGGTGCGGGGCACCAGGTTGAAGATTCCGTACGTACGGTCTCCATATTCGGCGTCGTAGCTGCCACGCATGACGCTCAGATAACCGATGTCCTGCGGGTCGATCGCGGGGCCCAGATTGTTGGCGATATTCGTATTGGGTATGGGGACGCCGTCGATCAGCCAGCTGACCTGATGGCCTCCTCGCATGTGGAGCATGTCGTGAACCATGTAGGTGCCGGGCACGTAATCGGTGATCATTGCCATGCTGTTGGTGAGGGCTGCGCCGGGGGTCTGCTCGATGGCGGTACGGCTGACGAGCGTCGTCGGCGTCACCGACTGCACGTTCGCGGCTGGCGTCTGGCCCCGTACGGTCACCGCCCCTTGCACCGTTGCCAGGGGCAGCGAGAACCGGTAGACGGGCGATGAACCGGCGGAAAGAACCGAGATCCCTTGCCGCACCGTTTCGAAGCCCGGCTGGCTGACCGTGAGCGTGTAATTTCCAACGGTGACCGGGGTGAAAGTGAATTCGCCATTCGCGTCGGTGCTTGTCGATTGTGTCCAATCGGACCGGGCGGCATGGATCACGACTTGCGCGCCAACAATCGGTCGATTCTGCGGGTCGAGCACCACCCCGCGCACCGTTCCGAAGATCGTGGCCTGAGCCGCGACCGAACACACGAGTAAAAGCAATGCACCTACTACGTACCTGGCACGTTGCAACGCGTACCTCCTCTGGCGATGACAGGCTAATCGCTTGTGCTGGCGATCAACCGCGAGGAGGGTGAAACGCGACGGGAGAAAATCCGGGAGGAAGAACGATATCGGGCGCGCGGAACTCCGGGCTCCGCCTCTCCAGCAAGGGAAGCGGCAGGGGGCGCGGGAGCACGATATCGGGAAGTGGCGAGATGAGATTCAGCGCAGACACCGGAACGGGATGGCAACCGCATATACCCAGTGCGATGTGGGCGCAGTCATCTTGCTGCGCGATCAGGCTCAGTTCTTTTTGAAAGCGGGTAACGGCGGCTCCGTTGGCAAGCAGCGCGAGCGGGGCCATCAGAAGCGTCAAGACGATCGTAATGGCCTGAATCCGTCGCATTACCGGCCATTTTAGCACTTCGCCGGTCCGGGGCGTTAGCCTGCGCCATGCCCGGCCCCGGCTTGTGCCCGGCGGCGGGCACGGCGCCAGTAGACCGCCGCGTTGACGGCCAAAACGACCACCGCGCCCCAGATGAGAATTTGCGGCGGCACGCTCGGGTAAACTACCGCGTCGAGATAATGCAGCAGAAACGGCCCCCGGTACGGCACTCTGCCGGCTTGCACTTCAAACCAGTTTTCCGCCAGGGTCAACGGGCAGGGCCAGGGCGCCACCTCGATGACCACCCCGTAAACGATGCAGATGCCATGCGCCCACGCCAGCCATCGCCGCTTCCGTGTCAGCAGGGCGCCGAAGATCACCCATAGGATGAAACCCAAATGCGTCGCCAGCACGGCGACGGCGAGTGCAAGCGCTAGTTTTGGCCAGAGCGGCATTGGCAGGCGTAAGTCGCGGCGGCCGGGCTCGGCTTTTGCCGCAGGCGCCCGGTACGCAGGCGCCGGTCAAAATAATACTCTCTTGCAGCCGAGCCCCTGAAACCGCGACGCCATGATTCCATTACCGGTAGCCGGGGCGGCTGGTGGGTGGAATTAGGGCGCCGGGTACAACTTCAGCATCTGCAAGCCGGGTTCGGTCACGCCAACCCATTGCCCGTCGGGCGAAATGTGGAAATTGTGATAGAGGAGTCCGTGAAAAACGTCGTGATATTGCCCGCTGGGAAGACTGATCTGGATCAGCAGATTGCTCTGCGTTTCGGGTCCGCGCTTGAGTAATAGGTATTTTCCATCGGCCGACCATTCGTAACGGCCGTAGGGAACCTTGATCTGCGTCGCTTTGCCGGGCTCGTCCACGGAGCGAATTTCGATGGTGTTGCCGCCGCGATAGTAGGCGATCTGCGTCGCTGAAGGAGAAACGGTCAAGTGGCCGCTGAAACCTTGGAGATTGGCAAGGGTGCGCTTGCTCTGGTGAACCAGATCGATCCAGACGAGGCGAATGGGACCGCCCAGGTCCCGGTCGCGCTCGATGGCCGCGGCGACATTGTGGGCCGGATTCCAGGCCACGGCGGCGAAATAATGACCGGGCAGGATTGGGCCGCTCGCGCCGCTCGCCGGGCGGACGTAGGCCAGAGTGTAGAGCAGGCTGCCCTCGGGCTCTTTCCTGTAGGCGACCGTCTGCCCGTCGGCAAGCCACGCCGCGTCGAGCCCTCCCTCGATGATGCTGTTCTTGGTTCCCGCGATGTTGATTTCCTTCCCTTGGACATCCATCAGGTCGGTCAATTCGCCCGATTTCACGCGGCCGGAGGCTTCGCCTTTCGGCGCAAGCGCCCGGGTTGCCATTTCGACCGTCATATGCTGGCCATCGGGCGCGATCCGGATGGCCTGGATGGCGTAGCTGAACGGCGTCGCGCTCTTCACCAGCTTGCTGCCGTCGACCAGACGGCGCGTGCGTCCGTTGAGGGTGACTTCCCAGATATCGTCGTGCTCGATCGGGACTTTTTGCTGCTTGCCCCGGACGCGGATCTTCGCCTTCCCGTATCGCCTGGCCGCGTAAACGATGCGCTGGCCGTCGGGAGAAAACGCGAAGGCGGTGCAGTCGTCCTTGATGGTGAATTTGGATTCTTGGGCGCTCGCCCGCGACGCCGGAAAGATCATCGTCAAAAGGGCGAAGAGGGCGAAGCCAGCGAGCCAGCGGTAGAGAAAGGGGCAGGGAAGGCGTCTCATGGTTGCGGCTTTTCCTGTTTCCCGCCCCGGCGGCGCAGCAACTCTTCGATGCGTTTGCCGAGCCGGGCCTCGTAGCCTTCCGCGGTCGGCCGGTAATAGCGCCGGTCGCGCAGCGAATCGGGCAGGCAAGTCATGTTCGTTGTTTTCTCCTCGAAATCGTGGGCGTAGAGGTAGCCGCGCCCGTAACCGGCCTGCTTCATCAATGCCGTCACCGCATTGCGCAGATGCAGCGGCACCGGCTCGGCCTGGGTTTCGGCCAGATCCTTCTGCACGGAGCCGTAGCCCCGGTAAAGCGCATTCGATTTCGGAGCCAAAGCCAAATATACCGCGGCTTCGGCCAAAGCCAGATTCCCCTCGGGCGGCCCGACGAAATCGGCGGACTGCATCGCCGCGATGGTGATTCCCAGGGCCGCCGGGTCGGCCAGGCCGATGTCCTCGCTCGCCATCCGCACCAGGCGCCGCGCCAGGTAAAGGGGATCCTCTCCCGATTCCAGCATCCGCGTCACCCAGTACAGGGAAGCGTCGGCATCGGAATTGCGCACCGACTTGTGCAGGGCCGAAATCAGGTTGAAATGCTCTTCGCCCGCCTTGTCGTAGAGCAGCAGCTTGCGCTGCATCACGTCCTCGACCAGCGCTTCGGTGAGCGTGCGCCGGCCGTCGGTATCGGCCGTCGCGCCGAGCACGGCGGCTTCGAGCGTGTTGTAGGCGGCGCGCGCGTCGCCGTTGGCGTAGACGGCGATGCGGTGCAAGATGTCCTGGCCGGCGACGATTTCCCCATACGCTGCCCGGTCGCCCATTCCGCGCTCGGCATCGCCGAGCGCCCGATCGAGCAGCGCAGCGATCCGGTCCGGTTCGAGCGCCCGCAGAATATAGACCTTCGTCCGGGAAAGCAGCGGACCGATCACTTCGAAGGAGGGGTTCTCGGTCGTCGCGCCGATCAGGACGATGCTTCCGCGTTCCACCCACGGCAGGAATGCATCTTGCTGCGCCTTATTGAAGCGGTGGACTTCGTCGACGAAGAGGATCGTTCGCAGCCCGGTTTCCCGCCGCCGCTCGGCCTGCTCCATGACGCGGCGAATCTCTCCGATTCCCGAAAGCACGGCGCTGAAGGGCACGAATTCCGACTGGGTCATCCGGGCGATGATTCGCGCCAGCGTCGTCTTGCCGCAGCCGGGCGGACCCCAGAGAATCATCGAGCTGAGCTCGTCGCTCTCGATTTGCCGCCGCAGCGGCTTCGCCGGCGCGAGCAGATGCTCCTGCCCGGCCAGCTCCTCGAGCGTGCGCGGGCGCATCCGGTCGGCGAGCGGGGCCGATTGTTTGCCCGGACCGGTAGTTGTGGCGAAGAGGCTCACCGTCGCGCGCTCTCTCTGGAAAAACTCATCGCGTTGTTTCCCCCTCGGGCCGCTCGGCGTCCGAAGCGGAGCGCTGGCGCGCCGCCTCGTAGAGAATCACCGAGGCTGCGATGGCCGCATTCAGCGATTCCACCGGCGCGGCGACCGGAATTCTGACGGCGGCGTCGGCCGAGCGAAGAATCGATTCGGGCAGGCCGCGCGACTCGCTGCCAACCAGCAGAGCGATCGGGCCGCGAAAATCGACCTGATCCGGGGACACGGGGTGCGGACCAGGCCCCGCGGAGGCCGCGGTTGCAGCGACCAACTTCAAGCCCGCCGCGCGCAACTGCGCCAGCAAAACCGGGGGCTGCGCGCGGACCAGAATCGGCAGGCGAAAGGCCGAACCCGCCGAAGCGCGCATGGCCTTTGGCCCAAAGGGATTCGCCGTACCCTCCGCGGCAACCATACCGCTCGCGCCCAGGGCCTCGGCCGACCGCACCAGAGTGCCGACGTTCCCCGGGTCCTGTACGCCGACCAGAACCACCGCGAGCGCCAGGCCGCGCACCACGTCTTCAAAGCTATATTCCGGCAGGCGCACCAGCACGGCGATTCCTTGCGGCGAATCGGTTGCCGCCGCCGAGGCGAACAGCCGGTCGCTGGTTCGCAGAATCCGGGCCCCAGGCGATGGCTTGGCTACCAAGCCAGCCAGGCCCAGACCGTCAAGATGCTTTTCCCCCGCTGGGCTCGCCAGCACGGCCAGAATTTCCACGCCCGACCGCAGCGCCTCCTCGACCAGATGAGGACCTTCGATCCCGATAACGTTCGGCTCGCCGGAATTGCCGGCCAGGGCCGCGCGGAAGCGCTTGAGCGAATGGTTTTCCCGGCTCGTGATGGGCGGAGGGGCAGCTTCGGAACCATCGGCAGGTGCGGAAAAGCGCAACTGGGGACGGCGGGCGCGCATCAAGAGAAGCGTAACAAAGCGCTTGTAGGCCGTAAAGGCGGCGGTGCATCCAAAAGGCTCGCCGGGCCGCGGATTTCCGGCAATGGCCGGCCGGAACGGACCGAACCAGACGCAGCCACAACCCGCTCGACGACTCGGGAGCGCGGTAGTGTCCTAATTTGCCATTCGCCGGGTTAGATTGCGGCATTCAGCGTGCTTCTGGCCCATTCGGAAACGCTCTGCTTCTTGGCCTTCGCTGACCGCTCATAGGTCCCCAATTCATTGGGCGTCACACGCACACGCAGAAACTCAGCCTTTGCACTACCCTTTGGCAGCGGAGGTCTGCCAGCCTTCCTACGCTTCGGCTTCTGATTCACTGTCTCTAAACTCCTGTACGATTGCAGCCCGAACGGCCAGAACCGGAGAAGTTACCTTACCCATGTGCAGAACCGTAACGTGCTTTTTCTTCCCGTCAGCATCTTGCATCCACGCATAGGCCCTTGGCGCTTTGGGATGGCCGATCAATTCAAATACCTCCACAACCCCCTCCCAAACGGTCCTCCCCTGGAAAGTTTCCTTCACGGGCACGCTCTCGACGTGCCTTGATTCGACACCATGAAGGCGGCGAATTGTGCCCCTCAATTCCTCGATATACGTCACGCTGCCGCCTTCACTAGATCATTCACGGTCCAAAAATCTCGCTCGATTCCAGCCGCCATCGCAGGCGTCATTCTCAATGTGCTATGGCGCTTTACGAAATTGTAGTATGCGAAGTGGAGAGCGACCGCTGCCTTGAAATTCCGTCTCTTCTTGCTGAATGCGTAGGTCAGGCGGGTCAGCCGCCGCATGTGAAGGCGCGTTGTCCCATTCAATCGCTCAACGTAGCTGGTAGATGCAAGGCTCAGGTTCGGATGGCCGCAGACCGCCCGGACTTCCTCAATGACAAATTCCGGGGCGCTGTACTTGCGTTCGGCGTTTGCTGAGTCCTCATGGACGTAACTCTTGACGATCTGCGCGAAATCCACGTCCGTCCCAAAAGCACGCTCCACGGCCCCAACGTACTCCCGCAGAGCATCGCTTGAGATTTGCACGCGGTTCTTGACGCGGCTGGCAACGTCGGCAACAAACGTATTGGCGGTGCCCCAGTCCCGCTTGCCCACCGCGAACGAGGGGACAAGTTTGGTTTCGGCATCTATAGCGCAGAATGTCCAAACGTCGCCAAGCGATTGGTCATCTCCCAGCTGGACGTGGCGCTCTTTTTTGCCGATGAATCCCCACAGTTCGTCAAATTGCAGGTAGCGGCAAGAGAGGTTTCGCATCTTAGCGTCCATTAGCTCCGCGCACCCCTCGCCAACCCTCACGCCCAGCCGCATGATCGTATCGCGGTGAACGCCGGTCATGCGCTCAATCTGGCGAATTCCTGAACCCTCCGCGAGCGCGCCTATCACGGCGGCTTGCCTTTCAGTGCTGAGAACGTTTGCCATGTCTGATCCCCCTCTGGCTATTACTGTACCCCAATAACCATCGGCTGTCAAGCTGTTTTTATGTGGTACAGTATAAGCACCGTGGAAAGCGAAGCCCTTTTCAAACTGCGACGAGACTTGGCCACAATCGCGGAGCGCCTTGGAAGGCTGTGTGTAGTAATCGAGAAGCATTACGGTGCCGAACATGCCGCAGAGGAAGGCAAGGGGCAGGAGGAGCCAGCCCGACAGCCCATACAGGCGGTCATCTCCTACGACGAGAAAACGGTACGAAATAAAGAGGCTGAGCAAAATAAGCAGCACGCCGTACAGAACTCGATAAAATGGGCGGCGTGGTGTGCCTTCTGGGCCGCCACCGCCTATGCAGCCATCAGCCTTTTCGTCTACTGCCAAATTCGCCGAAGCACCGCTGCGGCAATCGCGCAGGTTTCCGTAATGCGCGAACAGTTCGAAAATGCCGACCGTCCCTGGATTTCCGTGAGCGCCGTCATGCTCCACGGCATCCGCTTCGCGACTGGCACGCCACCCCAACTGTTCTTCAAGCTCACATTCCGAAATATCGGCAAATCCACAGCTACGGATCTCTTTCCGCGTGTCACCTCCATCACGCTCCCGCCGGTTGGAGCCGATTGGGGGATTCCTATGGAGAACCAAGAGACGCTGTGCAGTAGCCAGGAGCGCTTGGCGACGGGTTTCCAGCGGGAGATTATCTTTCCCGGCCAAGAATGGAGTGTAAACGTTGACACCGGACTCGCCCCCGCGAGAGCCATGCCACCCAAGCTCCGCTCTGCGCTTCCCCCTGAGATCACTAGACAAATCCGTCCGGTGATAATTGGTTGCGTGGACTACAGGTACGCGACCTCCACAAAATTGCACCAGACAGGTTTTATCTACGTCCTCTATGTCGGGCCAAACAAGAAGTGGCCTCCCTTGGAGGAGGGAGTAGGCACTCCTTTGGAACGCCTGGTTCTGCGTCCGTTCGAGCTTGGTGGGCGCTACGCAAACTAGGACGGACAAGGCGGCCGCACCCCAAATTCTTCCCAGTAGGCTCAAATTAGGACACCACCGGGAGCGCGGCTCGGTTGCGCCCTTTGGGATGGCTATGGTAATGTTCGCCGGAACTGTGATGATCGCGAGCGCCCCTTGCCTGCTGAAGTACTGAAAATCTCCCGCGACCAACCGGAAGCACACCTGCTCGAATATGCGGCTCGCTTCATCCGCCGGGGTGAAGTTGTCGGCATTCCCACCGATACCCTGTACGGTCTCGCCGCCGATCCGTTCAATCTGGCCGCCGTGGAACGGGTGTTTCGCGTCAAGGGCCGGACGGAATCAAAAGCCCTGCCGATTCTGATCGATTCGATGGAACGCGCCAGAATGCTGGCCCGGGAACTGCCCGAAGTCTTTTACCGGCTGGCCAAGGCCTTCTGGCCCGGGGCACTGACGGTGATCGTCGCCGCTTCGGACCGGCTACCGCTAAAGGTGACCGGCAACAGCGGCCGCATCGCGCTCCGCTGGCCCAGGCAGCCGGTCGCATGCAAGCTGATCGAGGTCGCCGGTACGCCGCTGACGGGGACCAGCGCAAACCTCTCCGGCTTCGACCCATGCACCAGCGCGCAGCAGGTGGCCGAGCAGCTCGGCGAACGCCTGCCCTTGATCCTTGACGCCGGGGAGACGGAAAGAGCCGTTGCCTCGACGATTGTCGACGTGCGCGGTGAAGACTACCGGATGGTTCGGGAAGGCGCGATCTCGGAAGAGGCGATCCTCCACGCGCTGACTGGAGACTAATTCCCCGCCGGGCAGCAATGTCGGGATTGGATGAACCGGCAGTTATTCTCCGTGGAAAGCATGGATCCCGCCGCTTCGCCGCTGATGATCTCGATGGACGTAAAAAGCCTACTCCGCAGAGCCTAGGGCGCCGCGGCTATCACCCCCACTACCGCTCAAGAAAATCGACGTCAGGAAGTCGAAGCCGCCCGCCGGTCCCATCTGGATATCTTCGACGCGGTCGCTGTGAACGGCCACGTTGTCCAGATACCAGAGGGTGAGATAGGGCTGATCGCGGGCAATGATCTCCTGCGCCTCGGCGTACAGCTTCTTTTGCTCTTGCCGGCCCGGTTCGATGCGCGCCTGATCGAGCAGGCGATCGAGTTCGGGATTGTCGTAGCGGCCCCGGTTCGCCCCGGCTGGGGGAATCTGGCGCGAATCGAAGACGTAATATAGGAAATCGGGATCGTTGTTCGCCCCGATCCACCGAAGCAGATAAAGCTCGAAGCTTCCGCGCGTGATGTCCGCGTAGAAGGTACCGAACTCGAGCGAGCGCAGATCCAGCGCCACTCCCACCTGCCGCCATTGTTGTTGCAACACCGCTCCGAACTGCCGCGAGGTTTCCTCCGTTGTCGTTTTCAACGTCAGATGAAACCGGATTCCGCCGGGCCCGCGCGGGAAACCGGCCTCGTCCAGCACTCGGTTGGCGCGCGCGGGGTCGAAATCGTAGTGAGGGATCGAAGGATCGTAGGCCCAGTTGCCCGGCGGAAGCAGGCTGTAGGCGATTCGTGCCTGGCCGCGAAGCAAATAGCGAATGATCTCGGGCCGGTTCGTTGCATACGCCAGCGCCTGGCGCACCCTCGCGTGGCGCAGGATTGCATCTGTGCAGTTATAGCCGATATAGGCGAGATTCGTGCCTGGCTGCTCGGAGACTCGAACCGTTCGCGTGTGGGCCAGAGCATTCACGGTATCGGGCGTCAGGGAATTCAGGGCGATGTCGGCCGAGCCCTTTCGCAGCTCCAACGCGCGCGTCGTTTCATCGGGTACGATCCGGAAAATCACGCGGTCGATTTTCGGCGGCTGGCCGAAATAATCGGCGTTCCGCTCGAGGACGACTTCCTCGTCGGGCACCAGGCGAACGAAGCGGAACGGTCCGGTGCCGATCGGGTGCTCGGCGGGATTGACGGCGCGGGCAGGCGCAGCGGGGCGCGGAACGATGCCGATTGCCGGCCTGGCCAGGTCCCACAGGAAGGATGCGTAGGGCTTGCGCAGGTGAAAAACAACCGTCCACGGGTCCGGGGTATCGACTTGGCGGATGATGGAATAGGAGCCGAGCTTGGGCGTCTTCACGGCGCCGCTGAGGATGGAATCGAATGTGTACTTCACGTCGGCCGAAGTGAGACTCTGGCCATTCTGAAAGTGGACGCCGCGGCGAAGGTGAAAAATATACGTGAGCGGATCGGGCGTTTCCCAACTCGTGGCCAGATCGGGAACGATGTCCATGTGAGCGTCCAGGCCCACCAGGCTGCTGAAAATCAGACTGTCGAGATATTGGGATTGGGCGTCGGTGCCAATACGCGGATCTAGATTCACCGGCGTGCTCTCTATGAGGAAGACCACCGTCCCCGGCGAGGGACCGGCGGCCCGGATGGCGCATCCGGCCAGGCCCGTCGCAAGGGCTGCCGCCAGCGCGAGGGCGCATAGACGCCGAGTGAATTTAGCGAGTGCCACCAGGAGGATATACCACTTTTCCGAGGATCGCGGGCTGCCGCGCGCCGGTCGCCGCCGGCAGATTCGCCGGGCGGCGATGCCAGGTTTCGTAGGCAAGCACGGCAAAGGCAAACGCCTCCTTGGCATCCTCATCGATTCCGAACTCTTCGGCCCGGCGCAGGCGCCGACGCCCCAACCCGGCCTGTAGTTGCGCGAGGATGATCGGATTGTGCGCGCCGCCGCCGGAGACGATGACCTCATCGATGTCCATGCGGGGAAAGACGAATCGACCCAAGGCATCGAGGATCGAAAGAGGCGTCAAGAAGGTCGCCGTGGCGATGGCATCTTCGAGGCGCCGCTTGCCGGCCAGACGCAATAAGTGTTCGACGTAGCTGTGGCCGTACTGCTCCCGGCCGGCGCTTTTGGGCGGCGGCCGCAGGAAGTAGGCCTCGGCGAGTAAACGATCAAGCACGCCGGGAATCGCGCGGCCGTGCCCGGCGATGCGCGCCCCGCGGTCGAAGCCAAAACGGCCGCTGGTCATCCGGCGGACCAGCGCGTCGACAACCATGTTGCCCGGCCCGGTGTCAAAAGCGACTACATCCTCGGGCCGGGCGGCGGCGGGAATCACCGTCAGGTTGGCGATGCCGCCGATATTCAGCGCCACGCGGCCCAGGCGAGCATCCCGATAGAGCAGAAAATCCACGAAAGGAACCAGCGGAGCTCCTTGCCCGCCAACGGCCATGTCGGCAGGGCGAAAATCGGCGATGGTGACGATTCCGGTGCGCGCCGCGATTTCCGCCGGTTCGCCGATCTGCAAGGTCGAGGCCAGCTTCCGGCCGAGAAAACGCGACGGGCGGCCCTGATGGTAGATCGTTTGGCCGTGCGAGCCGATCAGTTGGACGGCCGACGGGCTCACGCGGAAGCGGCGGCAGGCGGCGAGCGCGGCTTCGGCGAAAAGCGTGCCGAGCAGGACATTCAACCGGCTGATTTCGGCGCCGGAAGCGGACACGCCTTCCGCGATGCCCAGAATCGAGCGCCGCACCGGGCCCGGGAAGGGAAGAGTGATGAAATTCTCCAGGCGCGCGCGCAGGCGCGGCGGGGCGCCGTCGATGCGCGCCAGCGCGACGTCGATGCCGTCGGCCGACGTTCCGGACATCAAGCCCAAGACGCGCATCAGGAAACCTGTTTCTTCAACTCGGCGAGCAGATTGAGGGCGTCGAGCGGACGCATGGCGTCCAGGTCGGCCGAGCGGAGGGTGTCGACGATCTTCTGATCGAGCGGGGTGAACATGGCCGGCTGCTCGACCGCGCCGGGAGAAAGCTTTTCGCTCAGTTGGTGCTGGCTCTGCTCGTGCCGGCGCAGAATCTCCCGCGCCCGCTCAATCACCGCGAGCGGGAGACCGGCCAGACGGGCCACCTCGATGCCATAGCTGCGGTCGGCCGCGCCCGGTTCCACGCGGTGGAGGAAAACGATGTCCTGGCCGGCTTCGCGCACGGCGACGTGAAGGTTCTTCACGCCTTCGAGGCGATCGGCCAGTTCGGTGAGTTCGTGATAGTGGGTGGCGAAGAGGGCGCGGGGGCGCGGGTGGGCATCGAGCGCCTCGATCACCGCCCAGGCGATCGACAGGCCGTCGTAAGTCGATGTGCCGCGGCCCACTTCGTCAAGCAGAACCAGGCTCGACTCGGTGGCCGAATTGAGAATCGCGGCTACTTCGCTCATCTCCACCAGAAACGTGGACCGGCCGCGAGCGAGACTGTCGGATGCGCCGATGCGCGTGAAAATGCGGTCGGTGACCGGCAGGCGTGCCTCGGCCGCGGGAACGAACGAGCCCATCTGCGCCATCAAGACGATCAACGCCGCCTGGCGCAGGTAGGTGGATTTGCCCCCCATATTGGGCCCGGTGATCAGCAGGATCGCCTGCGTCGTGCAGTTGAGGTAGAGCTCGTTCGGCACGAAGCGCTCGCCGCGGCGCTCGAGCAGACGTTCGAGCGCCGGGTGGCGGCCGCCGACGATGCACAACTCGTCGCCCTCGTGAAATTCCGGCCGGACGTAGTTCCGGGCCACCGCAATTCGCGCCAAGCCCACCAGCACGTCGATTCGAGCGACGGCGCCGGCGGTGCCCCGCAAACGCTGGGCGTGGCCGGCGATCCAGGAACGCAGCTCGGCGAAGAGCCGCCGCTCGATCTCGATGATGCGGCCGTCGGCTTCGAGTACCTTGCGCTCGTATTCCTTCAATTCCTGGGAAATGTAGCGTTCGGCGCCCACCAGCGTCTGCTTGCGCTCGTAGTCGGGCGGGACCAGATGGACATTGGGCTTGGAGACTTCGATCGAGTAGCCAAAGACCTGGTTGAAGCGGATTTTGAGCGAGCCGATGCCGGTGCGCTTGCGTTCCCGCTCCTCCATCTGCGCGATCGTCTGCTTGGCGTTCTGGCTCAGTTCGCGCAGGTCGTCGAGTTCACCGTCGTACCCCTTGCGGATGACGCCGGGTTCGCTCGGCTGCGCCGGCGGATCGTCGGCGATGCCGCGCTCGATGCGCTCGCGGACGTCGGCCAGATCGTCGAGCCGGCCCCGCAAATCGACCAGACGCGGGCTCGCGCAGCGGGCCAGAAAGCCGCGAATCAGAGGAAGGCGCCCGAGCGACTGCTTCAGCGCGACCAGGTCGCGCGGAGTCGCGACGCCCAGCGTGATGCGGCTGGTCAGCCGTTCGAGATCCATTACGCCCGACAGGTCCTTTCGCAGTTCTTCCCGAAGCACGGTCGAGGCGGCCAGTTCCGCGATGGCGTCCAGGCGGGCGTTGATCTCGGCCGCATCCACCGACGGCCGCAGGATGCGCGAGCGGAGCAGCCGCGCGCCCATGCCCGTCGATGTCTCGTCGAGCGTCGCCAGCAGCGTCGCTTCCGATGAGCCGCCCGGCAGGGCGGACACCAGTTCGAGGTTGCGAACGGTCGAATCGTCGAGAACCAGCGCGTCGCGGTCGTGGTAGAAACGGACGTTGTCCAGGTGCGCGAGCTGGCCGCCGCCGACGGCCGAGGTTTCGCGAAGGTAGTGAACGATCGCGCCGGCGGCGGCGATGGCGTGGGGATGGCTTTCGAGGCCGAACCCTTCCAGGGTCACCACGGCGAACTGCTCCGACAACATGCGGGTGCCGTAGTCGGGACGGAATATCCAGTCGTCCAGCCGCGTTTCCACCGCTCCATGCCCGTCGACTTCCCGCGTGGAAGAGAACAAGGAATCGGGCCGGGGCAAGAGAACTTCCCGCGGGCGCAGCAGATCGAGTTCCTCCCGAAAGCGGGTCTCGGCGTCGGCGCCGGAAAACTCGGTGGCGGAAAACTCCCCCGTGGATACGTCGGCGGCGGCCAGGCCGACGATTCCCGCTTTGGCGTCGCGAACGACGGCGGCCAGATAGTTGTTCTCTCTGGGCTCGAGCAGGGGGAAATCGGTGGCCGTGCCCGGCGTGATGACGCGGACGACCTCGCGCCGGACCAGCTTTTTCTTCCGCGAGGCCTCCTCCATCTGTTCGCAAATCGCCACCTTGTAGCCGGCGCGGATCAGGCGCGCGATGTAGCTCTCGGCGGCGTGATAGGGAACCCCGCACATCGGCACGGCTTGGCCGGCTTCGCGGCTGCGCGAGGTGAGCGTGATTTGCAGCTCTCGCGAAGCGGCGATGGCGTCCTCGTAGAAGAGCTCGTAGAAATCGCCCAGCCGGAAAAGGAGCAGGGCCTTGGGGTAGCGCTGTTTGATGCCGTGATATTGACGGAGCAGCGGTGTGGCTGGTTCGCTCATGTTTCGGATAGCGCCGGCTGCGGGCCCGGCATTGGGAGCGTTATACCTTCGCGCGGTCCATCTGCCGAGCCAGGCCGCGCGACCCAGCTATACTAAGCGAATCATGTTGCAAACGCCTGTGGAAATCGAAATCAAATTGCCGGTGATTCAGCCCGCAATGGCACGCCGGCGCCTTCGCCGCCTGGGCGCGAAGACACTCGGACGAGTCCACGAACGCAACACGCTGTTCGACACCCCGGCAAACGCCCTCAAGCGTTCCGGCCGTCTTCTTCGGGTCCGCTCGATCGAGAAAGCCGGGCCGCCCGGCCGCGGCCGGGCCCGTTCCCGGGCCGGGACGGCGGGCCCAGGCGCCCGAAGCATCACGGGATTGCTAACGTATAAAGGACCGGCCAAGGCACCGGCCGGGGCGGGCCGCTACAAGGTGCGGGAGGAAGTCGAGGTTGAAATCGTCAGGCCGGAGGCCGCCGAGCGGATCCTCATCGAGTTGGGCTTCCGGCCCTCGTTCCGCTACGAAAAATACCGGACCAGCTTCCGCCTGCCGGGGCTGCCCTTGCTCGCCGTGGAACTCGACGAAACGCCCATTGGCGCCTTTTTCGAGTTGGAAGGACCTAAAGCTTCGATCGACCGCGCGGCCAGGTGGCTGGGCTACCGGCCCCGGGATTACCTTACCGCCAGTTATTACGAGCTGTTCCTGCCCGAGCGCCGCCGCTTGGGCCTCGATGCCGGCGCGATGCTCTTTCCCGCAAGTACGAAGTCGATTTCGCCACTCTTTTCTTGACAAAGGTTGCAACTGCCCCTAGTAAGGGAGAGATGTGCGAGGATCCAAGTTCTATAGGCGCATGGCCGTCCTTGGACCGTTTGCGCCGGCTGCGGCGGAGCCGAACGGCGCTCTTGCCGCGTTGGGACGCTAGCCCCGGATTGAATTAGGCCGAACGGTTTCGCCCCGGGGCCAAAGCGTTTCCTGCCGGCCACGGGTTTTTCCCCATGGAGAGCCTCCGCTAGCCAGCGAGGAGGCGGGCGTGCTTCGAGCCACCGAAATCCTGGAAGCGCATACCTACGACGTGCGTGGCAATTTCGTCGGACGCGTGCGGGAGATGTTTATCGAACCGGCCGAGCAAGCCAATCGCATCTCGCGCCTGCTCCTGGCGCGCGGCCGCTTCCAACCGCTTGTCGCTCGATGGGATCAGATCGCTTTCGTGGCCCCGGGCACGGTCCGGCTGGCGGCCGACGAGCGGGCTCTGGTTCCGTTCGCTCCGAATGAGGCCTGGCTGGCCGTGCGGAAGGACCTGCTCGATCAGCAGATCATCGATACTCACGGCCGCAAGGTCGTGCGCGTCAACGATATTGGCTTGGCCGAGATTCGCACGAACGGGGGCCTGGAGCTGCGCGTGACGCAGGTCGACGTCGGACTGCCCGGCGCGGTGGGGCGCTTGCTGCACGGGCTGGCGCCCACCGACGCGGTTCGCCGCCTGCAAGCGAAACTGCCTCCGCGGGTGATTCCCTGGGAATTTGTGAACCTGATCGAGCCCGATCCGCTCCGCCGGGTCAAGCTGAGGCTCACGGGGCATCGTCTGGCCCGTCTGCACCCGGCCGACCTCGCCGACATCATGGAGGAATTGTCGCCTGGCGAGCGGGAGGGAATCATCGCCTCGCTCGACAAGCAGACGGCGGCCGGTGTTATCTCGGAACTGGATCGGCGGTTGCAAACACAGGTGCTCGAAAAGCTGACCCCCGAACGCGCCGCCGACATTTTGGAAGAGATGCCGCCGGACGAGGCGGCCCATCTGCTGGCCCGGCTGTCGCCGGAAACCAGCGAGGAGCTGCTGGACGAACTTTCGCGGGAAGACGCCCGCGACGTGACCCATCTGCTCCAGTTCGGCGAAGGCACGGCGGGTTGGATGATGAATACGGATTTCGTCTTTGTCGGCGAGGATGCTTCCCGGCTGGAAGTCATGAACTGGATTCGTTCCCGCGATATCCCGACCGACCAGCTCGATACCGTGGTCTTGATCGATGCCCACGCGATCTTCGCCGGCGTTGTGCCGATCGGGCGGCTGCTGCTGGCCGCGGACGAGCGTGCCATGCGCGAGCTGCGCAGCGAGCCGCTCCTCTCGACCACCAGCGGCACCGGCGAGCGCGACATTTTCGAGCTATTCGATAAGTACAATCTGCGCAGCCTCGCGGTGGTCGACGAGGACGACCGGCCCATCGGCGTCATCACCGTCGACGATGTGGTCGGCCGGCTGCGGCACAAACTATGAACTGGCCCACTATCACCGACCGGATTCGCGCAGCCCGGCGCCAGCCGCAGGCCGAGCCCGGCCTGCGCCAACGGCTCCGCACGTGGCGGCGGCGCCTGGGGGTGTTTCTGGCCGTACTCGGCCCGGGACTGATCACCTCCAACGTCGATAACGATGCCGGCGGAATCGCCACCTACTCGCAAGCGGGGGCGCAGTTCGGCTACGCGTTGCTCTGGACGTTGCTGCCCCTGACGCTGCTTCTCTACATCGGCGAGGAAATGTGCGCTCGCATGGGAGTCGCCACCGGGAAGGGGCTCTCGGACCTGATCCGGGAGGAATTCGGCTTCCGGTCGACCTTTTTCGTGATGCTGGCGGGGCTGCTGGTGGACCTGGGCAATACGATCGCGGAATTCGCCGGCGTCGCGGCAGGCGCCGGCGTTTTCGGCGTGAGCAAATATATCGCCGTTCCGCTGGCCGCCCTGCTGGTCTGGGTTCTGGTGGTGCGCGGCACCTACAGCCGCGTGGAAAAGGTCTTTCTGGCCGCTTGCGCCTTCTACGTCGCCTACGTGCTGTCGGCGCTGTTTGCCAAACCGGACTGGACGACCGCCGTTCACCAAACGCTGGTTCCAAGCTTTCACTTCACGACACCCTATCTGGTGATGCTGATCGGGCTGGTCGGAACGACGGTGGCTCCGTGGCAGTTCTTTTATTTGCAGGCCGGAGAAGTGGAGAAGCGGATCGGTCCGCGCCAGTATCGGCACGCCCGAACCGACGTGCTCTTGGGCAGCATCACATCGATGGCGGTGGTTTTCTTCATCATCGTCTGCACCGCCGCCACGCTGCATGTCGCCGGCATCACCAATATCACCAACGCCGGACAAGCCGCCATGGCGCTAAAGCCCCTCGCCGGGCGCTGGGCGGCCGGTCTGTTTGCTTTTGGGTTGCTCAACGCCTCGCTGTTCTCGGCGTCGGTGCTGCCGCTTTCGACGGCGCACGTGATTTGCGAAGGACTCGGGTTCGAGGCCGGAATCGACCAGAAAGTCAGCGAAGCGCCGATTTTCTACGGCCTCTATACGGGACTGATCGTTGTTGGCGCGGGAATCATCCTGATTCCCAAGGCGCCCCTTTTCAAGATCCTGCTGCTCTCGCAGGTGGCCAACGGGGTCTGGCTGCCGGTCGTGCTGATCTTCATTCTCCTGCTGATCAACCGCAAGGATCTGATGGGCGAGCTGACCAACGGCCCGGTGTTCAATTTCATCGCCTGGACGACCAGCGTGGTGATGGTGATCGTAACGTTGATTTGGATCTACCTGTCGGTCGTTCAGCCGGGCGCCAGTCCAGGCTTGCTGCTGCTGCCCTAGCCGCCGCGCCCGGCGCGCGCCTTGGCATGCTCGAACCGGTTACTTGGCGGCGGCCGCCTGCCAGGCGGCGGTCAGCGGCGGAAGCGGGGCCAGGGGAGCTTCTTCCTGTTCTTCTCCGGAGGCTCGCGCGACGCGTTCGCAAACGTTGATCAGTGTGAGAAACACGCTGAGCAGGCAGGGACGCGTATCATCGGGCAACCGCGTGCCGCTGGTTGCGATCTGGGCGAGAATGATGGCCTGCCCATAGAGGTACTGGTTGATTTCGGCCCGGCGATGAAGCGGCAGTGGGCCGCGTATCGCCTCGCGGCGAATCTCCCGGCAGCGCGCCTCAATCTTGCGGATAAAATGCAGCGGACACAGGCCTTCCTGCTCGAGCGCTGGAGGTACCGAGCCACGGCAGATGGGGTATTGGCATTCCGGAGTCATAGTTACTCTTATATATACATGGGTACCGGCGGAGTAAACACCCACGGAAGTGCCTGGAGCTTATCGGTTACCCCCCTCCCGGTCCAGGCCGCCGGCCGGCCAGGCCGGCCCGAGATTGTCAGCCGCGGTTGCGCCACCCTGCGGCCTATGCTAGCTTCGACGCCGATACACTGAAAGAAGGGCACCGATTGCTTTGTTGAAACCGGCCAACCGCGTAGAAGCCCGCCTGCTCGAACAACTGGATATCAAACGGCTGCCGCAACACGTCGCCATCATCATGGACGGAAACGGCCGCTGGGCCCGGCGCCGGCACCTGCCTCGCGTTGCCGGCCATCGGGCCGGCGTCCGCGCGGCGCGGCAGGCGATCGAGTCTTCGGCGCGTTTGGGCATCCAGGCGCTGACGCTCTATGCGTTCTCGGTCGAGAACTGGCGGCGGCCTCATTCGGAAGTGGATTTTCTGATGCGGCTGCTTCGCGAATACCTGCGCAAGGAATTGCCGGTGATTCACAAGAACAATATCCGCCTGCAGATCATCGGGCGCGGCGGCGAGCTTCCATCGGCGGTACGCCGGGATCTGGACGAGGCGATGGAACTGACCGCGGCGAACACGGGCATGAAACTGGTCGTGGCCTTGAATTACGGCGGCCGGGCCGAACTGGTCGACGCCTGCAACGCCATTCTCGAAGAGATGCGCGCCGGGACATTGCCGGCCACTTCGATCGACGAGCGCGTGATCGCCGAGCATCTCTACACGGCCGGATTGCCCGATCCCGATCTGCTGATTCGCACCAGCGGCGAGATGCGGGTGAGCAACTTCCTGCTTTGGCAGATCGCCTACGCCGAAATCTACGTTACGGAAACGCTTTGGCCCGATTTCGATCGCTCGAAGCTGCTCGAAGCGCTCATCGAATTTCAGCACCGCGAGCGGCGCTACGGTGGGCTTGGCCGCGGCGAGCAAGGGCCGGGCAAGCGGGCAGCGTCGTAAACGGCCCGGCTGGCGCGGCACCTTTGGGCTCTTGGCCGGAAAGGAATCTACCGAGTGGTCTGGAAACGGGTGGCAACGGCAGCGGTTCTCATCCCCGCCGCGGTCGCGGCCGTGCTTTGGGGGTCCCTATGGCTGCTTTCGGGACTGGTTGGCATCATCACGCTGCTGGCCTTGTGGGAATTTTTCCGGTTGGGGAATCAGGCGGGCTTTCCGGGTTTCGTCCAATGGACGACGCTCTGCGCCCTGCTCATCGTATTCATGCAATGGCGCGAAGCGGCGGGCGCAATCGCGCGCCTGCCCTATATGGGAACAGCTACGGCGTCAGCCCCGCTGATGGGGGGAATCGAAGCGGTTCTGATTTTGTTCATTTTGGGATCGGCCGTTGCGGCCACTCTAACCAACCTGGCGGTGAACCGGCGTCTGGCGGCATTGATGGTGAGTACGGGAGGGTTGCTTTTGGTGGCCTTACCGCTCAGTTATCTGGTTCGAATCACGGGGTTTGCCGAAGGGCGCAGGTTCCTGTTGCTTATTTTGGTGCTGATCTGGGCAGGGGACACGGGGGCCTTTTTCGTTGGCCGGACTTTTGCGAAGATACCCATGGTCCCGCTTCTGAGTCCCCAAAAGACATGGGAGGGAGCGGCAGCCAATTTGCTTGGCTCACTGGTGGTTGGCGTTGTCGCCGCCCGGTGGCTACCGGTTCCGGAATGGTCGGTGTTGACGCTGGTGGCGCTGGCCAATGTCGCCGGGCAGGTGGGTGACCTGTTAGAATCGGCATATAAGCGAAGCGCCGGCGTAAAGGATTCCGGCGTTTTGCTGCCCGGCCACGGGGGCATGCTGGACCGGATTGACAGCCTCATTTTGGCTGCGCCGATGGCGTGGTGGTATCTGTGGTGGCTTTCACGCACCGGTCATCTCCGGTGAACAAGGCAGGCAGAAACAACCAGATGAAACGAATTGCGCTTCTTGGTTCGACCGGTTCGATCGGGCGCCAATCCCTGCAAGTCATTGAGGCGCTCAGGGATCGGTTTGCGGTTCGTGGCCTTGCCGCAGGCGGCAATCTGAATGAGCTGTGCGGGCAGGTCGTCCGGCATCATCCGGCCGTGGTATCGGTTTCCACCGCCGAAGCGGCCACGGAATTGCTAGAGAGACTTCGCGGCGAGGCCGTCGAGCCGTTGCCGGAAATTGGCTGGGGAGCGAAGGGAATCGAGCGCGTCGCCACCGATCCCGAAGCCGATGTCGTGGTGTCGGCTGCGGTGGGCGTGGTGGGGTTGCCGGCGACCTACAAAGCGATTCAGATGGGCAAGCCGGTGGCACTGGCCAACAAAGAGGTCCTTGTAGCGGCCGGAGAGCTCGTATCGAGGGCCGCGCGCCAGGCCGGGGTGAATCTCTTGCCGATCGACAGCGAACATAGCGCGATTCATCAATGCCTGCGCTCGGGCCAGCGGCGCGAGTTGAAAAGATTGCTGCTGACCGCCTCGGGCGGTCCGTTTCGCAAGACGCCGCTCGCGCAAATGAAAAACGTCACGTCCGAGCAGGCCCTGGCGCATCCGAATTGGAAAATGGGGCGGCGCATCACGATCGATTCGGCAACGCTCACGAACAAAGGGTTCGAAGTCATCGAGGCGCACTGGCTCTTCGATGCGGCCCCGGAACAGATCGACGTTGTGATCCATCCGCAGTCGACGGTGCATTCGATGGTCGAATTCGTCGACGGCTCGGTCGTGGCGCAGATCGGCCCACCCGACATGCGGATTCCCATCCAGTATGCGTTGACCTTCCCCGAACGGCTGCCGGCGGACGGATTCGATTTGGACTGGACGCGCCTGCGGCTGGATTTCGAGCCGGTGCCGGAGGGCAAATTTCCGTGTCTGAGCCTGGCGCGCCGGGCGATGGCCGGAGGCGGAGCCCTGCCATGCGCTCTGAACGCGGCCGATGAAGTGGCGGTGTCCGCCTTTCTCGACCGGCGTTTGCCGTTCGCCGGCATCCCGCGCGTGATCGAGCGGGTGCTGGAACTGATGCCGCCCGGGCGTTTGGAGCGCATCGAAGATGTGCTCGAAGCGGATCAGGAGGCGAGGCGGCTGGCGCGGGAGGCGGTCGAGGCAAGCAAGGTGGCCATGGCCGTCAGCGAGAGGGGAATGGCGGAAACCCTGGCGGTCGAAAATACCGAGAGCAACCGGAGGCCCGTCTGATGAGCAATTTCCTGATCAGCCTGGGCTCGATCATCGTCGTGCTGGGCGTGATGGTGCTGGTTCACGAGTGGGGCCACTTCATCGTCGCGCGCCTGTGCGGTGTCCGGGTCGATGTGTTCTCAGTGGGCATGGGTCCGAGAATCTGGGGCTTTCGCCGCGGGGCGACCGATTACCGGGTGAGCGCTTTGCCGATCGGGGGTTACGTACGGATGGCGGGCGAGAATCCCACCGACGAGCGCACCGGAGCCGCCGATGAGTTTCTTTCGAAAAAACGCTGGCAGCGCGCCCTCATCATTCTGGCCGGACCGGCCATGAACATTCTGATGGCGCTCGTCATCGCCACCGGGATGATGATGAGCGGCAAGGGACAACCGGCTTTTCTGAAAAACAAGCCGGAGGTCGCCGGCGTTGCGATGGACTCGCCGGCGGGGCAGGCGGGAATCCGCGCTGGCGACCTGCTCGTCCGGGTGAACGGCAAGCGGGTGCGCACGTGGGACGACGTGATCTGGCAGTCGATATTCATGATGCCGAAAGCGACCCTTCCGGTTGTTGTCGAGAGGGGATCCAAGCGCGTCGCGCTGGCCATACATGCCTCGCCGGCCGACGACCAGACGGATCTGTTCGGCTATCCGGTCGAAACCACCTTCGTCGGGCCGGTGAATCCGGGGATGCCCGCGCAGAAGGACGGTCTGCGGCAAGGCGACCGGGTGATTTCCATTGCGGGCGACCGGAAGATCAGCCCGTTTTCGATTTCCAGCGCGGTGGCCGAATCGGCGGGAAAGCCCGTGCCGATGACCGTGGAACGCGGCGGCCGGATTCTCAATCTGGAATTGCATCCGATTTACGGAAATCTGAACGGCCAGAAGCGATGGTTCATCGGCGCCTATTTCGATGCGCCGGTCACCTTGCGCGCCAATACCGTGGGCGACGCGGTCCGGGGCGGCGTGCGTTATAACGTCATGCTCACCTCGGCGATCTTCAACACGCTCGTCAAATTGGTCGAGCACAAAGCGAAGCTGAAACAGCTCAGCGGACCGGTCGGAATCGCCAAGGCCTCCGGCCAGGCGGCGCGCGAGGGTCTGTTGGCCTTCCTGAACATCATGGCGGTGATCAGCTTGAACTTGGGCATCCTGAATCTGCTTCCGATTCCGATTCTGGACGGCTGGCATATCCTGACGCTCGGCGTCGAAGGCACCATCCGGCGGGATTTGAGCCTGGCGATCAAGGAACGCGCGCTGCAGGTGGGTCTGGTCTTCCTGTTACTGCTCATTCTGATTGTGACATACAACGACGTCCTGAAAATCGTGGTGCCGACGCATTGAACTCGGCCCTGACGGGAGCGGGCCGGTTTCGGTGCCGGTCCGGCCCGGCGCAATCGTAGAGCCCGTTTCCCAGCCTAATTTCCGGATAACCGGTCAAACCATCCGAGTAACCTGCCAGCAACTATTGTCGTATCAGGGCCCGCAAAATGAGGGCAGGTTTTTCTGCTTGACAAGCATTCCTTCCAATGATAAAAGCCCCCGGCATGGATGTGGTGGTGGACGGGGGGGGCGTTTCGCCTAAGTTGCAGTCTGCACGGGCGGAATGCGGAGTTTTCTCGTGCTCCAATCTTCTGAATACAAGTACAGCCATTAAGACAGGGTGCGTCCCCATTCCAAACGCTAGTGCGCGTTAGTCTGGGAGTTCAGCCTGTTGCCGAATGCGGAATGAACGGAAATATGACGGAACGGCGTTCGATCCATGCCCAGTTCCGAATCTGCGGAACTGCGCGACCAAGACAACGCCGGGGTCAGGCGCTGTTGTCGGCGACATGATCTGGCAACGTTCAATCTTTCACAGAGGATCGAGATAGAGACTCTGTGATTTGCGAGGAGGAATACATGAGGACGGTGGGGGCGAAACACTTTTCGCGAGCATTCTCGGTCTCGGGCGTCCTTGTTATTTTGTTCTGCAGCATCGCCGGCATTTCGGCTCTGGCTCAACTCGGTACGGGCACGATCTTGGGAACCGTACTCGATTCTACCCATGCCGCTATCCCGGGCGCGACGGTCACGATCCTGAACCCGCAGACAGGGTTGACGCGCACAACGACAACGGATTCGCGCGGAGCGTACCGGTTCCCATCCGTGGAAGCCGGCGTCTACACTGTGAAAATTGAAAAAACTGGGTTTCGAACCCTCACGCTGCCGGATCTGACTCTAAGCGTCGCTCAAAACCTGGTCGCCAATGGCACGCTCCAGGTGGGGAGCACGCAACAGCAAGTGGTGGTCACGGGCGCCGCAGCGATCGTGAACACAACGACGACCACACTGGGCGGTTTAGTGAACGACACGAGCATCGCTCAATTGCCCTTGAACGGCCGCAACTACACCACTCTGACGCTGCTCCAGCCGGGAGTGACGCAGCAGATGACCGGAACGGGCGGTGGGCAGGCGGGTGTCTGGTTCAGCAGCAATGGCGCAACCATCCACTCGAATTACGCGTCGCTCGATGGAACGCCGCTCATCAACATGCTCGGTGGTTCGGTTTCCTCGGAACTGGGGACCGCGCTGGGCGTCGACGGGATCAAGGAGTTCCGAGTCATTACCACCGGTTTCGGAGCTGAATACGGAATGAGCATGGGCAGCCAGACGGTCATCGTCAGCAAAAGCGGAACGAATAAGTTTCACGGCGATGCGTTCGACTTTCTGCGAAACAGCCATCTGGATGCGCGGAACTACTTCGACACCGCCACCAACAGCGGCGGCCATCGCTTGCCCGAACTCCAGCGCAACGACTTCGGCGGTTCGATTGGCGGGCCGATCCGGAAGAACAAGACGTTTTTCTATACAACCTTTGAGGGCGTGCGTCAGAATTTGGGTGTGTCAGCGACCCTCCCGGTATTTCCGGCCGCCTGCCATACGGCCAACCATATCGTTGACAGTTCCTGTGCTTCCACGCTTGCGTCGGGCCAGACAATCGCGGTTCCCTCCGTCATGCAGCCTTTGCTGGCGCTTTATCCTTCACCGAACGTGCCTGGCACCAACATATTCGCTTACACCACGAACTCGGTCAGTCGCGAGTACTACGGCGAAACGCGCGTGGATCAAAGCATCTCGGCTCAGGACTCGTTCTTCGCGCGGTATACCGTTGACGACGCCGTCAACACAGCCCCAGTAGGAAACAACGCCACTACCGGATTTGGCGCCGGCTTTCCTCAGTTTCGAATTTCGCCCCAAAGCCGGTATCAGTACCTGACGCTCGGCGAAAGCCATATCTTCTCGCCGACGTTGCTCGCCGTTACGCATCTATCCTACGCCCGAACCTTTAACGGGGAGACGAACCTTCAAACGCCGGACGTACCGACCGGTCCTGGCTATTCTTTTGTGACGGGACTGCCGATGGGAGACATCCAAGTCACCGGCCTGGCACAAATGGGACCCCAGCCCTTTATCGGCCCTCCGAACCTGCGGAACACGCAGAATATTTACACGGTTAGCGAGGATGTGTTCGACACGCTTGGTAACCATTCACTCCAGTTCGGCGCGCTCATCAACCGCGTCAACGACGGTGTTCAGTCGCCTTTCTACCCGCTAGGAACCATCAGCTTCAACACCATCCAGGATTTTATGGAGGGCTTGGCTGCCAACTACCAGAGCCTAGCCCCTGGCTCGCCAGGCAATACCCGGAACTTCTGGTACAACACTTTCGGCTTCTATTTGCAGGACAATTGGAAGGCCATGCCGAGGCTGACCCTGAACCTGGGTTTGCGGTATGAATTTGCTACCGTCCCTCAGGAGACGACCAACTTTTCGTATGCCATTCGGAATTTCTACACAGATTCGGCCGCGACCCAGGGGCCTATTTTCGTCAACGACAGTCTCCATAATTTCAGCCCCAGGCTGGGTTTTGCCTGGGACGTGTCCGGTAACGGAAAAACGGCTGTTCGAGGCGCATGGGGTCTTTATTACGACGTTGCCCAGTATGGGACTATATTTCAACAGAACACGCCAGTTCTCCCGCCGCAAACTCCCGAGGACGCGGTGTTTAATGCTGTCCCCGCCACCTTCACCATTCCGTTCACCTACAGCGCGGCCAACTTCGGCAACAATCTATTCACGACCGATTATCATATGAAGCAGCCGAAAGGCGAGCAGTACAGCTTGTCGGTGGAACATCAGTTGCCCTCGCAGATCGCTCTAACCGTGTCCTACGTCGGTTTTCACGGATGGAACCTGTATCAGGCGAGGGAGGGAAACCCTGTGATTCCGACTTCGGTGACCGGATTCGCCCCCAATGCAGTCGCATACTGGGACCCCTCAATCGTTGGCAAGTGCGCGAACGTTGTCCCGAGCTGCCGTGTGAATCCGAACTTCACCACGACGACGTATGTGACGACCCGCGGCTATTCCTGGTACAACTCACTCCAAGTGACGGCAAACAAGCAGGTGGGCCATGGGCTGGAGTTCAACAGCGCGTATACGTGGAGCAGGTCCCTGGACAACACGCAGTCGGAGCAAAACTACTCCGATTGCACCAATGGAAACGCGAATGGCCAAGACCCGCTCTTTGGACATAAGGACTACGGTCCGTCGTGCGACGATCTGACGCAGGTTTGGAACCTCTCGTTGCTGTACCATTTCCCAAAGACCCACTCCCGTAATTTCGCGGCCAAAATCCTGAATGGATGGTGGATCGGCAATGTCGTTACCGTGCACACCGGCTTGCCGTTTGATCCACTGACTGCGGTCAATCGCGCTTGCAATGACGGATGCGCCGGCAGAACGACGGCTTACAATTATGCCACCGTTGGAACTGGGGCCGCCACGGCTACGATCCATGGCAAAACTTATAACTTCGTGCCGTTCAATCACAGCTCGGTCAACACGGGCAATCCCAATCAATGGTTCAATCCTTTGATGTTCATGCTCCAGCCACCGGGATATCTGGGCACCGCGAGCCGCAATTTGCTTCGGGCTCCTGGCCTGTCCGAATGGGATTTTTCCGCGTCCAAGGACACGGCCTTGCCGTTTTTGGGTGAAGCGGGAAATCTTGAGTTCCGAGCCGAGTTCTTTAACATTCTGAACCACTCGAATTTCGGTTTTCCGAGTCCGATAATTTTCAACGGCGCCCAGTCGGACATTGGCGCGTATTCGGAAGCGCCTTTCGGGACAGCAGGCCAGATCACCAATACGTCAACTACGTCGCGGCAAATTCAGATGTCGCTGAAGGTTATTTTCTGAAGCGGAGGATATTCGTCAATCTACGGGTCGAGACTCCTTTCGCGAAAAGGAGCCGTTGCCCCCGGCATTTAGGTGAGCAGCTGTCGGCAAAGAGGAGGCCTTATGCGATCGCTTTCGAAGAAGGCGCTTGGGGTGATGGCTTTGGTGGCCGCCGCCGTTCCGCTGGCCATGGGCGCCACGATCAGCGGGACGGTGAAAGGCCCGGATGACTCGGCTTTTGAGGGCGCGTTCGTCAGGGCCCGGAATACGGCAACAAACATTTCGACCGACGTGTTGTCGCACGAAGACGGGAGCTACACGGTGCCCAACCTTCCCGCGGGCACGTATCGGCTGACGATTCGGGCCCCCGGGTATAAGGCCACACCGCAGAGCGAAACCTTGCAGACGGCGGATCAGCATGTCAATGCCGATTTCGCCTTGGAAAAGGGAGCCGTGACGTGGGCCGATCTCACGGCTTGGCAGGCACAACAGCTGTTTCCTGCTGGGCCGGGAAGAAAAGCATTCTTCGGCACTTGCTTTGATTGCCACGAATTTCAGCACCGCATGGTTCCTCACCGTGGCTTAAACGAGCAAGGCTGGCTGGGTATGGTGAATTTTATGCGGAATGCCGCGGTGCCATATTTCCTCACGCCTTCGAGGATTAATGACCAGATGGCCGACTCAGTGGCGACCTATCTGACCCAACTGTTTGGGCCGCATTCCAGCCTATCCTCATCGCCCGCCGACCTGCCCCGATACCAGGCGACCGTGCGGAAGTTCAGCCCCGAGGCGATGAATATCGTGTATGTGGTGTATCCAGTGCTGGGCAAATGGGTAAACAACAAATGGGTCCCGGACCCACTGGAGTGGCCCGCTCAGATGTATCCACCGACCGCCGGAATGGGATATCCTTCCGATGGAAGCATCTGGGTAGCCGATTTCGGGAATTCGAACCAGGTGCACCAAATCAATCCCACGACCGGCAAGCTCACAACGTACCCGGTGCCCCCAGCCGGTGAGAAATTGAAGCCCTGCTCGTCGGACGCGATCCACGCGATCGAAGTTGGCCCGGACGGTAAGGCGTGGTTTGCCGAGTCGGGTTGCGGCAGAGTGGGAAGCGTAGATCCGAAAACGGGCAAAGTCACTCAATATCAGGATGGCGGTAAGCACGATGCCCATCCCATGCTCGTTGACGGAAAGCTATACGTCTTCTCCAGTGGCGCTACAGACCGGCTCGACCCTGCGACGGGTAAGTTCACACGAATCTCTGGATTTCCAGCCTCGTACGGTGTTATTTACGATAAGGCGTATGGAACCTTGTTTTTCACCAATCCTGGGTTTGGGCCGAAGACGAAGGGCAGGCTCGCCGAAGTCGACCCCAAGACATTAAGAGTCACGACGTTTGCTCCCACCAACGTTCCCGCGGGTTTCAACACCCACCGGACCGCTATCGATTCCCATGGCAATCTATGGCTCACCTGTTACAGCCAGCGTGGAACGGAGTTCGTGCTCTCGACCAAGGTCTGCCGGTTCGATCCGAAAACCAAAGCGGTCAAGGTATACACTCCGCTCGGACCCGACAAGAGCGATTACGCCATCGGGGTCGGCAAGGGCGGGTACGTTTGGTATTCGATGGTTGATTTGGGTACGATCCAGCGACTGGACCCGAGGACGGGACACATTGTCGAATACCCGTTGCCCTTTACGGAACCTAAAACGCTCAGGTACTGGCCTGACGCGCAGGGCCGCATTTGGACGGTCTCGGCCTACAACTCAGTCCTCTATTGGTACGTAGACAACAGCCACACGCGCGCCGCAAACTGACAAACCGCTATGCCGTCGTGCGCTTCCTGCACAGGAATAGGGAGCGCAGGACGTAGCTGGGCACTGAGGGTTCTTTGTGATACCAACGAGTCGTTTACTTTGCTTGTCGCGAAGCATCGCGCAGATGAGTGCGGTTACGGCGCTGCGGAAGTAAGCGCCAGGAAAGGAGGGGAACCGCTATGCGGTCACTTTTGAAAAAGGTGGCTTGGGTAATAGGGCTGATGATCTCCGTCGTTTCGCTGGCCATGGGAGGCACGATCGGCGGCACGGTGAAAGGCCCGAGTGGCGCGCCTTTCGAGGGCGCGTTCGTCGTGGCCCGGAATACGGCTACGAACATCATGACCGATGTGCTGTCGCACGAGGACGGCCGCTACAGGGTGCCCAACCTTCCCGCGGGCAGTTATCGGCTGACAATACGGGCGGTTGGATATAAGGCCACACCGCAGGATGAAACCCTTCAGAGTGCCGATCAGCATGCGAAGATCGATTTTGCACTGCAAAAGGGAACCGTAACGTGGGCCGATATCTCGGGTTGGCAGGGAGCTCAGCTGTTCCCCCCTGGGCCGGGGAGAGAAGTAGTTTTCGGCACTTGCTTCGCTTGCCACGAATTTCAACACCGCATGGTTCCTCACCGTGGCATAAACAAGCAAGGCTGGCTGGGCATGGTGAATTTTATGCGGAATGTCGCGGTGCCAGATTTCCTCCCCTCTTCGAGGTTTACCGACCAGATGGCCGACCAAGCGGCGACCTACCTCACCCAACTGTTTGGGCCGAATTCCACCCTCCCCGCATCGCCCGCCGACCTGGCCGGGTATCAGGCGACTGTGCGAAAGCTCAGCCCCGAGGCGATGAATATCGTGTACGTGGTGTATCCAGTGGCGGGGAAATGGGAGAACGACAACTGGGTCCCGGACCCGCTCGTGATGAATTCTCAGATGTATCCGCCGACCGCCGGAATGGGCTATCCTTCCGACGGAAGCATCTGGGTAGCCGATTACGGGAGTGCGAACCGGGTGGAGCGAGTCAACGCCACGACCGGAAAGGTGACGACCTACCCGGTGCCGTGCACGGCTGCGGAGAAAAGCATACACGCGATCGAAGTTGGTCCGGATGGTAATGCGTGGTTTGCGGAGACGGGTTGCCACGGGGTTGGGAAAATAGACCCGCGCACAGGGAAGGTAACACAGTACCTGGGCAGCGGAGCCCACGACGCCCATCCCATGCTTGTCGACGGGAAAATCTACGTTTTCGTCAGTGGAGGGACAACTCGGCTCGACCCCCAGACCGGCAAATTCACGCACATCCCCGGAATTCGAGGCTCATATAGCGTTATTTGGAATCGGGTAAACGGGAACGTGTGGTTCACCGACCCTGGCTTTGGGGGCGGGATCAGCACGCTCGACGAAGTCGACCCCAAGACATTAAAAATCGTAACGAGTTTTACTCCCCCCGCCGGTACCGCTCCCGCGGGTTTCAACACCCACCGGACCGGGATCGCCTCAAATGGCGTTATGTGGCTAACCTGCTACAGCCAGCGTAAATTGGAGTTCGCGCTCTCAACTAGGGTTTGCCGGTTCGATCCGAAAACCAAAGCGCTCAAGGTGTACACTCCGCTAGGACCCGACAAGAGCGATTACGCCATTGCCGTCGGCAAGGGCGGGTACGTTTGGTATTCGATGGTCGAGTTGGGCACGATCCAGCGGCTGGACCCGAGGACAGGACACATTGTCGAATACCCGTTGCCCTTTAGCGAACCGAAAACGCTAAGATACTGGCCTGATTCGCAGGACCGAATTTGGACAGTCTCTCAGGGCTACAACTCGGTCTTCTATTGGTACATAGACAACAGCAACATGCTGCGGGCGGCTAAGTAAACGAAATAACCGGCTGTCAACCTTTTGGGCCGCTTCCTCTTTCGAGGAAGCGGCCCAACTTCTATGGGACACAACTCCGCGGCGCAATCTCTTCTCCGCTCCGGTCCGCAATCAGCCGAATTTCACGGGAAACGAGCCGGGAACCGGCGCGGAGGCTAGGAGCTTGCGTTGACGGTGATGCGGCGGTCGAGGCGGGCGAAGAACTGGCGCGTGCGAGCGATGTCGGCGAGCACCTGGCGGCGCAGGTCGGCAGGGGAAGGGAATTTCTTTTCATCACGCAAGCGCTTCCAGAAGCGCACTTCCATCGGGCCGCCGGTGATTTCCCCGGAGAACTGGAGAAGGTGGCTTTCGACGACAAGTCCGCCGCCGTCGAAGGTGGGCCGGAAGCCGACATTGGTCGCGGCCCGGTACAGCTTGCCCCGAACCAGCACCTCGGTCGCATAGACGCCGCGCGCGGGAACCAGTTCCTGCTCGTAGGCCAGATTGAGCGTCGGCACAACCAGTTTCCGCCCCTGGCCGGTTCCCGTCCGGATTTCGCCGGTCAACGCGAATGGCCGGCCGAGCATCCGTCCGGCGCGGTCGACGCTGCCTTCCGCGATCGCCTGGCGCACCAGCGTGCTGGAAATCAGTTCTCCACGCCGGCGCACCGGCCCCACCACGTTGACGCGGAAGCCGATGTGCTCGCCCAACTGGACCAGCAGCTTCGCATCGCCGCTTTGATGGTGGCCGAACCGGAAATTCTCTCCGACAAAAACGGCCGATGCATGCAGGGCTTCCGATAGGACGCTCCGGGCAAACTCCTCCGGAGAAAGCGCGGCAAATTCGGCGGTGAAGGGAAGTATGAGCGCCGCATCCAGGCCGGCGGCCTGGAAACAATCGAGCCGCTGCGCGAGAGTCGTGATGAGCGGCGGCGCCGAATCCGGACGAAGCAGTTTGCCCGGATGCGGCTCGAAGGTGAGCGCTGCGGCCCACTCTCCCGCGGCGCGGGCCTGCTCGACCAGGGCACGGAAAATCCTCTGGTGGCCCAAGTGCACTCCGTCGAAATTGCCGATGGCGAAGAAAGCCGGCGCGCCCGCGGCGCCGCGCCGCCACTCCTCGATCGATCGAAACGCCGGCAGGCTCATGACAGGCGCACCTCGAAGCTCAGCCCGTCGTAGCAGAGCTTCACATGATCGGGCAGCCGGCGGTTGGTTTCCTCGTGCGAGAGGTCGTGAGCGATGTGCGTGAACCAGGCGCGCCGGGGATCGAGTTCGGCGACCAGGGCCAGCGATTGCTCGACGTTCGAGTGCATCGGATGCGGCGTGTAGCGAAGGGCGTCGAGGATCAAGTCGTCCAGATCGTGAAGCAGCGCCTTGGATTCTTCCGGAACGGAGCTGAAATCGGTGAGATACGCGGCGCGGCCGAAACGGAATCCGAGTACGTCGAATGGTCCGTGACGGGCGGGCACGGGAACCAGTTCCAGCTTTGCTTCCGGGTCGCCCAGGGGATCGAATGGTCCATCGATCGCATGGAGCTCAATGTGCGGCAAGGTGCTGTATCCGTTGGGATTCTCGAAAATGTAGGCGAAGGTCCTCCGCAGGACGGCCAGCGTTTCGCTCGAGGCGTAGAGGGGAATATCAGCCTTTTGCCGGATGTTGAAGGGCCGGATGTCGTCCAGGCCGAGGATGTGGTCGGCATGGCCGTGAGTGTAAACGATGGCATCGAGCCGGCTAAGCCCCTCCCGCAGGCCCTGCGCCCGGAAGTCGGGTGAGGTATCGATGACCACGTTCCGGCCGCCTGCCGAAAGCAGCAGCGAGCAGCGGGTACGACGATCGCGGGGATCTTCCGAGTGGCAGACCGAACAGCGGCAACCCAGGGTGGGCACTCCCATCGACGTTCCCGAACCGAGGACCGTCAGGCGCAACGCCGTCATCGTTCAGCGTTTCCCCGGTCCCCGGCCAGGGACCGTAGCAGCCGCTGCGGCCTTCGACATCTCGAGGTAGGTCATTTTCAGGCTGCCGATCACCTCGAGCAGCAGATGTTCTTCTTCCTGGGCCAGGTTGCCTCGGGTTTTCTCGCGCAGCGCGTCGAGCATGTCGATCACTTCCCGCGCGCCTTCCAGATCCATCATCGGCTGGCCGGTGCGGGGATCGGCGATGCCGCCGAGCATCGCCACGGCGTTCCGCGCAATCAGATCGATGACCATTTCAAAAGCGGGAGAGCGCCGGGGCGTCTCCGGAGGGGGAATCGCGGGGACCTCTTTGGCCTGCTCCCCGGTCTTGGGCTGAGCCCCGCGGGCCGCCTCGGCGGGTTTCGCTTCTTCCGATTTTCGCTCGTGTTCGATCTGATCGCGGGCATCCTGGCGCAACTCGCCTTCGGAAGTGAACAGCCTGCGGTCAACGACGTGGAATGTTTCGTCGTTCTGCTCTGCCATCGGGAACCCTTTCAAATAGCCAGGAATGCCGCCGCGCGTTTGCCTTCCGGCCTGCCCTCGGCCCACCGGCCGCCTGCCGCCAAGCCGGTGCCGGGCGCACCCGCGCCGCGCGGTTCTTCACCCGAGTCTACCATCGGCATTATCCACCGTCCAAGCTAGCCTCTGGGGCCCGCAGCACGCATCGAACACCCTCGCCGCTAGACCTGCAAGATGTCCCCGTCCTTGGCCACCATGCGGTAGAGCACCGGATATACGAAAAAGCCGAGCAGTATCGGTCCGAGCAGGCCGCCCACGATCACGCGGGCGAAGGGCCGCTGCGTATCGGAGCCGATGCCGTGGGAGAGAGCCGCCGGGAGCAGACCGAGACAGGCGACCAGCGCGGTCATCATGATCGGGCGCAGGCGCAAGAGCGCCGCCTCGCGCGTAGCGGTGCGGATGTCCATCCCCTCCAGGCGCATCTTGTTGATGTAGGAATACATCACCACCACGATTTCGACCGAAACCCCCATCAGGGCCAGAAGTCCCAGGCCGCTCGACACGCTGAACGGTGTGCCCGTCAGCTTCAGCGCCAGCAGAGCGCCCACCGGCTCGGTCAACATGACGCCGAGCAGAGCGGCGATCGGGAATTTGAAATTCCCGTACAGGGCGAACAGGATGAGCATGATCAACAGGACCGTGAGGGGAGCGACAACGTACATCTGCGCGCGCGCGGCCAGATACTCGCTGTATTCCCCGCCCCACGTAACGAAGTAGCCGGGGGGAAGGTTTACGTTGGCGGCGAGAGCTTGCTTGCCGGCGGCGACGGCCCCGGCCAGGTCGCGTCCCTCGATCGCGTACTGAACCCCGATATAGCGGGAATTGTTCTCGCGATAGATGAACGACGCCCCGCTTTCGACGCGAATGTCGGCCAGTTCCTTGAGCGGTATCTGCTGGCCCGACGGCGTGCCGACGAGCAGATTGCCGATCGCTTCGGGACTCGAGCGGAACCGCGGCTCCATCCGGATGACCATGTCGAAGAGCTTTTCCCCCTGGATCACCTGCGTGGCAACCTGCCCGCCAACGGCTGCTTCGATGACCGATTCGACGTCGCTGACGTTGATTCCATAACGGGCGATCTTTTCCCGGTCGATGTGGATATTCAGGCTGGGCTGGCCGAGTTCGCGCACAACCAGCAGCGAAGAGAAACCGCGCACATGAGAGAGGACGTTCTTGATCTCGACGGCTTTCTCCTGGAGCACGTTGAGGTTGGGCCCGTAAATCTTGACCGCCAGCGCGCTTTTCAGGCCGGTGAGCGCCTCGTCGACGGCATCCTCTGCGGGCTGGGTGTAGTTGAAGATGATGCCGGGAAAGGCGCTGAGCCTTTTCTGGATGTTGGCGGTCAGCTCCTGCTTGTTTCGGATGGGTCCCGTTTTCCACACCTTGTCGCCGTAGGGCTTCAAGCCAACGTAATACTCGTCGTTGAAGAACCCGGTCGGGTCGGTACCGTCGTCGGGACGGCCCAGTTCCTGGCCGACCACGGTAACTTGTGGATAGGACATGAGGACATGGCGAATTTCGGGGGCGATCGTGGCCGCTTCCTGCCAGGAGATGGTGTACGGCATGGTGGCGCGGACCCACAGGGCTCCCTCGTCGAGATGGGGCATGAATTCACCCCCGATGAACGGCACCAGCGAAATTGCTCCCGCAAAAATAAGGACGGCTGCGGCAACGGTCGACTTCGGATGATCGAGCGCCAGATCGAGCCCCCCCGCGTACCCCCGCTTGATCCACTCGAAGGGCCGGTTCACCCGGTCGCGTACACCCTTCTTGAACCAGTACGAACAGAGGACCGGGACGAGGGTGAGCGTGATGATGAGCGAGCCGATCAGGGCGAAGACCATCGTGTCCGCCATCGGATGGAAAAGGCGGCCGGAAGCCCCGGAAAGAACGTAGATCGGCAAATAGCCGGAGATGATCACAGCGACCGAATAGAAGATCGGGCGATCGACGTCGCGCGCCGCGGCCAGAATCACGTCGTAGAGGCTGTATTCGTGGCCGGTCCGGGCGCCAAGCTCCCGGTAGATGTTTTCCATCATGACCACGGTGCCGTCGATGATGATGCCGAAGTCGATGGCGCCGATGGATAAGAGGTTGGCCGAGACGTTCTCGGCATGCAGCAGGATAAAGGAAAAGAGCAGTGCCAGCGGGATGGTGAGGGCGACGATCACCGCCGCGCGGAAACTCACCAGGAAGAAGATGAGCACGATCAGGACGAAGATCATGCCGCGGACGAGGTTCCCCTCGACCGTGTCGATCGTCAGACGGACCAGATCGCTGCGATCGTAAAACGGACGGACCTTGACGTCGGGAGGCAGAATCCGCCGGTTGAGCACCTTCGTCTCCGCTTCGACTCCCTTCAAAACGTTCTGGGTTTGCTCCCCGGTGCGCATCAGGATTACGCCTTCGACGGCGTCGTTGTCGTTCATGAAGCCGAATTCGCCGAGGCGCGGAGCGTGGCCGATGACAACCTTGCCGATGTCCTTTACGTAGATGGGAACGCCGCCCGAACTGCCGACGACGATGTCGGCGATGTCTTTGAGGCTGTGCACGAGCCCGATGCCGCTCACGTAGTAGAACTGGCCGCCCTGCGAGTAGAAACCGCCGCCGGCGTTGGAATTGTTGGCGGCCAGGGCGGCTTCGACCTGCGGAACGGTGAGGTGGTAGCCATAGAGACGGGCGGGGTCGAGCAGGACCTGATACTGCATCACCTCGCCCCCGAAACCGGAATCGTCGGCCACTCCGGGCACCGAGCGGTAGGCGGGCTCGACGATCCACGTTTCAATGGTTTTCAGATCCATCGGACTGCGATCGGGGCTTTCGAGAACGTAGCGGTAAACCAGATCGCTGGGGCTCGAAAGCGGCGCCAGACCGGGAGAGACGCCCGACGGCAACGTTACCTGGGAAAGGCGCTCGAAGGCGCGATCGCGCGCCCAGTAGTTGTCGGTGCCGTAGTGGAAGGTCATGATCACGTCGGAGAGGCCGTACAAAGAGATCGAGCGCATCACCTGGAGTTTTGGGATGCCGTTCATCTGGATCTCGATCGGGATCGTGATCAGCCGCTCGACTTCCTCGGCGGCGTGGCCGGGCCACTGGGTAATGATCTCCACCATCGGCGGCGCCAGGTCCGGATAGGCCTCGACCGGCATGCGCTCGAAGGAGATCGAGCCAGCCAGGATCAGGAACACGACCAGCATGAGAACCAGGAAACGTTGCTGGAGGGCGGCGTGGACGATACGGTGGATCATCGGCGGTGCCCCTTAGCGCAGCGAATTCGCGAATTGAAGGAATAGGCTGCCGTTGCCGACGACCTTTTCCCCGGCGCGCAGGCCGGTGGTGATCTGGATGCTGTTGCCCTGCGTCTGGCCGGTTTCGACCAGGCGCCGGGCGAACTGGTCATGGGCGACCTGGACGTAGACGAAGGGATGGTTTTCGGCGTCGCGCAGGACAGCGTCTTGCGGAACGGCCAGGGCGTTCGGGATGGTGCCGGCGTCGAGAAGAACGGTCACATACATGTCCTTTTTGAGCGCCAGGCCGCGGTTCGCGGTGACGACGCGAGCGGCGAGCGTGCGCGTGTTGGGATCGAGAGCGGGCGCCAGATAGGAGATGCGCCCGTGAAACGGTTCGGGATAGCTGCTGGTCTCGATCGTGGCGGGCTCGCCGACGCGAACGTCGGAGAGGTCTTTCTGGTAAACGTTGACGAGAACCCAGACGGTGTTCATATCGGAAATGGTGAAGCACTGCGTCGTGCCCGCCTGAATCAACTGGCCGGGTGCGACGAGGCGTTCGACGACTTCACCGCCGATCGGCGCCAGGACCGGGAACTGTGCCGAGGGGTTGCCGGCTGCCTGGGCGGGGTTCGTGATCCCCAGAGCCTCGAGCGACTGCTGCGCCGCCTGGAAATCGGCCAGCGCCTCGTTGCGGGCCGATTGCGCCTGCAACATCGCGCTCTCGGCAATCGCCTTGTGGGCGTAGAGGTCCTGCGCGCGCTTATCGTTCGTCTCCGACAGCTGGTAGGCATCGCGCGTTTTCAGGAAATTCGCCCGCAACTGGGAGTAGTCGGGACTGGTCACGTAGAGCAGCGGCTGGCCTTGCTTCACCACCTCACCGGGAACGACCAGCACCCGCGTCACGGGACCTCCAACGGGCGTAATCACCGGCGTGGTGCGGAAAACGTTGTAGCCGACGGTTCCGGGCAGCCGCAGAACGCGCTCCATTTTTTCGGTGGCGGCCGGAACGATCTGGATGCGGGGGAGCTGGTTCTGGGGCACGGAAAAATAGGCCGCTTGAACCCCTTGCGAGGAAAACGACGTCATCTGATTCTCGCTGTGGTTTTCCTCCCGGCCGCAGCCGGCCCCGGCGACCAATGCCGCCACGGCGAGACACAGGGCGATGCGGGATGGACGAGCGGCGGGGCCGAGTTTCCAATTCCGCCGGCTGTGGCGGAGGGATTCGATATGCGTGTTCATGGCAATCTCCTGGTGCCGACGGCTTCGCGGAGCTGTTCCAAGGAAAGTTGGTAGGCGGCCAGCGCCTGCAGGTAGCCGAGGCGGATGGCGCGGTAGCTCCGCTCGGCGTCGAGCAGATCGAGCAGGCTGGCCCCGCCGCGCTGATAGGCATATTCGCTGATGTTCCGCGACTCCCTGGCCTCGTCCAAATAGCCGGACTGATACAGCTTCACCACCTGCGCTTCGGATTCGACCGCGTCGTAGGCGCTCGCCACATCGGCGAGAACGGCCTGGCGCGCGGCGATTTCGCTATCCTGCGCGCCCATGATGGCGGCCTGCGTGCGCGCGATTTCTCCCTGGTTGCGGTTGAAGATGGGCAGCGGGATGTTCCAGAAGAACGTGCCGTTGTTCAGCGCCGAAACGTGCGTGTAATCGAACGTGAGGGTCACGTCCTGCTTCCCGTTGGCCTTCGCCAGGTCGTACTGGCTTTGCGCCGCGGTCACGGACTGCCGGGCCGCCCGCAGGTCGGGCCGGAGCGCCAGAGCCTCCGTTTGTAACTGCCCGGCCGTGGCAGCCAAGGGCTGATAGCCAAGCGATCCGGACACGTCGTAACCGGCGGGCACCGATTCGTAGCCAACGAGCTGGCGCAGAGCGTTCAGCGATTGCATCCTGGCCAGCTCGGCGCCCGAGACATCGGTCTGAACCTGGAGCATTTGCAGCTTGATCTTCAGGAAATCGCCGTCGCTGATATCGCCGGCCTTGTAGCGGGCTTGGTTGATCGTCAACGTGTGCCGGAAACTCGCCAAATCCCGCTTGGCGAAAGAGAGCGTCGATTCGGCCAAAAGGACGCCGATGAATTGCTGCGCGACGCTATAGATCAGCCCCCGCTGGCTATCGGCCACCTGGGACCGAGTGACGGCGGTCAAATCGCGCGCGGCCGCCAGCCGGTGCTGGCGCTTTTTGCCCCGCTCGAAAAGATAACTGGCGCCAAGGTCGAACTCGCTGATGTTGTTGATCGTCGGCGCGGTCAGCTGGCTGGGTTGGAAAATCGGGATGAACATGGCGTCGCCGGTCAGCACCGGGTTCGGCCGCAGATTCGCGGTGACTTCCCCGGCCCGGCTCTGCGCGATCAGCGAACGCGCCGCCCGCATCGAGGGATTGCGCGCCAAGGCCAGGCGAATGGCCTGATCGAGAGTGATGGTGCGCGGCGCCTGCGCCCGGGCCGGCGCCGCGCCTGGCGCCAGAAGCATCGAGAAGCCGAACAGGGCAACGATCAAGGAACGAGAAACGCTAGCCATAAGACCTTCCATTCGCGCCGGGGAATTCCGCGCGCGATGCCGGTTTTTCCGCAGGGCCGCGCCATAGCGAAGACCAGCGCGCCACGGACCCGGGGAGTTGCCGGCGGCGTGCCGCCGGACTTCCTCCGGAAGCGGACCAAATGAGTGGATTCGTGCAGCGCGGCTCAAGCGGCTGCGCCGCCTCACTTGCGTATTACGGTTGGTTGCGTTTCAGGAAGAACTACGCCGGAGGGGCTCGCGAAGGGCTTTGCAGGTGAACGATTTCTTTACGGGGAAGCTCCTTGCGCGCCTGCGGCGCGGGAGCAACGATTACGGTGGAGGGCACGATCACCGCCGGGGCTACCGGCGCCAGCGGCGCATTGGCCACGTGGCAGATCACGCATGCGGCGGCTTCGGCCGCGGACCGATGCTGGTGAATCAGTCCGCCCGCAACCAGAAGCAACAGCAGGGCGGATAAGGCCAAAACAACTCCCGCGAGCTTCACCACCTTTTCTGTCACGGGCAAACTATCCATATCCTGGCGTCCTTGAGCTGAACTTCTCGTCCCCCACGATAACAACGCTCACCATAACATGAAAGCGCGTGGCGTGGAATCCATTCCTAACGCGCGGTATCCGCCTTGGCGGCGCGCCAGGTCTTTGCCTGGGCACGTCTCTTGCAGCGGCACAGGGGCTCGAGCGCCCGCGCCAACTCCAAACGCATACACGCCCGCCGCGCCGCGCGCGCCACCGCTTTCTTGCGCATGCCGGCCCGGTGCCGTAGAGTGTCATTTTTCCGGTTTTCTCACGCCATGCCGAAACGCAAAACCGCGAGTCCCAAACCTTCGCGCATCGGGCGCCGCTTCGAAAAGCTCGTCGAGGTGCAAGCGCGGCTGTGCGCGCCGGGCGGCTGCCCCTGGGACCGCGAGCAGACGCATCAGTCGCTGCGCCCCTACCTGATCGAGGAAGCCTACGAGGTGCTTGAGGCGCTCGACCTCGGCAACGACGAGCGCCTTGCCTCCGAACTCGGCGACCTGCTGCTCCAAGTTCTCTTTCACGCGGAGCTGGCCAGGGAGGAGGGCCGCTTCGACATCGGCGACGTCGTCGACGCGATTCGCGAAAAGCTGATCCGGCGTCACCCGCACGTCTTCGGCAATGCCCAAGTCCGCGATTCGCGCGAAGTGCTCAAGCGATGGGAGGAAATCAAGGCCGAGGAACGGCGCCGGGAGGGTAAGGCCGAATCGACGAACGAGGATTCCGTGCTCGGTAGTGTCCCCAAGGCCCTCCCCGCGCTCTCGGAAGCATTCCAACTGACCCGCCGGGCAGCGAACGTCGGATTCGATTGGAAGCGCCTCGGCGGCGTGCTCGACAAGCTGAGCGAAGAAACGCGGGAGGTGCGTGGCGCCGTTCGCCGGGCCCGGCGCGCCGGCGCGACGAGCGCCGCGGGGCGCCGCCAGTCGCATTCGCGCGTCGAAGAAGAGGCCGGCGATCTTCTCTTCGTTGCCGCCAACGTCGCCCGGTTCCTGGGCTTGGACCCTGAAGTCGCACTCAAAAAGGCCAACCGGAAATTCCAGCGCCGCTTCCAATGGATGGAAAAGCAGGCGCGAGGGCGCGGCGAACGTCTGGCCAAGCTCTCTTCGGCAAAACTTGAGCGTCTGTGGGAACAAGCCAAGGCCGATGGGCAGGTCTGAACGCCAGATTCCTACCGAACCATCCGCATAATCACTTTTGCTCATGCCATGCGGGCCGGCGCACGGAGTCGAGCGATTCCGCTCTTGCCGTTTCTGCCGGACCGGCGATTGGATGATGGACCGCGCGGTCCCCAGGTAGCCCGATGAAAAAAGAGATCCGCCGCCCGTTACTCGCCCTGCTGATGGCCACGCAGGTGATGGCCTGGTCGTTCAATTACATCGCCGGCAAGGTTGCGCTCCGGCAGCTGGATCCGCTGACGCTCGCCTCGTTCCGGCTGGTTCTGGCGGGCGCGATCTATCTGCCGATTTTTCTGCTGGCGCCGCGCCCGATGCGTCTCGGCTGGCGCGACCCGCCCACGTTTCTGTTGCTGGGAGTCTGCGGCGTAGTGATTAACCAAGGATGTTTCACCGTCTCTCTCCATTACACGAGCATCGGCCATGTGGCATTGATCATCGCGATGGGACCGATATTTGTGCTCTTGCTGGCCCGGCTGATGGGTCAGGAAACGCTCTCACCCGGCAAGATCATCGGCATGCTGCTCTCCTTTTCCGGCGTCGCTCTGCTGGCCATCGGGCAGGGTAGTGACTGGCGGTCGGGCGGTTTGGCCGGGGACCTGATCGCGTTGTGCGCGGCGTGCGGTTTTGCCTGCTATGCGGTGCTGAGCAAACGCGTCGCCCATCGCTATGATTCGATCGCGTTCAACACCTTTACCCATCTCACCGGCGCCCTTCTGCTACTTCCTCTGGCCGTCCATCAGGCTCTAGGGCTGGACTGGGCTCACGTGAGCTGGCCGTCCTGGGCCGGGTTGTCTTATATGGCCCTGTTTGGCTCGGTAGCCGGTTACTTTATTTTCTACAAGCTTCTCGGACACATTTCGGCCACGCAGGTTGCTTCCCTCAACTACCTGCTCCCGGTCGTTGCCACATCGCTCGGTGTCGTCTTGCTCGGGGAAAGGGTGGGCCGGATATTCCTGCTGGCCGCGGCGCTTGTATTGACGGGCCTTTGGCTGGCTCAAGGCACCTCCTGGCAGGATGCGCCCGCCGACTGAGCACCCGGAAAGCCGGGCTGGCCGGGTGCTCTCCCGGTCCCCTCGATGACCGGCGCCGACTGGCGCTTTGCGATCGCTTCAGCCGTGTACCCGTAACAGAAACAATACAATTCCCGGAAACTCGCCAGACTCATGGTTGAACTCTAGCCGCCGCGGTTATACTCTTGCCGAAGACTAATGCGTACGCTGGCTGCCAGCTTGATCGTATTGTTGCTTTCCGTTCCCGTCTGGGCGCGTGGCCGGGGCAGGTCGCTACTCGTCGCGAACGCCTCCTCACAGGCCATCCAGAACGAGCGCGCCAACGAATACAACCTCTCGCGAATGCGAAACGCCGCGATGATCCAGCAATTCCATCAGGCCGGCTACCTGGTCGCGGTGCCACCCGACACGCCGTCGTATTACCTGCACGACATTCCCGCGGCCTACCGCTATCTGCGGCCGTGGACCAAGCTTTTCCTCGACCGATTGAGCCGCGAATACTACGCGAGTTTCGGGCAACGGCTTCGGGTCACCAGCCTGGTGCGAACCGTTTCGTCCCAGTTGCGGCTGGCCCGCTACGATCCCAATGCCGCCGATGCCACGGGCCCCAGCCGCTCCGCGCACTTGACGGGCGCGGCGCTGGATATTTCCAAGCGCTTCATGAGCTACCGGGGCGAGCTATGGATGAGGCGCGTGTTGTTCGGGCTCAAACAGGCGGGGTATCTGTACGCGATCGAGGAGTTCGAGGAGCCGGACTTCCACATCATGGTCTATCCCACCTATCGGGCCTACGTGGCCACGCTAACGGCCCACTCCTCCGGCAGAAAGCAAATGGGCGCGCGGATTTCCCCGGCAGCGGATACCAGCCGCCGCGAACGCGTGGAGCAAAGATAGCCTATCGGACCGGCGGCAACGCCATCGCCCAGAGGCAATGACGGCCTCAGGTGGGGTACCACTCGATTCGCCCCCGGGCCGGAACCGCGATCGCCGCGCCGAGCAAGAACCCTCCAACATGCGCCCAAAACGCCGTGCCGCCATGCTGGGCCGCGCCTAGCGAGGCCACCCCGCTGAAAAACTGGATCAAGAACCAGTAGCCGATCATGACCAGCGCGGGCAGCCGCCACATGAACCAGAAAAAAATCAACGGCACCAGCGTGAGCACTTTCGACCGAGGATAGAAAATCAGGTACGCGCCCATCACTCCGCTGATCGCTCCGCTCGCTCCGATCGTCGGAATCTGCGATCCCCAGGAAAAGAAGGTCTGCGTAATGCCGGCAGCCAGCCCGCAACCCATGTAAAAGGTCAAATAGCCCGCCGAGCCGAGCACATCCTCGACCGCCCCGCCAAAAACCCACAGAAACCACATATTCCCCAGAATATGCAGCCAGCCACCATGCAGGAACATGCTGCTGACGAGCGGCACCACGAGGGCCGCAAGCGGCATATGGTAGCCCGCCAGTGCCTGGCTGAATCTGGCAGGAACAAGCCCGTAATGAAAGACGAAGAGATCGAAGCGATGTGGCCCGAGCGAAAGCTCGTGGACGAAAACAGCGAAATTGATGGCGATCAGAGCCAGGGTGATACCCGGCAGCCCGCGCCGCCCGAGCAGAACCTTGAGCGGGATCATCGGTATCTCGCCGCCGCGCGGTCGAGCATCTCGGGCTGGAAAGCAGGCTCCCGCCGCCGACTGGTCTCGATAAAGCGCATGATCTCGCCGACCGGAAATATTCCGCCACGCGCCCCGGGCCGCGTGCAGCTAAGCGCCGCCGCCCCGCAAGCGAATTCCAGGCAGCCTGCCGCGTCCCAACCGGCCAGCAGCGCGTAGATATAGCCGGCGTGAAAAATGTCGCCGGCCCCGGTCGTGTCGACCGCTTCCACGATGAATCCCCGCGCCTGGAAGAACCGCTTGCCGTCCCAAGACAGCGCTCCTCGCTCGCCGAGCGTCGTGCCCGCCAGACGGCAACCATATTGCCGAACCAGCACCGGCAGCGCCTCGACCGGATCCTCTTCGCCGATCAGCCGGCGAGGGAATTCGGACGTAGTCAGCAGGTAATCGGTCTGCTCGAGCAGAGATTCCGTACCCGGATAAATATTGTCCAAATCCGCCGTCACCGGAATGCCCGCCGCTCGCGCCCACCGCGCAGCCTCGGCAGCGGCCGCAGCGTCATGACCATCGACGTGCAAGAGCCGCGCCCGCTCGATCCATCCCCGATCCATTTGCTCGGGCCGCAGCGCGAGCGCCGGATCGCGTCCCCAAAGAATGGTCCGCTCCCCGCTCGATTCGTCGACCAGTATGTAGGCGAACTGACTCCGCACACCGCGGGCGACAAGCAGCTGGGCCTCTACGCCAACCCTGCGAAACTCCTCGCGCTGATACAGGCCGGCCCGGTCATCCCCGATCGTGCCGACGTAGCGCGCCGTCAGTCCCCAGCTGCGGCACGCCACCAGCGCGCTCGCCACCTGCCCCCCCCCCGCCTGCTCGTCAACCGACAACACCTTCATCTTCGAGTTGAAGGAAGGGAAGTGCGGCAGCCGGATCAAGGTATCGACGGCGTTCAGGCCGACTCCGACCACATCCACCAGTTCGCGATCGCCACTCATGTCTTTCCTCATTAAACGACAGGCCAGGATTTTGCAAGCGAGCGATTTTCTCCCGGGCACCCGGAGATTCGGGAAGCGAAAGGGATGCGTCCGATAATCTTTATAGCCCCCGAACCGCAGGCTACATAATATAGCCACACTCCTATTGAACTGACGCGCAATGGGTTGTGGGCCTGGCGGGAAGGGCAGAGAAGGGCGCGCATGTCGCGCCGTTTATTTTTGGCGCCGATTCCTCGATCTTTTCGACCGGCCGGCTGGTTTTTGAGTTTCTGGAAGCGAGTTCGCGCTGAATGTTTGCTTCGATGGCAGCCGTATGTTAATTAATTTGCTCATCGTATTTTCTGCCAGTTGATCGCGCCTTCTATGCCGAGCCGGGAGTCTGAGGCTATCGTTCTTCGGACGTATCCCATGAGTGAGGGGGATCGTCTGGTCAGTTTCCTCAGCCGGGATGATGGCCGGTTGCGGGGGGTGGCGCGCGGCGCGCGACGGCCGAAGAGCCGGTTTGGGGCTTCGCTCGAGCCGCTCTCGTATATCCGGATCTGGTTTTATGAGAGGGAGACTCGTCAGCTGGTGAGAATCAGCCAGTGTGAGCTGATCGAGTCGTTTGTGGATGCGCAGCGGTCGTACAATGCAAGCGTGGCCTTTGCCCTTCTGGCCGAGATCGCCGAGGGTGTTTTGCCCGAGAGAGAGCCGTCCGATCCGGCCTTTCGGCTGTTGCTGGCAACCTGCCGCGCGATGGGCGAGGGCGGCTCGATCGCGCTGCCGGTCTCCTATTTCGCGATTTGGATGTTACGGCTGGGAGGCTGGCTGCCATCGCTCGATCGTTGCGCGGGTTGCCGCCGCGATGTTGCGGGACAGGAGGCTTGGGCGGCGGAGGATGGATCTGGAATCTTCTGCCGGCAGTGCCGGCACGCGCAGGCGCGGCCGCTTTCAGCCGATGCGCTGGCGACGGCCCGTTCCATGCTTCGGGTATCCCTCGAGGGGTTGGCGGGCAAGGATGGAATGCACGTTCCGCCGAGTCTGACGAATTACCTGCTGGACTTGATCGAGCGCCATATGGAAAAGAGGTCGACAGTTCGCCCGATGCTTGAAATGGAACCCTGATGAAGAAAAACTTGAAGAAATCCGCGAGCCGCAAGGGACCGACGTTCCAGCAGATCATCTTCGACCTTGCGAAATTCTGGAGCGATCGAGGCTGCGTGCTTCAGCAGCCCTACGACATCGAGGTCGGCGCCGGCACGATGCATCCGGAGACGTTTTTGCGCGTCCTCGGCCCTGACCCCTACAGCGTTGCCTACGTGCAGCCATCCAGGCGGCCTACCGACGGGCGCTACGGGGAAAATCCGAACCGCCTCTACAAGCACACGCAATATCAAGTAATCCTTAAACCCGTGCCGGTGAATATCCAGGATATTTACCTCGAAAGCCTCAAGGCCATTGGCATCGATCTCCGTCAGCACGACATTCGCTTCGAAGAAGATAACTGGGAGGCGCCGACGCTGGGCGCCTGGGGCGTGGGCTGGCAGGTGTTGCTCGACGGTCTGGAAATCACGCAGTTCACCTACTTCCAGCAATGCGGTGGAATGGACCTCGATCCGCCTTCGGTCGAGCTGACCTACGGTCTGGAACGGATCGCCGCCTTCCTCCAGGGTGTTTCGAACGTCTTCGATCTTCGGTGGACCGAGCGAGTCACATACGGCCAGGTCCGCCTTGCCGAGGAGCAGCAGTTTTCGGCATACAGCTTCGAGGCGGCCGACGCCCCGACGGCTCGCCAGCTTTTCGATATGTACGAAAGGGAAGCCCTCGCCCTGCTTTCCCGTTTTCCGGATACCAGCGGAGGCGAACGCGAGCGATTTCCCGTGCGGGCAGCGTACGATCTCTGCTTGAAGTGCTCGCATCTCTTCAACGTGCTGGATTCCCGGCGGGCCATCTCGACGACGGAGCGGGCAGCAATGATTGGGCGGGTTCGCGCAATCGCTTGCCGGGTGGCGGAGTCTTATCTGGAGCAAAGGGGGCAACTGCCCGCGGCTGCCGGGGCGGAACGGTCATGAAGAAGGTTCGGAAGGGGAAGGCCACAACTCCCAAACAGCGGCGGGATAAAACTGCCACACCACCCGCGACTGCCCACTTTCTTCTGGAAATCGGTTGCGAGGAGATTCCGGCCCGGATGATTGCCCGGGCAGCGGATGAGCTCCGGGTGCTGCTCGGCAAATACCTGGCCACCTTCGGTCTGGCGGAAGCGGAAAACATCGAGGCCTTTGGCGCGCCCCGCCGCCTGGTCGTCTCGGCGTCGTCGATGCGAGTCCGGCAACCCGACAGCCGCGTGGAAACGCTCGGCCCGCCAAAATCGGTGGCCTTCGATAATGTCGGCCAGCCGACAAGGGCTGCCGAGAGTTTTGCGGCAAAGCAGGGGCTCTCCGTTTCGCAGCTTGAAATCGCGGTGACGCCTCGCGGCGAGTACGTCGTCGCTCGCAAACTGGTGCCTGGCCGCGCAGCCCGGGAAATTCTAGCCGAGATTCTGCCGCGCGCCGTCCTGGAACTTTCCTTTCCGCGCAGTATGTACTGGACGCCCGGCGGGGGTCCTCGTTTCGTTCGTCCGATCCGTTGGATTGTCGCCTTACTCGACGACAAGGTCATCCCTTTTTCCGTAGGTGATGTTCGCTCGGACCGCTTTTCGCGCGGACACCGGTTTCTCGGGCCCTCCAAACCGATTGCCATCGCGAAATCCAATGACTATATCGCCAGACTCCGCGACAACTTCGTCATCGTTCAACCCGCCGAGCGGCGCCAGCGAATCGAGAAGCAGCTTTCGCGCGTGGCTACCCAGCGCCGCCTGCACGTCCGGCCGGACCCGGAGCTGCTCGAAGAGGTCGTCTACCTGAACGAATATCCGACGGCAATTCTGGGAAGCTTCGACCCCGACTTCCTGGATCTGCCGGACGAAATCCTGGTGACGGTCATGCGCGGGCACCAGAAATATTTCGCGCTGCAGGATCGCAGCGGCCACCTGGCTCCGCATTTCGCCGCCATCATCAATATGGACGCGGACGCCGGCGGCTTGATTCGCGCCGGGCACGAGCGCGTTCTGCGCGCCCGCTTCGCCGATGCCAGATTCTTTTGGGATACCGATCAAAAATGTCGGCTCGCCGACTATCTGCCGCAGCTTGCCGGCATCACCTACGAATCGCGCCTCGGCAGCTACCTCGACAAGGTCGAACGGGTCCGGAATTTGGCCCGTTGGATAGCGGAGCAATGGTTCAACTCCGGGACCCCGGAGGCCGATGTGGGAGCGGCCGACCGCGCCGCCGAGATGGCTAAATGCGATCTGGTCACGGAAATGGTTCGCGAGCTGCCGGAACTGCAAGGGATCGTCGGCGGCCTCTACGCCGCCCGCCAGGCGGAGCCCGAGGAGGTCGCCTGGGCCGTATACGACCAGTATCACCCGGCCGGAATCGACGATTCCGTTCCCCGCAATCTTGCCGGCTGCGCTCTCGCCCTGGCCGATCGCCTGGATTCACTGACCGGCTGCTTCACCGTTGGTCTGATCCCTTCGGGGTCGAGTGACCCGTTTGGTTTACGGCGAGCGGCGCTGGGCATTGTGAAGATCCTGCTCGATCGCGGGTTGCCGTTTTCGGTTTCGGCTGCCATCGCGACGTCGGCAAAGCTCGTGCACACCCTTCAACCACGACTTGAAGTACCCGCCGGCACCGAGGAACGGGTTCGGCGTTTTATTCAGGAACGGATGCGCTACGTTTTCCACGAACGCTTCGGGTACAACTACGACGAGATCGACGCCGTGCTCGCCGCGAGCGCGGATGATCTGGTGGATGCCGAGCAGAGGATCGCGGCGCTGCGGTCGGTTCGGCGGACAAAAGATTTCGAACCGCTGGCGATTGCATTCAAGCGGATTCGCAATATTCTCGAGAAGTCGGGCAAGGGTGATGGCGCGCGTCTCGATCCGGTGCGCGAGAATCTGCTGGTCGAAGCGGCCGAGCGGGACTTGCAGTCCGCCGCGCAGAAGGTTGCCGCCGAATCCACGAGCCTGAAGAAGGCCGGCCGCTACCACGACGCACTCGAGGTGATCGCCGGGTTGCGGCCCGTCGTGGATCGATTCTTCGATGAAGTTCTGGTGATGAGCGAGGATCCGGAGGTTCGCCAAAACCGCTTCGCTCTACTCTCGCAACTGCTCCGGGAATTCTCCACCATCGCGGATTTCTCCGAAATTCAAGCCGAGGCGCCCGCGCGCTGATCAGCGCGGCATCGTTGTCCGGTGCCGGGGCGCAGGCCAGGTGAGGAAGGGAAGAGGTGACAGGCACATGAAATGCGTCTATTTTTTCGCTCGCGGAAAGGCGGAGGGTTCGGCCCATATGCGCGAACTGCTCGGAGGCAAGGGAGCGGGGCTCGCCGAGATGACTCGCATCGGGCTGCCCGTCCCCGCCGGGTTCACGATCACGACCGAGACGTGCGATTACTTCTATAAGCACAAGCAAACGCTTCCGCACGAACTGGGCCCCCAGGTAAGGAACGCCATGAAGAACCTGGAGCGCGCAACCGGAAAACGCTTCGGCGATACCCGCGATCCGCTGCTGGTCAGCGTGCGATCGGGCGCCGCGCTCTCGATGCCCGGCATGATGGAAACCGTTTTGAACCTGGGCCTCAACGACGATTCCGTCGAAGGGCTCTCGGCCGCCACGGGCAATCCGCGATTCGCCTGGGACGCCTACCGGCGGTTCATTCAGATGTATTCGAGCGTCGTCGACAATCTCCCCAAACACGATTTCGAGGAGCGCCTGCTGGCCATTCGAAAACAGGCCGGCGCGGCGGACGACACCCGCATCCCGGCTGATGGCTGGAAGAAGCTGGTTGGCGAGTTCAAGCAGCTCTACCGGGAACGCACCGGCCGCGATTTCCCGCAGGAACCGGAAACGCAGCTATGGGGAGCGATCCGCGCCGTATTCGAGTCCTGGATGGCGGATAAGGCGGTCACCTACCGGCGCGTCGAGAAGATCACGGGGCTGCTCGGCACGGCGGTGAGCGTGGTGCAGATGGTTTTCGGGAACTGGGGCGAGGATTCGGGCACGGGCGTCTGCTTTACGCGGGACCCCTCCTCGGGAGATCCCCATTTCTATGGCGACTTCCTCCCCAATGCGCAGGGCGAGGACGTCGTCGCCGGTATCCGCAATCCGCTCCCGCTCACCGAAATGGCGAAAAGACTGCCGGAGGCCTACCGCCAACTCGAGCGCGCGCGCAAGCTGCTCGAACGCCACTACCGCGACATGCAGGACGTCGAGTTCACCATCCAGCAGGGCCATATCTACATTTTGCAAACGCGCACGGGCAAGCGCACACCGGCCGCCGCCTTCCGCATCGCCGTTGATCTGGCCAAAGAGAAGCGCATTACCAGGAAGGAAGCGGTGATGCGAATCAAACCCCAGGACATCGAGCGGCTTTTCTATCCCGTTATCGATCCAGCCGTTCCTAAAGAACAACTTGAGAAAGTCAGGATGGCCACGGGAATCAATGCGGTTCCCGGAGCCGCCGTGGGCCGGGCCGTATTTACCGCCGAGGAAGCCGAAGAGTGGGCCGGGCGCGGGGAGAAGGTGATTCTGGTGCGGCGTGAAACCAGCCCCGAGGACGTGGGGGGGATGTACGTCGCGCAAGGCATCCTGACGGCGACCGGCGGCAAAACCAGTCATGCGGCCGTGGTGGCGCGCGGCTGGGGAAAATGCTGCATCGTCGGCTGCGAGGCGCTGGAAATCGATTACGACACCCGCCGCATGAGCATGAACGGGCGCGAGGTTGCCGAAGGAGACTGGATCACACTCGACGGCAACGAGGGATCCGTCTATCAGGGCCAGATAGCGGTGGCGATGCCCGGGCTTTCTTCCGCCTACAAGACGCTTCTGGGCTGGGCTGACCAGATTCGCAAACTGGGCGTTCGCACCAATGCCGATACTCCCCACGACGCCCGCAAGGCCCGCGAACTCGGCGCCGAAGGAATCGGGCTTTGCCGCACCGAGCACATGTTCTTCAAGGACTTCGAGCATCCCGAGCGCAGCGCGGACCGGCAATTCGCCATCCAGGAGATGATTCTGGCCAGCACGCCGGAAGCGCGCCGCCGGGCGCTCGGCGAACTGCTTCCGTTCCAGCGCCGCGATTTCATCGGCATTTTCGAAGCCATGAAGGGCCTGCCGGTGACGATCCGCCTGGTGGATCCGCCGCTGCACGAGTTCGTCCCGCACGATCCGGAGCGCCAGAAGGAACTGGCCGAAAAGATCGGCATCAGCGCCGAGCAGGTGGCCAAGCGCGTCGAACAGCTTCGCGAAGCCAATCCCATGCTAGGGCACCGCGGGTGCCGTCTCTCGATCACCTATCCGGAAATTCTCGAGATGCAGGTTCGGGCGATTCTCGAAGCGGCCGTGGCTTGCAAGAAGCGCGGCATCGCCGTTTTTCCCGAGATCATGCATCCCCTGACGATGGACAGGAAAGAGCTCGCCATCCTTACCGATGCCACCCACCGGGTTGCCCGTGAAGTGCTCAAGGAGGCGGGCACCAAGATAAAATTTACGGTCGGCACCATGATCGAGCTGCCGCGAGCCGCCCTGCTTGCCGATCAGATCGCCCAAGTCGCCGAATTCTTCTCCTTCGGCACAAACGATCTCACGCAAACCGTCATGGGACTCTCGCGCGATGACGCCGGCCGCTTTCTACCCGAGTACGTGGACGAGAAGAAGGCGGGCATATTCAAGGAGGATCCATTCCAGTCGCTCGATATCGAAGGCGTGGGACTCTTGATCCGCTGGGCCATCGAGCGGGGCCGCTCCACCCGCCCGAACTTGAAGATCGGTATCTGCGGCGAGCACGGCGGCGATCCGGCAAGCGTTAAATTCTGTCACCAAGTCGGCATGAATTACGTAAGCGCGTCTCCCTTCCGCGTGCCCATTGCCCGCCTGGCGGCCGCTCACGCGGTCGTCGAGGAGGAAAAGATCAAGGCAAAGGGACTGGGAAGGAAGAAAAGGCGGACACGACCGGAAGCGCAGTAGACTTCAAGCGTTACTTGATGGCGCCGCGGGAATATCGAGCGTCCGCGGCGTCACTCATGTAGGCATCTTCAAGAATAAGTAGAGCCCCACGAAAAAGAAGATGGCATCGGGCGCCCATCCCGCCACGACCGGCGGCAACTGTCCCACCGTGCCCATCGCCTCAAAGAGCGCCGAGCTCGCCCAGTAGACGATTCCGATTCCCACTCCCGCCGCCAGTCCACCGACGGCGCCGCGCGCGCCCACCAGAAACGGGAAGGGAATTCCAATCAGGATGATAATCGCCGCCATCAGGGGAAAGGCGAATTTCCGCTCCCACTCGACCGAGAGCCGGGCCACGTCGAAACCAGCTTGCCGCAACTGGCCGATATATTCGCCCAATTGCCGCCAGTTCATCTGGTAGGACTGGAGCACCTGCCGCCGGAAATAGCCGGGCGGCTCGTCGATCTCGGGCAGGGAATCGGTGGTGAAGGGCTGGTAGCGAACCACCTGATTGTCGCGAAAGTCCCGCACCCAACCGTGATCGAGCACCCAGTCGTGCCGCGCCGCATCCCAATGCGCCTGGCGCGCATAAACACGGCGCCGGATTTGAAAAGTCGTGGGATCGAGTTCGAGAACGTTCAGACCGGCGAAGAGCCGCTGATCGGCGTCGAACAGCTCGTAGTTATAGATTTGCTCGCCCTGGCCGAAGACCCAATGCAGGCGCGGCTGGAAATAGGTCTGCGCGGGTAGCCCCTTGATCCGGTTGCGCAGGCCGTCCTGCTTCCGGTTGGCGTAGGGCAGCACGCCGGCGTCCATGGCGAACAGTCCTGCCGAGAGCAGCAGTCCCACGGCAACCAGCGGCAACGAGATGCGGTAAAGACTGACGCCGGAAGCCTTGAGCGCGGTGACTTCGTTGTACTTGTTCATGACCGCCAGCGCCACCAGGGTTCCCACCAGCGCTGCGAGTGGCGTCAATTCGTACAGAAGCAGCGGCGCCAGGTAGACGAAATAGCTGGCCACGACAGAGGCTGCGACCAAGTGGCGGGAGATATCGTTCAGCAGCTCGAAAAACGTGAAGATCTCGATGAGCAGGACGAATCCCCCGAGCGAGAGCAGGAAGTAGAACGCAAAACTGCGAATTATGTACAGATCCATCAGCAAGGGGAAGCGGGCCATGCGCCGGCCCGGCCCCGCCGTCGCGCTGACGGCCCCGGCCCGGACCGTTCGCCTTTTCGATCGCCGCCGCGAGCCGGCCAGCCACTCGGAGACTCGCTCGGCCCAGCTCATGTTCCCCGCGCCGTCCAGACCCGCGGCCATCGCTGCGCCGACCGTCGCACACACGATATTCGCCAGCCAAACTCCCAGCCATACGGGCAGCGTTCCTTGACGCGCCTTGCCCACCCCGACCACAAACACCAGGTAATATCCGGCCAGCAGCAGCAGCGTCAGCACGAATCCGAGCGCGCGCCCGTTCCGTCGCGGACGCGCCCCTACCCCGACGGCCAGCAACGCAAAGACCAAGCAAGCCACGGGGAAAGCAAAGCGCCGCTGCAATTCGACCTGCGCCTCGCGCATGGAAGGGCCTCGCGCCCGGAGCAATTGCCCGATGGTTTGTTCGGCCGGAGGCGGCCTGGCGGCTGCCTTGCCGGATGCGCCGGCCAGGCGCAAGGCCAGATCGCTCGATGCGAACGTCGCGACCGTGTAGTGGTTGGGCTTGCCCGGGTCGTAGGTGTGAGTCGCGCCCCGCTCCAGGTGAAGCTGGAGCGTGCCCGAGCCGGGCCGTGGAACCAGCACGGCGCGGCTCGCCAGGGTGACTTCGCTGTTGCCGCCCGGCCCCGTCTCCGCCAGGAAGACTCCGCGCCACTGGCGGCCGGAGGGGCTGGCGTCTTCGACGTAAAGGATGAAGTGGCTGAATTCTTCCTGGAAAACGCGCGGCTCGATGTCGATGGAAGTTTCAGAAGACAGCAGGTGCGATTCGAGCCGCTTCAATTCGCCAAGCGCGCGCGGGCCCAGCCAGACCGTGTTTGCGAGCGTGACCAGCCCTCCGGCCACGGCGAACAGCGCGACGGGAACCAGCAGATGGCGGCGGCTGACCCCCAGCGAATTCAGGGCGACGATTTCGCCGTCGGCGCCCAAACGGCCCAGGCCGATCAGCGCCCCGACCAGCACGGCGATGGGCAAGGAGAAGGAAAAAACGCCCGGCAACGCGCACAGGATCAGCAGCGCCAGCGTGCCCACGTTGCTCCAGTGCCGCACCACGATGTCCATCAGCCGCACCAGTTGCGGCACGAAGAAAACGAAGGTGAATACGGCCAGGCCGAGCAGCGCGTGCGAAGCCAGTTCCCGGAAGACGTACCGGTCGATCAGTCTCATTCGACGGGGACGCCATTTTACCATTTGCGCGGGGTGCTTTCTGGCGAGGCTCGCACGGCGGGAGGCGTTCAATCCCGGCCCGGCGGGCGGCTCAAGGTCTCGGTGCGGCCGCGCTCGCTCCGGCAGCGTGACCGCTCGGAACGGGCACATGGGCGCGGTTGCGTTGCGGGCATCACGGCGGCATCCCCATCATAGGCGAACCGCGCCTCCAGGGCTACCGTTAGGCTGCCTGGCGGCGACTAGAAAAGTTTGATTGCCAGCGAGTCCGGCCGCTCGCCGACCGGAACCAGCGTCACCAGGTGCGGCCCTTCCCGCGCGACGACCGCCAGATCGTCCGAGCCGCGGTCGACGGCCAGCAGCATCCGCTCTTCAGGACCGAGCGAGCAGGCGACCGGGTGCTGGCCGGTCGGGGACGCTCCCAGCAACTCGCGGTAGGGGAGATTGACGACGGCGACGCGCGAACCGGCCGCGTCACAGGCATAGAGCATCGAGCCATCCCGGGTAACGACGCCGGAGTCGGGATCATCGCCCAGTTCCAGAAAGTCTCCGACTTCATTGGTCTGTGTGTTGATGACCGTCATGCCGTGCGTGTCGGGCGAGAGATCGTACACTTCGCCACCGTCCGGCTTCATTACCAAGGTGTTCGTCCGGCCGCCGGTGTCGAGCTCGGTGACCAGTTCGGCAGGGTCCAGCCTCAGCACCGAAACCAGCTGGCTCGTTGCCGAGCCGACGAAACATTTCGAACTGTCCGGCAGCACGACGATGCTATTCGGCTGGGGACCGACGGGCAGCGTCGCCACGGTTTTCAGATTGGCGGCATCGAGAACGCTGACGGTTCCATCGTCGCGGTTGGCGGTCAATACCCACTTTCCGTTTGGCGTGGTCTGAACCAGGACGGGCCACCGGCCCGTGCGGCCCCGCCCGACCACGCGCCGCGTCGCGCAGTCGATGGCCACGACGGTTGCCGAGCCGGCGCATACGACGTAGGCCCTGCGGCCGTCGGGCGAAAAAACAAGCGAGACGGGCCGGGAACCGACGGGAATTCGCTCGACTTTCCCGGTCGGTGCGTCAATCACCCACACATAGCCGCCGCCGGTGCTCACGCCCCAGATCTCTTTCCGTGTCGGGTGAGCGCGGATGGAGGCAGGCTGCGGCCCTACCGGAATTGTCTGCGCCGGTTCCAGATCGACCAGGTTCACCGCCGTGACGGTCCCGCCGCCCGAATTGCCCACGTAGGCGTAGAGATGCAGGCCGGGGCGAAGGATCGTCGGACCTTTCTCGCGAACCACCTCGCACGTGGCGGCGGCGCCCAGCAACAGAAGCGCCGCGATCAGCCGCAGATTGGTCCGGAGTTTCATCGATCCGAAGGCGCGCGCCCGGGAGAGGGATCAACCAGCGGCGCCGGAAAGGCGCATCGCAGCCGTCCACGGCCGCCCGCGAAGGGTGCGGGAAGGCTCTCGGCGGCAATGTCCGTGGGACATTGAAACGGATCCCGTGGCTCAGTTCACCACGCGACCGAGGACGCCGGCGATCTGCCGCACATCGCGCATCATCGTATCGAATTCGTCGGGTGAAAGCGATTGCATGCCGTCGGAAAGCGCCCGGTCGGGATCGGGATGCATCTCGATTAGCAATCCGTCGGCGCCGACGGCCACGGCCGCGCGCGAAAGAGGGCGCACCTTCCGCCTCACGCCGGTGCCATGGCTCGGATCGACCATGATGGGCAGGTGGCTGAGGCGCTGGACGGCGGGAACGACGCTCAAATCGAGCGTGTTCCGCGTATGATCGGAGAACGTGCGGACGCCGCGCTCGCAGAGAACCACATTGTAATTGCCCTCCGACATCACGTACTCGGCGGCCATGAGCAACTCCTCGAGCGTCGCCGACATGCCGCGCTTGAGCAGCACGGGCTTGCGGGAGCGGCCGGCGCGCTTGAGCAGGGAGAAATTCTGCATGTTGCGGGCGCCGATCTGGATCACGTCGCCGTATTGCTCCACCAGCTCCAGGCTTTCGTTATCGACCGCCTCGGTCACGATGCCGAGTCCAAACCTCTCGCGCACCTCGGAAAGAATTTTCAATCCCTCTAGGCCCAGACCCTGGAAACTGTAAGGCGACGTGCGCGGCTTAAAGGCTCCGCCACGAAACAAACCGACTCCAGCCGCTTTCACGCGCTCGGCCGCCGCGAACGCCTGCTCCCGGCTCTCCACCGAGCAGGGGCCGGCGACGACGCCAATATGGGCGCCGCCCACTTTCACATCTCCGCCAGGAGTGCGAATCACCAGAATCGTGTCATCCGGTTTTAGCTCCCGGCTCACCAACTTGTACGGCTTGGTCACCGGGAGACAATCGGCTACGCCGGGCATCAATTCGAGCGAGCCGAGATCGATGCCATTCTCATTGCCGACCACGGCGACGGCCGTGCGCGTTTCTCCATAAATCGGGTGCGGCTTGAGCCCAAGCGCTTCGATTTGCTTGCAGACGGCTCCGATTTCCTCCTCGGAGGCGTTGGCCTGCATGACAACCAGCATACTATTTCTCCGGAGACCCTCAGATAGGGATTAGGACGAAAAATCGAGTGTACTCCAAGGCGTGGCAACGCCGCAAACCGCTCCCGGGAGAGGCTCATGCGCTCGTTCTGTGGCTTCCCCGTTGGGCCTGCGCTGCTTCGGGCGATGCTCATGCGGGCGGAAAGCGGCGTGGCTTCAGGAATCGCCGGCAGCCCTTTCGTAAACCATTGGTCTCTCTGTAGCGGGCTCGGCCCAGGGCGGCAAATCGGAGAAGCTGCGAATCTCACTGGCCACGTACGGCGCTTCGTGGTGGCAGGATGGACACCAGGCCAGAAAAACAGCCCGACCGCTCGGTTCCCCGTCGCCGGTTTCGTCTATCCCCCCATTATTCGATTGCACCATCGGGAACGCACGAGCCGAGACGCGAAACGGGCGCGAGCAATGCAGACAGATCACTCCCTCATATCGTTGCGATTTAGAATCTTCATTCATCGTGAACCCCGTTATGATCGAAGAAGCAGGCTTCCCGCTGCTGGAAATCCCCTCAGCGCTTTTTTCGGACATCGGTCCCGGTCGAAGCAGCAGGCATGGCGGGAAGCAATCCACTCTATGCCATTCACTCGAAGGAATTGTTACAATTCGGTTAAAATAGCAGCGAAAAGATTGATTTCCACAGCCGCCCGGCCAAGGCGCCAAACGCGCGGCCCGGTTGATGAGTTCGGCACGCGCTTGTAACATGATATTCATCTGTGCGTTACCGGCGGTACATCGGACCGGAATATTGAATAAGGGCTGAAAATCCACTTTTACCGGGGAGTGATTTTGACCTCAACAAGGAGTCTCGAAGCAACAGCCGAACCAAACACCGAGCCGGCCGCGGAGAAGGCGAAGAGGCCCACGCACAACTATCCCGGCGCCCTGGTTGTGGTCGAAGGAATCGACGGTTCGGGCAAAAGCACGCAACTGCATCTGCTGCAGCGTTGGCTCGAAGTCGGTGGATACCGCACGCATTTCACCGAATGGAATTCCTCGCCGCTGGTCGCCACGGCGACCAAGCGAGGCAAGCGCCGTCGATCCCTGACTCCGGTGACGTTCTCCCTGATCCATGCGGCCGATTTCGCCGACCGGTACGAGAGGCAGATTTTGCCGCTGCTGCGCAGCGGGCATCTGGTCTTGGCCGACCGTTATATCTATACGGCTTACGCCCGCGACGGAGCCCGGGGCTGCCCGGCCGCGTGGCTGCGGAACCTTTACCGGTTCGCGACGTCTCCGGATATCATTTTCTATTTTCGGGCGCCGCTGGAAATCGCGATCGAGAGGATCCTGAGCGGCCGGCCGCGGCTCAAGTATTACGAGGCGGGCGCCGATCTGGGGCTGTCGCTGGACCGCGTCGAGAGTTTCCGGATGTTTCAGGGAATGATCCTCGAGCGCTACGACCAACTGGTCGAACCGGAGGGTTTCGTCTTGATGGACGGCAAGCTGCCGGTACAGAAATTGCAGCAGCAGATGCGCGAGATCGTTTCGCTTCGCATCAATCTCAACCGATTCACGACCCGATGAGCCAACCTCCCAAAGAGCCAACTCCCCCGAACGGAGCCGATCCCGGTCTTGGCGGTCCCGAAGCTCCGGTAGCCGCTATCCCGCGCCCGGTCTTGCCGCGCACCCTGCCCGCCGTTCACCGGGACGATCTGGACGGCCACCTGATCGTCGTCGAAGGCACCGACGGCTCGGGCCGCTCGACCCAGATCGCCCTGCTCACGGAATGGCTCGAATCGCAGGGATTTGCCGTGCAGACGATGGGGTTGCGCCGGTCGGCGTTGATCGCCAAGGATATCGACGCGCTTCTGGCGCGAAACGTGGTGACGCGCTACACGCTGGCCCTGATGTACGCGACCGACTTCTACGATCAGCTCGAAACGCGCATCATCCCCGCGCTTCGCTCGGGGATGGTGGTTTTGGCCGACCGTTACTTCTACACCCTGATCGTGCGCGCCGTCGTTCGCGGCATCAACCGCGAGTACGCGCACGGGATTTACGAACTGGCTCTGCGTCCCGACCTCACGTTTTTCCTCAACGTGCGGCCGGAAGTCACCTTTCTGCGCGAATTCAAGAAAGAGCCCACCATCAGTTATTGGGAAGCCGGCCGCGATATGCACCTCTCCGACGACCTCTACGAATCCTTCATCCATTACCAAACGCTGGTGCGCAAGGAATTCGTTCATCTGGCGCGGCGGCACAATTTCGTCACCTTCAACGGCGAGGGATCGATTCGCGCCGTCAATGCCGATCTGCGCCGCCGCATCGCCGATCACCTGGGCATTCGCAGCGTCCGCTACCAGCCTTCCCAGTCCCTGGTTCACTTATGGCGTTGAGCTGGGGCTCGCCGGCTCGCGTGGCCGCCATCGACGCCGGCTCGAACGCCATCCGCCTGGCGATCGCCGAAGCCAACACCGCCGCCGATCTGACGGTCATCGAAACCGAGCGCGGCGCGGTTCGTCTGGGGCATGGCGTCTTTCTGGAACACCGGCTCGATTCGCCGACCATGTCGCGGACGCTCGAAACGTTCCGCCGCTTCCGCCGCTTACTGGATCGCTTCGGAGTGCGCTCCTACCGCGCCGTAGCGACCAGCGCCCTCCGGGAAGCCCGCAACCGCAAGATCCTTCTCCAGCGCATTCGCCGCCAGACCGGCTTGCGTCTGGAGGTCATCGGCCCGTCCGAGGAGGCGCGGCTGGTCCGCCACGCCGTGATGAAGGCCCTCGACGAGGGCCGCCCGCCGCGCCTCATTTTCGACCTGGGCGGCGGCAGCCTGGAAATCAGCCTCCTGCATGCCGAAGGAGTCGAGCGCACCTTGGCGTTGCCTCTCGGAACGGTTCGACTGATGGAATCGCACGGCATCCGCGACCGGATCACGCCGAGCCAGCAACGGTTGATTCACGATCGCGTCCTGGCTTCTCTGGTTTCCGCCTTGCCCGATCCTCCGGACCTGGCCGACGGCGTGGTCGTCGGCTGCGGCGGCAATGCGGAGGCGCTTGCCCGCCTAACGGCCGGCACGCCGATTCACGGCGTTCCCGTTCTGCAAATGGGGACCTTGAGACGGATGTTGCCGGAGATCCTCCGGCTGGACGTCCGCGGGCGGATGAAGACCTTTGGCGTGCGGCCAGATCGCGCCGACGTGATGGCCATCGCCGCCATCGTCCTCACCACGCTCGCCGAGTGGCTGCGGCTGCGCAACGTGCTGGTCCCGGGCGTGGGCGTACGGGAGGGGTTGCTGCTGGACCTGGCCGGATCGCTCTTCCGGCGCCGCCCGAGCCCGGCGGAAACGCGGCGCGCAGCCCGCTTGCTGGCCGATGTCCGGAAGTTCGCCGCCTCGTTCCATTGCGACATGCGCCGCGCGGAATCGACTCGCCGCCTAGCCGCTTCGATTTTCGACGGGCTGGCGCCGTTACACGGCCTGCCGGCCGATCTTCGCCTGCTGCTGGAGCTCGCAGCCACGCTTTACGACATCGGGCGCGCGGTGAATCCCGCCGGGCGCCAAAAGCATGGCGAATATCTGGTGCGGCACGGCCACTTGCCCGGCCTCGCCGGACCATCGAGGGAACTGGTGGCTTGCTTGGTGCGGTATCACGACGCTGTCGAGCCCGAGCTTCGTCACAAACTCTATTCCTCATTCAGCCCGCGCGAGCGGCGTCAAGTCCGCGTCCTGGCCGCCCTGCTGCGAATTGCCGTCGCGCTGAACGCCGGTTCGGGTCCGAAAATCGACAGCGTGCAGACAAAAATCAATCCCGGGACGGTCACGTTTCTGGTTCCAGAGGGAGCCAATCTGGAAAGCCGGTTGCGGAGGGTGCGAGCCAGGGCCGGTTTGTTCGAACAGGAACTCGAACGCAAGACGCGCTTTCGCCGGATAACACAAGCCGGCGGCGGCCGGGGCCGGCGCGCGCATTTCGTCTGACTGGCGCGGCCAGTGAGCTTGGCGGGTACGGAGAGAAGGGAGACCCTATGCAGCTTTACCTGGTACGCCACGGACTCGCGATCGATCGCACCGACCCCGCCTGTCCCGCCGATCCCGCGCGCCCCTTGACGCCAAAGGGAGAGGCGAGGACCAGGCAGGTGGCCCGCGGCCTGGCCGAGATCGGCATTCGCCCGCAGGTCATGATGACCAGCCCGCTGCTGCGCGCGGTGCAGACGGCGGAGATTTTCTGTGAAGTATTGGGATGCACCGTGTCGCGCTTGCGCCGGACCGACAACTTGATGCCGGATAGCAAGCCGGCGGCGCTGCTGGGGGAACTGGCGCGGATGAAGGTGCGGGACCTGATGTGCTTCGGCCACGCGCCGAACCTGGACGTCGTCATCGCCGCGTCGAGCGGCCGGGGACAAACGTTCACGCAGATGAAGAAGTCGGCCGTAGCGCTTCTGGAAATCGAATCCTTCGAGCCGCCCCGGGCGCTTCTGCGCTGGCTCTACAATCCCCGGATTTTACGCCGTCTTGGCCGCTGAGCGCGCCCCATCCAGACGTCCTCGCCTCGGACTCGCAATCGGCAAAACGTCGACGGGCCGCTGGCACGCAATCTCGAACAAGTGTTTGGCGTTCGCGATTCGCGAAGCGCGCGGCTCACCGGCGGCGTAGCCGCCGGCATGAATCTCGATTCGGCCCCTTTCGATTTCCGCCTTGAGACTGCGGACCGAAGCGTCGTGCCGGCCATCCAGGGCGTTCACCAGGCGCAGGATGCCCGCCAGAAGCAGCACCTTCTGCTTCCGGTCCGCGGAGAGTCGCCGGAAACCGGCGTGCCGCCGCTGCGGCAGCGCGCGCCGGTGATAGCGCGCCACGAGCGCGGCGAGTTGAACTTCCTCGGACGACCAGCCGATCGGGGTCTTCAGCCCGGCGATCATGTCGTAGGTATATTTATGATGGGAGCGGTTGCCATGCGCCCGTCCCACATCATGGGCCAGAGCCGCAGTCTGCAAAATCCGGCGCGTATGCCCGTTTCCCTGCGCCCCGCCCAGGCCGGCGGCCGCCATCTGGTCGTAAAGCTCGAGTGCCAGCCGGCTCACGTGCCGGGCATGTTCGGTGCTGGGCGTGCGGAACGAGGTCCAGGTTTCAAGCCACGCCAGCCAGGCTGCGTCCAGGCGTTCGTCGCGCGGAAGCGCGTTCCGCCAAGCCAGCCACGGCGATCCGCGTCCCGCCATTTTGGCCTTGTAGGTATCGATCCTCGCCTCGCAGAGCCGGTCGAGTTGTCTCTTCCACACCTCTTTGGCTGGCGGCTGGGCGAATGCCGGCAAAGAAAAGGCGGTCTGTTCCAGCAAGACGAAATCGTGCATCTCGCCGAGCGCGTCCTGGGCCTGCTTGAGATCCTCGATCCAGCTGGAACGGCCGGGCAGAAAACACTCGATGGTGTAGCGAAATTTTTTGATGCCGATTCTCGCCTGGTGGAAGGCTACGCGCGAACGGCCTCGCATGGCCCTGCGGTGCAGCGCGTACGCTTCTTCCCATCGCACAACCGCCAAATACTCGGCTGCCGGTCCGTCGGCCGGAAGGTGCGCCGCGCGCAGAGGCAGCAGGGCCGCCCACTTCTTCCATTGCTTCCGGTCGAAGCGATGCAGCGCGCGCAGCGCGCGATGTTCGTGCTGCTGCTCTTCGGCGCGGAGATGATCGAGCAACGATTGCGCGGCGGGATCAGGCGAAGGAGCCAGCTTTTTGACCCACCCGGTCATTACCTGCGTGTCGCGCAGGCGCCCCAGCCGCTTGAAGAGGCGCCGCCCGCTCCGGCGCAGGTCGCGCCAGGCCGGTTCGGGATCGAGATCGAGAAAGCTCTCGGCCATCGAAAGACACCGGCGCAAGGCTACGCGGAGATCATGGACAACCTCCGGCTCGAGCCCTCGTCCAGCGGCGGCGTGCTGTTCGAGCACCGCGCCCATCCACTGATCGAGCTTCGTTTCCGTTTTTGGAGAAGTATCGGCGGCTACCCGCGACATCGAGGCGTCTTCTTTCGAGGCAGGGCGACTTCCGGAGAGAACATTCTACATGGGCGGTGGCCAGGAACAAAGCGCGGTGCCGGCCGGGGCCAGCCGCTTGGCACGGCGCCGAGGGGAATGACCATATCCGCCTTCGTGGCGTGTAGCGGGGTCGCATTCGTGCTGAACAACATGGCCAGCCGGAATAGCGTCCCTCGCGCGTGACGAGCGGTTTTGGCGCAGGCCAGCAGGTCCAGTAGAATGGCTTTCTAGTCATTTGGCGCCGCTCGAATTTCTCGAGCGGACCGTTCCGCGATGCATGCGAGGAGAGGTTTGGTGCAGGCACAATCGCCGCCGGAGATTTTCTCGGAGCGCGCAATCGCGTCTGGCAGCCGGCCGCCGGAAGCGCCGGCGGCAACGCGCCGGATTGGAATCCACACGTCGATTGCCGGCGGCTTCGGCGAAGCGCTTGAACTCGCCAGCCGGCTGCGTTGCACCACGATGCAGATTTTCTCCGCCAGCCCGCGCATGTGGACCGATGGGCGACAGATGATCGAGCCGGATTCGGCGGCTAAGTTTCGCCAGCGGCGGCGCGAGCTGGGAATCGCACCGCTGGTCATCCACGCGAATTATTTAATCAATTTGGCCGCGCCGGACGAAATCAAGCGGGCCAAATCGATTCGCGCATTCCGCGGAGAACTCGAGCGCGCGCTCGCGCTGGACGCTGAATATCTGGTCGTTCATCCGGGCAGCCGGCTGGGCAGCACGACCGGTGAGGCCACCGGGCAAGTTGCCGAATCGCTTCGGCTGGCCTCTGAAGGTCTCGACTTGGGCCCTTTGCGCGTCCTCATCGAAATCACCGCAGGGCAGGGAAGCGCGGTCGGCTCGCGTCTTGAAGAGCTTCGCGCGATTCTCGACGCCTGCCCGGAAATGGGACTCGGAGTTTGTCTCGATACGGCGCATCTGTTTGCCGCCGGCTACGAAATACGGAATGAAGCGGGGCTCGATAAGACCGTCGAGGAAATCGGCCGGGTGATCGGCCTCGATCGCGTGAGCGTGGTGCATGTAAACGATTCCAAGGCGGCTTTCGGGTCCAGGGTCGACCGGCACGAGCATTTGGGCCAGGGCCAGATTGGCCTCGATGCACTGCGCCGGCTAGTCAATCATCCCGGTTTTGCGGGCCGCGCGTTCATTTTGGAGACGCCCATCGATCATCCCGGCGACGATTGGAGGAACCTGCGCGAGCTCTGGCGCATGGCAGGAGTCGAATGGAAAGGCCCGGCCGGGCCCGGGCACACGGTAGCGGGGCGGCGCAAAAGCGATGCAGCGGCAGCAAAGCGGAGGGGGTAAAACAGACGTGGCGGATTACGACCCACAAACGATCGAGCCGAAGTGGCAGAAAATTTGGGAGGAAACCGGCGCATTCCACACCGACCCGGGCCGGGAGCGCCCGAAATACTACGTTCTCGAGATGCTGCCCTATCCTTCGGGCACGCTGCACATGGGCCACATGCGCAACTATACGATCGGCGACGCCGTCGCCCGCTACAAGCGCATGCGCGGGCTGAACGTGCTTCATCCGCTCGGCTGGGATTCCTTCGGCTTGCCCGCCGAAAACGCCGCGCTCCAGCACAATATTCACCCGCGCCAGTGGACCAACTCGAATATCGCGCAAATGAAAGCCGTCTGCCGCCGTTTCGGCTTCAGTTACGACTGGCGGCGGGAAATTTCTACTTGCGAGCCGGAATACTATCGCTGGAATCAGTGGTTTTTCTTGCGGATGTTCGAGCGCGGCCTGGCGTTCCGCAAACGCTCGCGGGTGAATTGGTGCCCGAAGTGCCAGACGGTGCTGGCCAACGAGCAGGTGGTCGACGGTTGCTGCTGGCGCCACGACTCGACGCCCGTCGAAGCGAAAGATCTCGAACAATGGTTCCTCAGAACCACCGCCTACGCCGACCAGTTGCTCGACGACATGGCCCAACTCGAAGACGGATGGCCCGAACGCGTACTCGCGATGCAGCGCAACTGGATCGGCAAATCCACCGGCGCGCGCGTCCGCTTCCGGCTGGATGGCGAAGACGGGGTTCCCATCGAGGTATTCACGACTCGCATCGACACCATTTACGGCGCGACCGCGCTGCTGCTGGCGCCCGACCATCCTTTGCTCCCGGGCCTTTTCAAGGATGCCCCGAATCGCGCCGCAATCGAATCGGAATGGAATGAATTGCGCCATCATATTCTCCGTCCGGCCGATCTGGCGGCCGAGAAGCTCGGTTTCTTCACCGGGTGCCACGTGCTCAATCCCTTTTCCGGCGAGCCGGTGCCTGTCTGGGTGGCGAATTTCGTCCTGCTCGAATACGGAACCGGGGCGGTGATGTGCGTGCCCGCTCACGATCAACGCGATTTCGATTTCTGCCGGAAATACGGGCTGACGGTCAAGGTCGTGGTTGAGCCGCAGAGCGGGTCCTCGCTCAAAGACAAAACACTCGAAGAAGCGTCGGTCGAATACGGGTATCTGACCGATTCCGGTCCCTATACCGGACTGACCTCCGAAAAAGCGATCGAGCAAATGGCCTCTGACGCCCGCGAGCGCGGCTTCGGCCAGGCGGAAACCACCTACCGGCTGCGCGATTGGGGCATTTCGCGGCAACGCTACTGGGGTACGCCAATCCCCATTCTCTATTGCCCTTCCTGCGGCACAGTGCCCGTGCCGGACGATCAATTGCCAGTCCGGCTGCCCGACCAGGTTGCCATCACCGGACAGGGCCAGTCGCCCCTGGCCGGCATCCCCGAATTCGTCAACGCCACCTGCCCGAAATGCGGCGGGGCGGCCCGGCGCGAAACCGATACCATGGATACGTTCGTCGATTCCTCCTGGTATTTTTACCGGTATACCGATCCGCGCAACGACCGGGCCCCCTTCGAGCCGGCCGCGGCCGCCTACTGGTTCCCCATCGATCAGTACATCGGCGGAATCGAACACGCCATCCTGCATCTGATCTACAGCCGGTTTTTCTGCAAGGTGATGCGCGATCTGGGTTTGGTAACCCACACCGAGCCCGCGCTCCGTCTCTTCTCGCAAGGCATGGTACAGAAGGGCGGCGTGGCGATGTCGAAATCCCGCGGCAACGTCGTTGCCGCGATGGACATTGCCGAGCGCTACGGCTGCGATACCGGCCGCGTCTACATGCTGTTTGCGGCGCCACCTGAAAAGGATTTGGAATGGAGCGAACAGGGAATCGAGGGTTGCGCGCGGTTCCTGAACCGCGCCTTCCGCGTGGTCGAGCGGAACGCGGACCTGGTGCGCCGGGCCGAAGCGACCGGCCCGGCCTCCGCGGCGGCGGCCGGGCTGACGGAAACCGAACGCGCCCTGCTTCGCAAGACGCACCAGACCCTCAAGCGCGTCACCGACGATTTCGAGTTGCGCTGGCACTTCAATACCTCCGTTGCCGCCGTCATGGAACTGGTGAACGCGCTCTACGGAAGCGAGCCGCTCGAAGAGAGCGCGCGGCCGCCGGTCGTGAAGGCGTGCCTGGAAACGCTCGTCGTTATGCTGGCGCCTCTGGCCCCGCACATGGCCGAAGAGCTGTGGGAGATGCTCGGTCATCGCGGCGGCCTGGCCAGGACCTCGTGGCCGGCCTTCGATCCGGAACTGGCCCGCGAGGACGAATACGAAATCGTCATTCAGGTGAATGGGCGCGTTCGCGGCCGCGTGGTGGTCGAGGCGGGTCTGGCCGAGGAGGAACTGGTGCGGCGCGCGCTCGGCGACGAGAAGGTAGCGCCATTCCTCGACCGCAAGCAGGTGGTGAAAACGGTGGTGGTCGCCAATCGACTGGTGAACGTGGTGGTCCGGTGACGCCGATGGCCTCCCCCACCGGAATGCGTCCCCGAGGCGGAATCGTCGTTCTTGATTTCGGTTCGCAAACCACTCAGCTGATCGCCCGCCGCATCCGCGAGCAGCAGGTATTCAGCCTCATTCTGCCCTGCTCGACTCCCCTCGAGCAGATTCGCGCGCTCGAGCCGGCCGGCCTGATCCTTTCCGGAGGACCCAGTTCGGTCTACGATTCCGATGCGCCGTCCTGCGATCCCGCCGTGTTGAGCCTGGGGCTGCCGGTCCTCGGGATTTGCTACGGATTGCAGTGGACCGCGCGCACGCTCGGCGGGGAAGTCCGGCCGGCGGAATCGCGCGAATTCGGCCCGGCCGAAATGGAAATCACCGCCGATTCCTCGGCGCTCTTCGCGGGACTGCCGGCGCGCCAAACGATCTGGATGAGTCACGGCGACCGGGTGATCCGCCTGCCGGACGGATTCCGCGCCACCGGCCGCACGCCGAGCTCGCTGGCGGCGATCGAAGATCCGGCGCGCCGCGTCTACGCCGTCCAGTTCCATCCCGAAGTGCGGCACACCGAGTACGGCCGCGATATCCTGCGCAATTTTGTATTCGAAATCTGCGGCGCCCGGCCCAACTGGACCCGGGCGAGTCTGCTCTCGGAAATGACCGCGGCCATTCGCCAGGAGGTGGGCGGCGAAATGGCGATCTGCGCGCTCAGCGGCGGCGTGGATTCGGCCGTGGCCGCGACGCTGGTTCACCGCGCGATCGGAGACCGGCTGACGAACGTCTTCGTCGATACCGGGCTGCTCCGGCAAAACGAATACGAAGAGACGATGGAGCTGCTCACCGGCCGCATGGGCCTGAAGGTGGCCGGCGTCCGCGCCGGCGACAGGTTCCTGGGCCGCCTGGCCGGCGTGTCCGATCCGGAGGAAAAGCGGCGGCGAATCGGCAACGAATTCGTCGCGGTTTTCGCCGACGAGGCCCGCGAGCTGGAGCGGACCGGCGGCCGGCCGATTCGCTTCCTCGTCCAGGGAACTCTCTATCCCGATGTGATCGAATCGGTCTCGGTTCGCGGACCATCGGCCGTAATCAAAACCCACCATAATGTCGGCGGGCTGCCCGCGGTGATGCCGTTTGAACTGGTCGAACCGCTGCGGGATCTTTTCAAGGACGAGGTCCGCGAGGTGGGCAGGGAACTCGGGTTGCCGGAAGAGATGTTGACCAAGCATCCGTTTCCCGGACCGGGCCTGGCCGTTCGGGTGCTCGGAGAAGTCACCGAAGAAAAACTGCGAGCGGTCCGCCAAGCCGACGCCATCCTGACCGAGGAGATCCGGCGCGCGGGGCTGTATGAGAAATTATGGCAGGCGTTCGCCGTTCTATTGCCCGCGCGCAGCGTGGGCGTAATGGGGGACGCGCGCAGCTATGGCCTGACCATCGCCATTCGCGCGGTGACTTCCGAAGATGCCATGACCGCCGATTGGGCCCGCCTGCCGGCGGAGATTCTCGGACGAATTTCCGCAAGGATCGTGAACGAAACAAGGGAAGTGAGCCGTGTGGTCTACGACATCAGTTCCAAACCACCGGCAACGATCGAGTGGGAATAAAAAGACACCACCACCGTTTTCGGAATTCACCGCGGGATGTCGGGCTGAGTTAGCGAGTTAGCGTTCGGCCATCCGTTGCGCCATGTGGAGCAACAAACGCCGATCGTTGTCGTTAAGCCGTTCGAGAAACCGCGCCATGCGGCTCAGGAAACGGGTTTCCTCAGGCGAGCCACCCCAAGCGATCTCGTCCGCAGTTTTTCTCTCCGGCAGATTGGGCAATGCCGGCGGTTCCTCGCCGTCGTAGAAAAGCTGGTAGAGTGGAACTTCCAAAGCCCGCGCCAGCTTCTCCAAAGTCTCGATCGAAGGAACCGTGTGCCCGTTTTCCACCCTCGAGATATAGCACCGCAAAAGGCCGGTGCGCTTCTCAATTTCACCCTGAGAGAGTGTCTTGATCTCCCGCAAAGCCCTGAGACGTTCTCCGATAACCATAGTGATTATGATTCTTCCATAATTGCCTCAACCGTACAAGGGAAAAAGAGAGCGATAAACATTGATAAAAGAGAACATGGCCCGTTCCAGCCTGGCATTGGTTCTAGTACCCAATGAGTTACATTCGCTCCGATACGCTGGGCCTCGGATCGCGTGGACGGCGCGGCCCGGCCCTGGGGAAAAGGGGCTTGCCCAGTTGCGCAACAGTCTGCTACGTAACAAGATGTAACCGGATCGGCCGTCGGTCCGTCTCTCTAGACGGCCGACCTCGGGGAGATGCTGGCGTCTCCCGGTAAGGGTCGGCGGAATGAGTGATGCTGCGGACGAACAGCAATTGGTCCGGCGGGCGCAGGCAGGCGAGGAAGCCGCCTACGAAACGCTGGTGCGTGTTCATCAGCACCGCGTCGTCGCGATTGCCAGCCGGCTTCTGCGCGGGTCCGGCGATGCCGAGGACATCGCGCAGCAGGTCTTCGCCAAGGCCTATTTCTCCTTGCGTCGTTTCGACATGCGGTCGAAATTCTCGACTTGGATCTACAAGATCACCGTCAATGAGTGTTGGAACCATTTACGAAAGAAGAAGGCCCGCCCCTTGGTGTACGAAGCCGATCTCACCGAAGAGCAGAGCGAGCGTTTCGAAGGCGAGGCCCAGCGTTCTTCCGCAGTCGATCCGGAAGAATCGGTCCGGCAGCACGACCTGGCGGAGTGGCTGCTTTCCCAGGTCGATCCGATGGATCGAACGATGCTCGAATTGAAGGAAGTCCAGGGATTCTCCATCGATGAGATTGCGGAAATGCTGGAACTGAATGCCAATACCGTGAAAGTGAGACTTTTTCGCGCCCGGGGGAAACTGGTTGAACTCTATCGCCGCCGGCTCAGCCAGTCGCGTCCGGCGACGATCAAGCGAGGCTGAAACCATGTTTGCGAAACACTCTCGCGCAGGGGCTTGTTCCGCTTGGGAGGTCCGGCTTGAGGATTACGTGGAAGGCCGGCTCGCCTCCCAGCAAGCGGCCGAAGTGGAAATGCATACGCGCGTCTGTGCCCGCTGCAACGCCGCCCTGGATCAGGCTAAAACCAGCGTCGGCATACTCACGGCGCTGAACGCGCGCCCGCTGCCGAAGGCGGGGCCGCTTTTCGCCGGGCGAGTGATGGCGGCGATTCGCAGCGAGCGGCGCGACCAGGAACTCTGGAAACCGCTGGAAATCGCCGGCTGGCAGCTCTGCTGGCTGGCTTGCGCCGCCGCGCTGATTCTGGCCGTCTTCACGGCGCGGGTCCAGCTGGCCGGCCCCCGTGCAACCGTGAATACCACCGCGCAGCAAAGCCAGGTGGAAGAATTGATCAACGTGCCGGTATTGCAACCTGCCATGCAGGACGATGCTCTCCTGGTGGCTTCGAGGGAATCCAATGGCCGGTAAGCGACCAAGCGCAAAAGCAATTGGCTTGATGGTGGCCGTATTCGTACTCGGAGGGCTGGTGGGGGGCCTGGGCGCAATCGTCGGCCATCACTTGAACGAAACTCCCCGCCGCGAACGCATCATCGACCGCCTCTCCCATGAGTTGGACTTGTCGGCCCAACAGCGAACCGAGATCCAGGCGATTTTTGCCGATGGGCACAAGCGCTTCGATGCTGTCTTCCAGAAGAGTCAGGATCAGGCGCGCCCCCAGTACGACGCCATTCGCCATGACATCCATGCGCGCATTCGCGCGATTCTCATGCCCGCCCAGCAAGCAAAATTCGACGATTTCCTGCGTCGGCTCGACGCCGAGCATAGGCTCCATCACCGCCATTTACCCGATTCCAGGCGCAGAGGCCGCTGAGCGGCAGGCGGGGACACTGCTTTAGGGGAAGTGAAGTTGACGCCGTTCTTAGAAGGGGATGTCCTCGTCGGAGATGCCGGGCTCGCTCGAAGTGTGCGGCTCTTCCATATCGGTTCCCATCGCCGCTTCCGCCGGTGCTCCACCGCCCGGAGTTTCACCCCGCGGACTCAGAATTCTCATCACGCCAGCGACGATTTCCGTAGTCGTACGCTTATTGCCGGAGCGGTCGTCCCATTGCCGCGTCTGCAGCCTTCCTTCGATGTAGACGAGGGTGCCCCGCTTCAAATATTGCTGGGAGATTTCAGCTAGCCGGCCCCATAGCACGATCCGGTGCCATTCGGTCCGCTTCTGCCGCTCGCCGGCGCGATCCTTGAAGGTTTCATCGGTCGCCAGCGTGAAATTGCAGACCTGCTGCCCGCCAGACGTGAACCGGCTTTCGGGATCGCGCCCCAACCTTCCGACCAGGATGACCTTGTTTACCGACATGAGCGCCGCCTTCGCCGGCTGAGTATACCCGAAAGACGCACTGGCGGGGAGAGGGTTACATATTTTTTGCCTGGCAAACCTGTCTCGCTATCCATCAATGAATCCCGGCGAAGGTTCGTCTTTGTGCTACGGGAGCGCCGCCGGGGCGCCGGAGAAGGCAATTGTGGCCGCGCCGGGATCCTAGCGGCTGCGAACGCCCAATTCGCGCAACCGCGCCTCGGCCTTGCGGGCCTGCTCCGTGCCCGGATTCTGGCGGATCACCAGCCGCAGTTCCGCGATCGCCGGCCCGTTCTCCTTCAGTTTCAGCAGCGCGTAGGCTTTTTTGAGCCGGGCGTCGGCTCGCTTAAAACTGTTCGGATAGTTGTTCAGCACCTGGTTGTATTCTCCGATGGCATCCGGGAAGCGGCCTTGCGCGTAGGCGATCTCACCCAGGTAAAAATAGGCGTTCGAGGCAAGATCGGTGTGCGGATAATACTGCAAGTACTGGCGGAACTCCTGATTGGCGAGGCTGTAATTTCCCGAGGTGAAATCGCGCAGAGCGTTCGTGTAAAGCAGGTCGGCGGGCGGTGGAGGGCCAGCGGGCGCCTGAGCGGCCGCCGAAGCCGGGGCGTCGGTGCCCGGCGCTCCCGCTGCGGGAGAGTTGCCCGTGGCGCCGTCCGGTTGCCCCGGCTGCGGAGGAGGCGCCAAAGCAGTGACTTTCGCATCCAGGCTCTGCAAGCTATTCTGCGCGGTTCCCAGTTGACCGGAAAGCTTGTCGAGCCGCGCTTTCACGTCATCCAGGCTGTCGGAGAGCCCCTGCACCTGGCTGGACATGGAGGTGATTTGCGAGCCGTTATTGGCCTGCATGTCTTGGATGGTTTTTTGGAGCGAACCCAGGGTGCTGCTCAGGCGGTTTTGCGAGTCGACGGACTGGCCGAGCAAGGTCTTGAGAACCGCGAAGTTCTGCGTCATCTGATTTTGCATCGTCTGCTGGTTCTGCATCAGGATCGCCACCTGCTGCTGCAGTTGGATGATCTCTCTGGCGACCGCATCGGCGGGCGGCGGAGACAACAGCGCCCCCATGACCAGTGCGGCGGCTATCGCCGCCGTGGTGATTGCAATTCCTCGTCCACGCAATGTCGTTCCTCCTTCATCGGCGCGCCCGCCGGCTCCGGCCGCCCTCGGGGGGCGGCGGCTGGAACCGGGGACGGGCCGACTATGACGAAATCACTGAGCCATGACGAAATGCGCTCGCCGGTTCTCCTGCCAGCAAGTCTCGTTATGCTCGGTGCAGAACGGATGTTCCTTCCCCCAACTCATCGTGTTCATCCGGCCGGCGGAAATTCCGAGCGATAGCAAGAATTGCTTGGCGGCGTCGGCCCGCCTCTGCCCCAGTCCCAGGTTGTATTCGAGAGAGCCGCGCTCGTCGCAATGGCCCTCGATGGTGACGTCGGTGTTCGGGTGCGAACGCAGAAACTCGGCGGTTTGCGTCAGTGCGTCACGCGCGTCGGGCCGGATGTCGGCCTTGTTGAAATCGAAGAAAGCGTCCTTGACGTCCCGGTCGAAAAGCTCCGCGAGCGTCGCGCTGGGCGCCGAGGGTTGCGCGGCCGACGGCGGACCCACGGTCACGCGAGCCGTATCCACGGCGTTTCCGCCCGGCCCGGTTGCCGTGATCGTGTAGGTCGTCGACTGGTTAGGAGTGACGGTTGACGAGCCGCTCGCTTGGACGGTGCCAATGCTTGGCTGCAAATCGAGGTTGGTGGCGTTCTGGGATGTCCATGTCAGCTTCGACGACTGGCCTTGCGTGATGAAATCGGGCGAGGCCGAAAGCTTCACCGTCGGCGGCGCCGGAGCAGCTGCTGGCGGCGTGGGAGCCGGAGGAAGTGCAGCCACCCGCTTTTTCGCGCAGGCGCCGGCAAACACGGTCAGAACCGAAACTGCCAGGATCAGGACGTACTTGCGAAACGAACTGTTTTCCGGACTACTTTCCATGCGTCTCCTCCTGAATGTAACTCTCTATCGGAGCAGCGACAGCGTACGGTCCGTGCTCCATCGTACCATTGCTGAATCCCCACATACGAGCCTCTACTGCTCCCCGATTTCCGCGCCCAATCGCCTTATTTCGGCGACCAACCGGGCGAGAAATTCTTGCCCCCCCGGGTCAACTGGCGCGCGCCACTGCCGTCGGCGAGCATCGTCCAAACCTGCCAGCTGCCGGTGCGATCCGACTGAAACACCAAATGCCTGCCATCGGGAGCCCAACCCGGCCGCTCGTTCCGGCCCGCATCGCGGGTCAGTTGAAGCAGTTGGTGGCTGGCAATATCCATCACGTAGATATCGTAATTTCCGTTTGGCCGACGCCAACTGAAGGCCAGAAGCTGCGCATTGGGCGACCAGGTCGGGTCCACCACGTAGCCCATGTCCGGCAGGACGATCTTGACGACATTCGATCCGTCCGAATTCATCATGTAAAGCCCCGGCAAACCGCTGCGATCGCTCACGAAAACAATCTGCTGGCCCGTCTTGGGATTCCAGACCGGCGATGTGTTCACCGAATGCGGGGTGAAGGTGAGCTCTTGGGGATTGCCGCCGTCGGGACCGGCGACCCAGATTTCCGGATCTCTGCGCATGCTGGACATGAAGGCGATATGGCGGCCGTCGGGAGACCAGGCCGGCGTCGCGTTCGTCCCCGGAAACCGCCGGAAATACAACATCCGGCCCGACGCCATCGAGTAAAGGCATATTTGCGCCGAAACCACTCCCCGGTACGGCACGAAACAGGTGAAGGCGATTTCCGATGCGTCGGGCGACCAGCGGGGCGTGATCGCTTCGGTTCCGAGGTGAGTGATCCGGTGCGCGTTTGCGCCGTCGTAATCCATGACCCACAGTTCGGAGATGTTTCCCACTTGATGGCTGTAGGCAATGTGCGTCTGGGCGATGCCCGGCACGCCGCCGGTCAGCGCCGCGACGATGTCGTCGGCGAGTTCATGCGCCAGCAGCCTGGCTCCTTCTTTCGTCGCCGCGCCCGAGTAGATTTTCGCCAGCACCGGCGGCGCCGACAGATTGGTCAGATCCATGAGCCAGGCCGATAGCGAAAGCTTCGTTCCCGAAGCCGTCAGATGACCAAAGGAGATCATCGCCGCATTCACGGGAGGCTGGCTCCATTGCTGCTGTTGCCCCTGAAACTGGCTGGGCTGCGAGGGCCAGGAGGAGGGTGTGGGATAAAAGCTCTTGCTGACCATGTCGATCACGCCCGAGTAATTCAGGTCTGCCCAAAGCACCTGGTTGAAAACCTGCGCCAGCGGCTGCGTGGCCGCGTTCCCCGAGGCGTAATCGGGCAGCGCCAACCGGACTTTGCTCACCCCGAGGCCGGTTCCCGTCCGGAACCAATCCTGCGCCGGCAGCGCCGCCGGCAGCGCCAAAAGGACAAGCACCCCGGCAGCCGCCGCCAATCCCCAAATCTTCCCGTGTTTTGCCTTCATCTGCGCACCCTTCATCGCCGGAAATCGAACCAAAATTCCACGTTCACATACGAGCCGGTATATCCCCCGGGAAGCGGACTGACCGGACTTGAGGACTGAATCGCCCGCACTGCCGAGGAGTCCACGGAGGAATACCCGCTCGATTGCATCACTTGAATATTCGTAATCGTGCCGTCCCGCATAATCTCAAAATCGATCACCGCCCGCGGCGCCGTCTGAATGGTCGGATCGACCGTCGCCTGCAGCCAGTTGCTGCTGACCCTGCGGCGCACCGCATCGACATACCAGGGAAAAAGCTTCCCAAATCCGCCTCCCGGCCCGCCCAGGCTCAAGCCTCCCTGCGTGCTTTTTCCCATCGTGAAGGTCGAATAGGGAACTTGCGGCGCCCCTCCCTGACCGTAAGGAACGGCATTCGGCGGGGGCTGCGCTTTGTTTTCGAGAATCTTCGAGGGCCGCGGGGTTTTGTAAACGGGCCGCTTTTCCTTCAAAAACGCCGGCAGTTTGATCGCGTTCGGCTGCACAGGAATTTTCGGCGGCGGCTCGGATTTATAAAGTCCCTTCGTCACGTCGACCACCCGGCTCGCCGTCACGGCGTCGGGGCTGGGCAAGGGAATCGCCGGCAAACTGCCGACCAGCGTCACCTGCACGGCCCCGCCGCCTCCGCCGCCTCCGCCCCACATCGCTCCTCGATTCGAAAGGACCGCCGAGATCACAAGCGTCGCCGCCAGAAAAACATGAAATGCGCCGGACCAGACCAGTGAACTGCCCAGCTTCTCGCCCGGCCGGCGTCTTCCGCCCGTTTCTTTAGCGTCCACGGGGCCTTTCGGTAATCGGTACGGTGACGACACTGATGTTCACAATGCCGGAACGTTCCAGTTGGTCGGTGACCGTGGCAAAGCTTCCAAACGGCACCGATTCGTCGCAACGGATGAAGACCGGCTGATGGGCGGGATCGGTCAGCTTCGCCTTCACCTTCGCTCCCAACTGATGAATGTTCACGGGCTTGTCGTCCAGGTAGACGCGCTGCGCGCGATCGATCGTAATGACCACCCGCGCCTGCTTGATCTGCCTGACCGTTCGCGTCTTCGGCAAATTCACCTGGATGCCCGATTGCAGCACCGGTGCCGTGATCATGAAAATCACCAGCAGCACCAGCATCACGTCGATGAACGGCACCATATTGATCTCGGAAAGGGAACTGCCGGGCGTTCGGTTGGGTGCGGGCATCGGCGGGCCTCTACCGCGACGGCAATGAGCGGCTCCCCTTCAGCGGAGCCGGGAGGGATGGCAAAGTTTCCCAAACGCCGGGACTCGAAATTGGCACCTGGCATCCCATGGCATCACTGGTCGAGCGTTTCAATGCGGGTGACGACCTCGGCGATGAAATTTTCCGTTCTCGTGGAAAAGTCTCGAATGCCATGCAGATAGTGGTTGTAGGCGATCACCGCGGGGATCGCGGCAAAGAGTCCCGCCGCCGTCGTGATCAGCGCTTCGGCGATTCCCGGGGCGGTGGCTCGCAGAGTGGTCGCCCCCGCCTGGCCCAGCTGGCTAAAAGCGTCCATCACGCCCCAGACCGTTCCAAACAATCCGATGAACGGGCTGACCGACCCGGTCGTGGCCAGGAACGGCATCCAGCGCTCGAGCCGCCGCGTCTCTTCGGCCGCCGCGAGTTGCATTTCGACGGCGATGATTTGCGGATTGCGCGCCGGACCCGGGTGTGGATTGCCGCCGCCGGACTGGCGGATCCACTCCTGGTAGCCGGCCTCGTAAACCGTCACCAGCGGCGAGCCGGAAGCCACGGCCTGGAGCGTGGCCGCATTCGGCATTTCCCGCGACGAACGAAACATCTTCAAGAAGCTCTTCGTTTGGGAGCCAACCTGGCTAAAAAGCCTGTGTTTTTCGAAAATGACCGCCCAGGAAAAGAGCGAAAAGATCAGCAGGATCAGCAGGACAATCCGGGCTACCCATCCGGTCTGTTCAAGCAGTCCAGTCAGCGGGCTTGCCAGCAACAATACGAGTGAATTTAGAATCGTCCACTCCCTCTCGGCGCCGGCGGAGAGCGGAAATCAATTCACCGTAGCACACAGCCTCACTACGGTCAAACCTCATCGGTCCCCGGCGTCCGTCATTGGTCAACTTGTGCCAATTCACTTCATTGGACGCGTCCACGGGCCCGCGTGCTGCCCGGCCGGTCCATCGAAACCGCTGTGCTAGAATGGCCGCGTCATGGCCAGCGTCGATATCCCCGTCGAAGCCCTCGCCGGTTCGCCGCAAGCAGGGGCCGGCACCGGCGGCCGCACGTTTTACCTCGAAACCTTCGGCTGCCAGATGAACGTCCACGACTCGGAGAAGGTGGCCGGCCTGCTGGTTTCCCGCGGCTACCGGCCCACTTCCGATCCCGAGCAGGCGGACGTGATCCTCTACAACACCTGCAGCATTCGCGAAAAAGCGGCGCAAAAAGTGTTCACCCAACTGGGACGCTATAAGAATGCCCCCGAGCAGAACCGGGTAGTCGCCGTTCTCGGCTGCGTCGCCCAGCAGGAGGGGGAACGAATTTTCCAGCGTGCTCCCTGGGTCAGTTTGGTCTGCGGTTCGGCCAGCTACCGCCGGCTGCCGGAACTGCTCGACCGCCTCGAAGCCGGCGAGCGCCGCGTGAGCGGCCTGGATCTGGACGTCGATGAAACCTTCGAGACCGAGGTCACGCGCCGCGATATCGCCTTTCGCGCCTACGTCACCATCATCGAGGGCTGCGACAAACGCTGCACGTTCTGCGTCGTTCCCAATACGCGCGGGCCCGAGCGCAGCCGCCCCTCGGGCGCCATCCTGACCGAGGTCGCAGGGCTGGCTGGCGCCGGTTTCACCGAAGTGCAGTTCCTCGGGCAAACGGTCGACTCCTGGCGAGACCCGGGCCCGCCCGGCCTCCGCTTTTCCCAGTTGCTTCTGGAGGCCGCTCGCGCTCGCGGCATTCGCCGGGTACGCTTCACCACGTCTCACCCGCGCGATTTCCATCCCGACATCGTGCAGGCGATCGACTCCTGCCCCTCCATCTGCGAGCACGTGCACCTGCCCGTGCAATCCGGATCGACTCGCGTGCTCGAGAGGATGCGCCGCGGCTATTCCCGCCAGGAGTATCTCGAGACGATCGCCATGATCCGTTCGGCTCGCCGCCCGATCAGCATCACCACCGACGTCATCGTCGGCTTTCCGGGCGAGACCGACGAGGATTTCGATCTCACGCTCGACCTGCTGGACCGGGTGCAGTACGACGGGGTGTTCGCGTTCAAATACTCGCCTCGCCCGCAAACCCCGGCGCTCGGATGGCCCGACCAGGTTCCCGAATCCGAAAAGAGCCGCCGGCTCGCGCTTCTGATCGAGCGCCAGCGCTCGATCCAAATCGAGCGGAATCAACGAATGATCGGCCAAGGCGTCGAAGTCCTGGTTGACGGGCGCCACCGTGCGCGCGAGCAATGGACGGGGCGGATGTCGAATCATCGCATTGTAAATTTCACTTCACCCGCTCCCGAACTTCTGGGACAATACGTGCAGGTAGTCATCACTCAGGCGGGTCCCAACAGCCTCGTCGGCGAACACACAGCGTAGTCGCGGGAGGCATCCATGGAAGTCGAGATGAAAATCCGAGGTCTCATGATGGATCCCGTCACCAACATGCCCGTCGTGGTTCTCCGGGATTCCGATGGCGGATCGATCCTGCCCATCTGGGTCGGCATCTACGAAGCCAATGCGATTGCCCTCGAGATCGAAAAGGTCCAGACGCCTCGTCCCATGACGCACGATCTGCTGAAAAACGTGCTCCTCGGGTTGCAGGTGCAGGTTCGCAAGATCGTCGTCAGCGACCTCAAGGACGATACCTTCTACGCCATGATCTGGATGGAACGCGACGGCAATATCTTCGCCATCGACTCGCGCCCGAGCGACGCGCTGGCGCTCGCGCTTCGCCTCGATTGCCCCATCTACGTCGAGGAGCAGGTTCTGAAGAGTTCCCGCGTTTCCGGCTCTTCGGCCGAAAACGCGCCGAGCGAGGAAATTCGCAAGTGGCTCGAAGGACTCGGCGACGAAGATCTGGGACGCTATAAGATGTAGCCGGCCCCCTCCGCGCCTCGAATCCCGCGTTTCCTCCCCGACACCCCGGTTTGCTGCTCGCGCCCCAGTCCCCCCCGCGGAACCTTTTCGCCGCCCCAGTGAATTTTCCGCTTGCATTTGCCCCTCCCGGGCGGCTACAGTCCTCCTAGTCATTGGGGCGAAAGTATTTATGCCCCTACATATAGTTGGGAGACTGCGCCGGGGAATTGACCAGCATCCTTGCCATTACGAATCAGAAGGGCGGGGTAGGGAAGACCACCACCGCCATCAATCTCGCTGCCGCCATTGCGCGGCGCAAACACCGCACGCTTCTCATCGATCTCGATCCTCAGGCGAATTCCAGTCTCGCTTTTTTCGATGTGGCCGAGCTCGCCAGCAGCATGTTCGATGTTCTTTCCGAGCAGCGGCTCGACGTCCGTCAAGTCATTCGCCCGTCCACGCTCCCGAACCTCTCTTTGGCTCCGGCCCGCCTCGCGCTCGCCAAACTCGAACAGCAGCTCGTCGGCCAGTTCGACGCTCCCTTCAAGCTCAAGGACGCCCTGCTGGGCATTCATAACGACTACGACTTCATCGTCCTCGATACGCCACCAACCCTCGGGATTTTGACGGTAAACGCGCTCGTCGCCGCCACCCATCTCCTCATTCCCGTGCAGGCCAGCTATTTCGCGATCGAGGGAACCGACGACCTAATCGAAACCTATTCCCGCATTCGAGCCCGTCCCAATCCGGACCTCAAGATCGCCGGCGTCCTCATTACGCTCTTCGACCGCCGCACGAACATCGCCAAGGACGCGGTCGAGCAGATCCGGTCGGTTTTCGGTTCGGCCATGTTCAAAACGCGCATCAGCCGCAACGTTCGCCTCGAAGAGAGTCCGGCGTACCGGCAGACCATCTTCACCTTCGCACCGGATTCGCCCGGCGCCCACGAATATCGCAAGCTTGCCGAGGAGGTCATTGCCCGTGTCCAAGCGGATCGGGTTGCCCGTCACTCTGAAGATGCGGCATGACGCCCACTACGTCGAGGCGCTGACTACGTTCAGCGGCGCTTCGGTGGGCCGCATGCTGCCGATCGAAAGCGTTCGTCCCGATCCCGAGCAGCCGCGCAAAATGCTCGGGGACGTCCGGGAACTCGCCGAATCCATCCGCGAAAAGGGCGTCCTCGAGCCCCTGCTAGTGCGCTACGTGGCGCGCGAGGACAGCTATTACATCATCTCGGGAGAGCGGCGCTACCACGCGGCGCGCGAGGCCGGGTTGCGCGAGCTGCCCTGCATCGAGAAAACCGCCGACGACGCCGAAATCCTCGAGATTTCCCTGATCGAGAACCTGCAGCGGAAGGACCTGACTCCGTTCGAGGAAGCCGATGGCTTGGCGCGCCTGGCCGAGCAGTTCGAGTACACGCACGAGGAAATCGCCCGCAAGATCGGCAAGTCGCGCACTTCCGTCACCGAGTTGCTCTCGCTGCGCCTGATCCCCGGCCCCGTGCGGCGCCATTGCGTGGAAAACGGCGTGATCTCGAAATCGCTCCTGCTTCAAATCGCCCGCCAACCCACGCCGTCGAAAATGAGCGACATGGTTGGCCGGATCTCCCAGGGCAATCTGACCCGCGACCAGGCCCGCCGCGCCAGGCAGCAAGAGCAGGGAAGCGCGCCGCGTCCCGAACCATATGTCTTCTCCTACCGGCCCGGCGACGATTCCTTCCTGCTCCGGCTCCAGTTTCGCAGGTCGCAGGTGTCTCGCGAGGAACTCGTCGCGGCACTCCATGATGCCTTGGCCTCCATCGAACGCTCCGCCAGCCGGGCCGCCGAGGCGGAAACCTCGCAACCCGCCGCCTAAAAAAGCCCCTTCGCACCGAGATGGAAGCACGCGTAGGGGCTCAGGGATCCGCCTCTCTGGCGTCCCAGCCACCCCAACCGATTTCAGTGGTGAAAAGCGTGGCGCCGCAGCCGCGCGTACCGGCGGACGTAAACTGCCACATTCACCACCAATACGCCGATCGCACCCCAGCGCAAAAGAGCCAGCGGAAAACTCGGCGCGACGACGACTTGCAGGTAATGAACGATGAAATCGCCATGGTAGGGCGTCCTGCCCGCCTCGGCCAGGAACCACTTTTGCGCCAAGGTCAGCGGGCACGGCCAGGAGACATTTTCCATGACCGCGCCGTAGAAGAGCGAAAGGATATGCAGCCGCTCGAGCGTCGGTCTTCCCTCGGTCACCAGGGCTCCGGCAACCACCCAGGCGTTGAAGAACAGGTGAACGAGCAAAACGAGTGCTGCCATTGCGAGAAAGAGTTCACCCATCGGCGCCTCCTTCGCCCGCGATTATATCCCGGTCAACGGGGAATGTGGCAGAACACGACAACGTCTGATAAGGTATATTATGTTTACTAAGAGGTCGGGAACGAATTCCCCGCTCGCTCCACGCCGTCCATCGAGCCCCGCCTTATCCCGCCACTCAGTGCCCGGCTTGGCATTGCTCCTGCTCGTAGGAAATGTACTGCTCGAGCATCTGGGCATTCCACCCCACCAATGGCCGTCCATTCACGAATAGCGTGGGCGTGCTGGTCACTTTCAGTTCATTGCCCAAAGCCATGTCGGCCTTGACGAGATTTTCGGTTTGAGGCGCCGAGATACAAGCCTGCATGGTTGCCGCGTTGAGGCCTGCCTGGGTAGCCAGGCCAACCAGTTTATTGAGGGCGTCGGCCGCGCCAATCTTGTCCTGGTCCTCGAAAATCAGGTTTCGGAGTTTGGAATAGTCGGCTGGGTTTTCCTGGTAGGCGCAGCGGCCGGCCAGCGCGGCGGTCATGGCCCAGGGATGGATCTGCGTGATGGGAAAGTCCATGAAGGTGAAGCGTACTTGCGGGAATTGGGGCTCGGCTTTCTCGATGCCCTGTTGAGCGTCGCGGCAATGCGGGCATTCGAAATCGCTGAACTCCACCACGTTGACGCAGGCCTTGGCCGGGCCGACGTGGGGATGGTTGGCGATATCGAGTTTCTGGAGGATCGCCGCATACGGATTAACCAGAAGGCTGTTGATGACGCCCCGGATGATGTACCGGCCGTCGTGGCTGACGTAAAGCATGGCATGGTCGCTCTGCCCGTGGTAGGTGATGGCGACGGGCACCTCGTACAATCCCGCGATGGGTGTCGGAACCGGCGGATTGACCTTGATTTCAAAGGCCGAGCCCCAGGCGTAGACCTCTCGCAGGAATGTCTCGACGTGATGCTCGATCTGGTCCGGCGATTCGCTCGTTTGTTGGGCCGCTTCCTGCCGGGCCCATAGCGAGAGACTGACGATCATGGCGCAAAAGACCAAGCTGGCCTGGAGAATTCGCTTCTTCATCGATTGACCCCTCATGAACCGCTCCCAGAATACCAGGGATTAGGTGAGATAGCGCTGAGCGATCGGGAAGCGGCGGCCGACGCTGAAAGCCTTCGAGGTGACCTTCAGGCCGAGCGCGGCCTGCTGCCGCTTGTATTCGTTCCGATCGACGCGGGTCGCCACGTTCCGCACCAGTTCGAGCGGAAGCTCGTAGTGGCCCGCGATCTCCTCGGCGCTTTTGAAATCCTCGACGTATGCTTTGAGAATCCGGTCCAGAACGTCGTAGGGCGGCAGGCTGTCCTGGTCGGTTTGATTGGCCCGCAGCTCGGCCGAGGGCGCTTTGGTGAAAACGGAGGCGGGAATCACGGGCTGGCGCGAATTGATCGTGCGGGCCAGCTCGTACACCATGACCTTGGGGATATCGGAGATCACCGCCAGGCCGCCCGCCATATCGCCGTAGAGGGTGCAGTAGCCGACGGCCAGTTCCGATTTATTGCCGGCGCTGAGCACCAGGCTGCCGAACTTGTTCGAAAGCCCCATCAGAAGGTTGCCGCGGATGCGCGCCTGAAAGTTCTCTTCGGTGACGTCTTCGGGAAGGTTGGCAAAGAGCGGCGACATCGTCGCTCGATAGGCGTCGAAAATGTCGCCGATGGGAAGCACTTCGAATCGAATTCCGAGATTGCGGGCGACTTCCCGGGCATCGCGCAGGCTCGCCGGGGAGGAATACGGCCCCGGCATCGAGACGCCCAGCACGTTTTCCGGCCCCAGGGCCTCGACGGCTATGGCGGCGACGAGCGAGGAATCGATTCCGCCGCTCAAGCCGATGACCGCCTGGGAAAAGCCGCATTTGCACACGTAATCGCGCGTGCCGCAAACCAGCGCCCGGCACACGGCATCGAGCTCGCCGGCCGGCTGGGCGTGGACGTCGCCGGTTTCCGCCTCGGTATCGAACAGGATCAGATCCTCATCGAACGCGGCGGCCTGAGCGGCGATGCGGCCGTCGGCGAGGACGGCGACGCTGGTTCCATCAAAGACGAGGCTGTCGTTCCCGCCCACCTGATTGACGTAAACGACGGGCACGCGGTACTGCCGCGCGATGGCGCGCAGCATGTCGTAACGAAGCGCACGCTTATCGATCGTGAAGGGGGAGGAAGAGATGTTCACGATCAGGTTGGCGCCCGCGGCCATCAGCTCGGCGACCGGATCGCGTTCGTAGAGGCGACTAGCCCAAAAGCCCTTTTCGTTCCAGATGTCTTCGCAAATCGTGAGTCCCAGCCGGCTGCCGTGGAAGGGAAAAACCGACTGCCGCTCGGCCGGCTGAAAGTAGCGGCTCTCGTCGAAAACGTCGTAGGTGGGAAGCAGCATCTTCTGCTGCTCGAACAGGATTTGGCCGCCGGAGATCAACGCGGCGCAATTGGCCGCGCGCTTGCCGGTTTTGCTCCGCGCCTGCCCCACGTAGCCGACGACGGCGGGCAGCGGGATTTCCGCGGCCAGACGCCCCAGTTCGAGGCGGTTGCGCTCGACAAAGTCGGGCCGCTCGATCAGGTCGTGGGGCAGATAGCCGCAAAGGCAGAGTTCGGAGAAGACGGCCAGGTCGGCTCCGCGCTCCCGCGCCTGGCGGGCGAAGCGCAGAATCCGGGAACGATTGCCGGAGAAGTCGCCGACGGTCGGGTTGATCTGGGCCAGGGCAATCTTCATGGGTCAGGACACAATCCTAACGCAATTCAAAGAAAAGGCCCCCTCGGAACAAGGGGGCCTTTTGGGGAAGGCGAGGAAAGGCCGGATCAGGCGCTAAAAGAAGAGCCACAGCCGCAGGTGCTGCGAACGTTGGGATTGTTGAACTTGAAGCCCGCGCCCTCGAGCGACTCCACAAAGTCGATTTCGACGCCGTCGAGATACATCTCGCTCATCTGATCGACCAGGAGTTTCAGGCCGCCGTATTCATACACGTTGTCGTTGTCGCTGGACTGATTTTCAAAGGCCATGTGGTAGGTAAACCCCGAGCAGCCCCCGCCGACTACCGCAACACGCAGGCCGCTTGGCGACGGGTTCTGCTGATTCATGATCTCTTTGACCTTCTCAACAGCCACCGGAGTCAGAGTAACCATAATGACTTTCGATCCTCCTGTGAGAACCTGCTTCAATCCTGAATTATACCAGATTTCACCGGCGATTTGGCGCGCTTCATTCCTTGCCTGGCAGTTCCCTGCCCGAAACCTTCCCTGGCGGCCGCCGCCCGATCCGCCAGTTCCCTTCTCCGCCCATGGCGTTACGGCTGGCGAGCCTCGCCGCAGTGTAAAGGATGTCCCGGGACAACCTGTAAAGGATGTCATGTGCCTGAACACCTTAGAACGGAAGGGTGCGGCGCCCAGGGCCGTCTTGGCGTTTTACGTCTGCCCCACCCGCCCCACCCGAAAAATCAGGCGGTGTAACCACCGCAAGGATGCGCCACCCGCCCGACGGCAGGAACGTGGCCAGGATTTTGCTCTTGATCCGGCACGAGTGGATCATATCACCGAACAACGCGCACCCTTCGCCAACAACGCGAAGGATGCGGCACCCGCCATTACTCGGAAAGGCGGTGGGATGCGCCACCCGCCACCCGAAAAATCAGGCGGTGTAACCGCCGCGAGGGTGCGCCACCCGCCCACCCGCCCTGAAACGCTACGGGGTCGGCCGCCCTGCCTCACCCTACGGGTGCCACCGGCCGGTACAAAAATGAACATCGCCGCCGCGCTGTTTCTGCCTGGCCGCCGCCTCCCGGATCCGGCTGCGGCTAGGGCTGATCTCAACGTCGAGTGGCACCCGTTTCCACTCCGACTTGAGACGGCAGAGCTGCCTGTCTCCCATGTAGATCGTCAGGTAGGACGGCTCAGTTGGGGGGAAGTCCCAGGCGGGATGGCCCGCCAGATGCGCTAGGCCCGCCTTGTCCATCCAGTACATCCTGTTCACTTCGCCGAATGGCCAAAACTTATAGATCACCGAGGATAGCCCTTGTTTCAATGATGGCGCAAAGTAAACGTTGATCTGGTGGACCTTCCCTTCCCGGCCGACGGACTTCCCGATATCAAGGAAGGCAGGCGCACAGCCTCCAGCGTAAATCTCATCCGCAATAGCCAGGAGGACAGCTCCCACGTCCCTCGGAGTCACGGGCCCCGTGGTGCGCGCTAGGGCGCCCTGGTCCGGGGGCGCGCTCGGTTGGGCCCTGCCTGCTTGTGAGGCCCGACACCTCAAACCGCCAAGCGCGAGGAGGGTCGCCCCGGCGATGACCATCGTCGTTCTAACCATGCGTGCCTCCTAGGGTATGATCAAAATCCAAACGTCCACGTTCTTTGGTACGTCGCCGCCGCCCGAGGCGTTTAAGAACGGGCCGTAGTATGCCACCGGGGTCACAGGGTGGGCCCAGGGCGGAGCGGGGTGGCCGACCCAGTGAAGGTAGAAGTGAGTTGCTCCGCGGGTTGTGTCCGGCGTCCGAGCTGCCTGTATGGCCGCGGCTTGTGAATCTTTGTACTCCGCGTTATTTCTGTTCTTGAGGGAGACGTATGACGACGCTACGCCCCGAGCCAGGTGAATCGCCTCGCGGTTGATCAGTACGTGGCCTATCCCCACTCTGGCGGAGCGCATCTGCGTCGCGCTCCCGGAGCCGCTCCTCTCCGTCGGCCGCAGGCCGCCAGTTTCGTTATAGATGATGTTGCCGTTCCTCTCCTGCGTGCTATTGATCTGCTTTGGCGCTGGCGGGCGAACGGGAGGCCGGTGGGAACCCCCGGCGCACGTTGTTGAGAAAAGTGGGAGCTGGCAGTGGCCGTCGAGGTCGACGTTGGTTTCCGGATTGTCGAGCGTGTAGTTGTACAGGTTCAGGCTTTGCGGATTCGAGTAATTCGCGTAAGGAAC
>DATLSU010000017.1:0-2782 GCA_035533975.1 Patescibacteria group bacterium
GCCAGTTCCCCTTTCACGCACTGTGCGATGACGGCCACCTTTTGCAACTCCCGTTGGCTCAACGTGAATGTCTCCTGTCTCATGGGGTGACATTTTCACGCGGCCGTTAAGGGGTGACAGAATTATCTGGCTAAGACACCAAGGCCGCTCCGTCGTTGACGGCTACGGGCGTGGATGCTATAAATGGCCCTTTTATCTAGGCCTTCTAAATTACTCCGAGAAGGGCGACGCCGATAGGGGTGGGTTTGTGGACATACTGCGCGAAGCACTAAATCTGATGATTGCGTCACTGCCCACCACCGTTATCGTCTTTCTTTTCTTCTTGTTTGCCCGGGCGGTTTTCTTCCAGCCGATGGCCCGCGTTCTGGCCGAGCGCGCGGCTCGTACTGAAGGCGCCAGAAACGAATCGGCGCGCCTGGACGGCCAGGCGCAGGAGAAGATGGGTATCTACCACCGTGCCCTCGACAAAGCCCGCGCCGAGATTTACACCGAGCAGGACGCTGCCCGCCACGCTGCACTCGACGAACGGGCCGCTCTGCTGCGAGAGAGTCGCGCGCGCGCCAGCGACCGGGTTCGCCAGGTGAAAGAGCGCCTCGAGAGCGACTTGGCCGCCGCGCGCAGCCAGGTCGAAACGGAAAGCCACCGCTTGGCCGAAGATGCCGCACGCGCGGTGCTGGCCGAAACAAAGCCGCTTCGGCTGTCGGCGGGTGACGTCTGATGCGGCTTGGCCCGGCAAAACCGTTCATCGCGTTCATGCGGCGGATGGCCTGTTCCGCTGTTTTGCTTTTGGCCGTTCCGGTTTCCGGAGCGGCGCAGGCGATCGAAGCCCCCGCAACCACCGAAACGGTTTTCCGCTGGCTGAATTTCGTTTTGGTTTTCGGCCTGGGCGGCTGGTGGATTTCGAGGAAACTGAAGAGTGTTTTCGAGCGCCAGGCCGAGCAGATCGCCGCCGCGATTGCCACGGCGGAAGCGGCCCGTCAGGCGTCGCAAGACCGCCTTCGCGCGGCCGAGGGGAAACTTGCTGCGCTCGATAGCGAGATCGTCGAATTGCGCGGGCGGGCCCGCCTGGATTCGGCTGCCGAAGCCAAGCGGATTCAAGGCTTGGCGCGTGAGGAGGCTGCCCGCATCGAACGCGCGGCCGAAGCCGAACTGGCCGCCGCCGAACTCGCAGCGGCGAACCGGTTGCGCGAAATGGCGATTGATAAGACGATCGAGTATGCTCGGGCTCGCGCGACGGAGAAACTCACCCTCGAGGTGGATGCCCGCTTGGTTGGCCGGTTCGTCGACGCGCTCGTCCGCGCCGGAGGCCCGCAGTGACGCCCGAGCGCAGCTACGCCGAAGCCCTTGCCGATGTCGCGCTGGCCGAGCAGCGTGCCGAGCAGGTTCGCCGCGAACTCGGCGATTTCCTTCAGATGATGGCCGAATCGGCCGACTTGCGGAATTTTCTGTCCAGCCCGGCCGTTCCGGCGTCGTCGAAGCGGTCGGTGATCGCCAAACTGGTGGAACAAATGGGAGCCAGTCAGGCGCTGCGAAATTTTCTCTACCTCGTCGTCGACCACCGCCGTGTCGGCCTGCTGGGCGCCATCGCGGAAGCCTTTGGCGAGGAGCTCAATCTCCGGCTCGGCATTCTCGATGCCGAAATCGCCGCCGCCCGCGATCTGCCCGACGCGGAAAAGCAAGCGCTGGTCGCCGCTCTCGAGCGGCGCACCGGAAAGCGTGTCGTAGCGAGCTACCGCGTCGAGCCGGAACTGATCGGCGGGGTTCGGGTTCGCATCGGCTCGACCGTCTTGGATGGTTCGGTGCGTAGCAGCCTCGATCGTCTCCGCGCGCGGATGGCCGCGGGCCAGCGGTAAGAGGAAAACTCAAGGAACAAGAAAAGAGACATGACGACTCTCAAAGCTGACGAAATTGCCAAGATTCTGCGCGAGCAGATTGAAAACTATCAGCAGTCGGTCGCCGTCGAGGAAGTCGGCTCTGTGCTAACGGTCGGCGACGGCATCGCGCGCATCCACGGCCTGGAAAAGATCATGATGGGCGAGATGCTCCAGTTTCCCCACGACGTCTTCGGCATCGCCCTCAACCTCGAAGAGGATCAGGTCGGCGCCGTGCTGCTCGGCGAGTACACCGCCGTCAAAGAGGGTGATACCGTTCGCCGCACCCGCACCATTATGTCCGTGCCCGTGGGCGACGCCCTGGTCGGCCGCGTCGTCAATCCCCTAGGCCAGCCCCTCGACGACAAGGGTCCGATTGCGTCCGAACAGCGCATTGCCCTCGAGCGCATCGCGCCGGGCGTGATCGACCGCCAGTCGGTCCAGGAGCCGCTGCAAACCGGGATCAAGGCGATCGATTCGATGATTCCCATCGGCCGCGGCCAGCGCGAGCTCATCATCGGCGACCGCCAGACGGGCAAGACCGCCATCATCCTCGACACCATCCTGAACCAGCGCGAGAGCGGCATCATCTCGATCTATTGCGCCATCGGCCAGAAACGGTCGACGGTCGCCCAGCTGGTCAAGGCGCTTACCGATTTCGGCGCCATGGAAAACACGATTATCGTGGTCGCCTCGGCCGCCGAGCCGGCCACCATGCAGTACATCGCGCCCTACGCTGCCTGCGCCATGGGCGAGTTTTTTCGCGATTCCGGCCGCCATGCCGTCGTCTTTTACGACGACCTCTCCAAGCACGCCCAGGCCTATCGCGAAATCTCCCTGCTCCTGCGCCGCCCGCCGGGCCGCGAGGCTTTCCCCGGCGACGTTTTCTATCTCCATTCGCGCCTGCTCGA
>DATLSU010000018.1:0-38123 GCA_035533975.1 Patescibacteria group bacterium
CCGTTAAGGGGTGACAGAATTATCTGGCTAAGACAGGGACGGGGGTTTTCTCTTCCTGTGCGGATGCGGCTGTGGTAAAATTTTTGTGTTCATTTACGCGTTAATCCTAGAGTTATTTTCTCCTTCGTTGTTGAAGTAATCGCCTATGCCGCTTCCCGTCGCCGCACTCGAATCGGTGACCGGTATCGGCCGGGCTCAGCAACATAACCGACACATCCCAGGGAGGCGGGTTGCCGCAAGAGACCGCAAACACCCTCCGAGAACTCATTCGTTCCCGGTTGAGGGGTCACAAATTCATCACGGTTTCGAACCGCGAACCGTACGTGCATGTCTGGTCCGAAGAACAGCTCCAGTGGATGCGGCCGGCGAGCGGGCTGGTCGTGGCGCTGGATCCGGTGATGCGGGCGAGCCACGGGCTCTGGGTGGCGCACGGGAGCGGCTCGGCAGACAAGGCGTCGAGCGACGCGGGAGGGTTCGTCGACGTTCCTCCGGACGAGCCATCGTACCGGTTGAAGCGGGTGTGGCTGACCGAGGAGCAGGAGGAGAAGTACTATTACGGTTTTGCGAATTCGGCCCTATGGCCGCTCTGCCACATGGCCTACCGGCCGCCGGTATTCCGCCAGGAGCATTGGGAAGCTTACCAGCAGGTGAATCAGGTGTTCGCCGACAGCGTGGCCGAAGAGGTCGGGAACGAGCAGGCCTTCGTTTTCATCCAGGATTACCACTTTGCCTTGCTGCCGCGCATGTTGCGCCAGCGTTGTCCGCACGCGGTGATCGCGCATTTCTGGCATATTCCCTGGCCGAATTCGGAGGTCTTCCGCATCTGTCCCTGGAAACAGGACATTCTGCGCGGCATGCTGGGAAACGACATCCTGGGCTTTCACATCCGCTATCACGGAAACAATTTCATGGAGACGGTCGACCGGGAACTCGAGGCGCGGACCGACCGGGAGCGGGCGGCGATCGTTTACCGGCGGCACATGACGAAGGTCCGCGCGTTTCCGATCAGCATCGATTTCGAATCGATCTCGCGCGAAGCCGCTTCCCGCGCCACCGATGAACGCATCGAATGCATCCGCCGCCGTTTTCATATCGGCGAGGATATGATCGTGGGCGTCGGCGCCGACCGGATCGACTACACCAAGGGTCTGCCGGAACGGATCGAGGCGGTGGACCGTTTCCTCGACCGCTTTCCCGAATACCGCGGCCGCTTCGTCTTTTTCCAGGCCGGAGTGCCCAGCCGGATCCACGTCCGGGAATACCAGCGGCTAAACGAGGAGCTGGACGCCATCGTTCGCCGCGTCAACCAGAAGCACGGCACCGCCGATTGGTGTCCGGTGATTTTCCTGCGCGAGCACCTGCCGCTATCCGAATTGCTCGCCTGGTACCGGATGGCGCGCTTTGCGATCGTCAGCTCGCTGCACGACGGAATGAACCTGGTCGCCAAGGAATTCGTGGCCTCGCGGGTGGATGGGGAAGGCGTCCTGTTGCTCAGCCGGTTCACGGGCGCCGCGCGGCAGTTCCGCAACGATGTCCTCCTGATCAATCCGTACGCCGCCGACGAGGTGGCCGGCGCGATCCACCGGGCGATCTTGATGGAGCCGGCCGATATCCGGCGGCGGATGGGCCGGATGCGCGAACAGGTGCGGGAAAATAATGTCTACAAATGGGCTGCCGACATCATGCGCAAGCTCTCGAAATTCGTGTGAAACCCATTCGCCCTCTACTCTCCGCCTGGCCCCGGCTGGCCAAACGCATGCGCGCGGCGCCGCGGCGCGTTCTTCTCACCGATTTCGATGGGACGCTTGTGCGGATCCGGCGCCTGCCGGGCGATGTGCGGCTGTCGAAGGCGACGCGCCGCCTGCTGGTTCAGATCCGCGACGCCGGAGGCACGGTGGGCGTGGTCAGCGGGCGCGGCATCGAGGACCTGACCAGGCTGGTACAAATCCCGGCCATCTGGTACGTGGGAAGTCATGGCTACCGGCTCCTCGATCCGCGCGGGCGCGCTTTCCTGCTGGCGACGCCCGCTGAACAGCGCCGCGTGCAGCGCGCGGCAAACTGGCTCCGGCCCAGGCTTGCGCGAATGAACGGGATCAAGCTCGACGTCAAACGCGCGAGCGTGGCCGTGCATTACCGCGCCGCTTCCCCGCGGACGGCCGGGAAAGCCGAGGCGATCGTGCGCGGCCTGCTCGAATGCGAGCCGGGCTTGCGCCTTCTGCATGGGAAAAAGGTGTGGGAACTGCTCCCCGGCGCCTCGGTCGACAAGTGGACGGCGGTCGAGCGCCTGCTGGCGCAGGAGAAGGTGCCGGAAGGCTATTTTGCGGCTTACTTGGGCGACGACAGAACCGACGAGAGTGTTTTCCGCGGCTTGCAAAATGGAATTTCGGCGGTCGTCGGCCGCCGGTCGAATACGGCCGCTCGATACTGGCTGCAATCGACCGGCGAGGTGCGCGAGTTTCTGCGGCTTTGGTTGAATGTGGAGCGGGAAGAGGCCGGAGATCAATAAAGAGTTGCGGCCGCTGCCGGAATGCCGCGGCGGCAGAGGGCGGAAGCGGGCTTCGCGGTGCCAAGCCTCGGCCGGGGCGGCGTGGACTTCGCATGGACTCCCAAACGCTAAATCTGCTTTGCGATCCCTTGACGCACGAAGCGCTGGAAATCATCCGCGGCGAGGACGAAAGCGGCCGCGCCGGCGAATTCTTGGTGAATCCACGATCGGGAATGCGGTTCCCGGTCCGCGATGCAATCCCCGTATTTGCCGAGGCGGAAAAGCTGGCCGGGCGGAATCGGCAGTTCCGCAAGCTGTACGACCGCGTGGCGGTTTTCTACGACGTTCAATCGCACATCTACGCTTTTCTCTCCCGGCAGAATTTGCGGAAATTGCGGCGCGGATTTTTGGCTGAAATTGAGGTTCGGCCCGGCGACCGGGTGCTCGAAGTGTCGGTTGGCACGGGGTTGAACCTGCCGCTGCTGCCCGAGGGAATCGAATTCTACGGTCTCGATCTTTCCTGGGGAATGCTCCAGAAGTGCCGGCGGAATCTGCGCCGCTGGAAGCGCCCAGCGCGCCTGTTTTGCGGAGAGGCCGAAAATCTGCCGTTTCGGGACGCGAGCTTCGACGTGGTGTTTCAATTGGGCGGGCTGAACTTCTTCAATGACCGGAGAAAGGCCGTGCTCGAAATGATCCGGGTGGCCAGGCCGGGAACGACACTTCTGGTCTCCGACGAGAACGAAAAGCAGATTCGTGAACTCTACCGGAAAATCCCTATCCTGGGGCGGCGGCTCTGGGGCCCCGCCGAAAAGATCGGTCCGCCTCTCGATCTGCTCCCCGCGGAGATGGTCCATCCGACCGTCCGGGATCATGGCGACGGCAGATTCTACACGCTCACCTTCGGCAAGCCGTCCTGAGCCGTGAACCGGGTGAATCCGGAGGGATCTGGTGCCGTCCGGCCGCCGCCGCCGGGAAACGATCCACGCAACGCGGCCGGCTCTGCCGCGCATCGAACCGGGCGAGGGTTCCCAAGGAGACTCAATGCCAGAATTGCTTCGTTTCCACCGCGTGCGCTCACTGCTTCTGATGGGCGCGGTTACTTTTGCCCTTTTCTCGGCCGGTTCGCCGGCCGCCATGGCGGCGCCGCGCCCGGCTCCGCCCGTGCCCACCGTCAATGGCGAGAGCGGCGACTGCACCGCCGATTTCGTGGTCATCGATGGCCGGCAAAAGCCCATCTACAATGCGGAGATCGACTTAACGTTCCGCTACGGGTTCCTGAATCTCCACAAGGAATCGCTCGAAGTCTCCACCAACGCCGCTGGCCAGGCGCGATTCGAAGGGCTGCCCAATTTCCCCAAGAACCCACTCGAATTTCGCGTCCATTACCGCGATCGCCGGAAAACCGTAATGGATGATCCCGGCGTGGCCTGCCATGCGTCCGAGACTGTCGTCCTGCCTTGACGCCCCGGCGTCGCGAAGCGCCGCTTTGGAATCGGGAACGGGGAAAAACGCTCAGGGCAACGCGATGGAAACGTACTTTATATCCAGGAACTCGTCGACGCCCCAGTGGCCGCCTTCGCGCCCGATTCCCGAATATTTCACCCCGCCGAAGGGCGCCTGCGGCGTGGAGGGCATCCCGTCGTTGACGCCGACGATGCCGTATTCGAGTGATTCCGCCACGCGAAAGGCGCGGCCCAGATCGCGCGTCCAAAGGTAGGCCGCCAGGCCATACGAAGTCGCGTTCGCCTGGCGAATCCCGTCCTCTTCGTCCCGAAACGTCATGACCGGCGCGACCGGGCCGAAAGTCTCTTCCCGCATCAGCAGCATGCCCGAATCGATTCCGGTCAGAACCGTCGGCTGGAAGTAAAGTCCCCCGGCAGGCTTGCCCCCCGTCAGCAGCCGCGCGCCCTTTTGCACGGCGTCGTCGACGTGCGCTTGCACCTTCGCCATCCCCTGGGCGTCCACCAGCGGACCAATCTGCGTTTCCGGTTCGAGCGGATTTCCCACGCGCAGGGACGATACGGCCGCTTTCAGCCGCTCGCCGAAGTCGCCGGCGATCCGCTCGTGGACGTAGATGCGATTCGTGCACACGCAGGTCTGGCCCGCGTTGCGAAACTTGCAGGCGACCACCTGGGGCAGAGCGGCGTCCAGGTCCGCGTCCGAGAAAATCAGAAATGGCGCGTGCCCGCCTAGTTCCAGGCCCAGGCGCTTCATCGTCGGCGAACACCGCTCGTAGAGATGCATGCCGACCGCCGTCGAACCGGTGAAGGCCAGCACGCGCACGCGAGGATCGTCGAGCAGAACCTCGGAAACCGGCGCGGGATCGTGAGCGGGCAAAACCTCGAACGTCCCGAGCGGACCACCCGCCTCGCTCCACAAGGCCGCCAGATAGAGCGCCGAGAGAGGCGCCTGCTCGGCGGGTTTGAGTATGACGGCGCACGCGGCGGCCAGCGCGGGCGCAACCTTGCGCGTCACCATCGCGCAGGGGAAATTCCATGGAGTGATGGCAAAGACGAGCCCGGCCGGCTGGCGTAGAACCAGAATCCGCTTGCCTGGAAACTGGCTGGGGATCGTTTCGCCGTATATGCGTTTGGCCTCTTCCGCGTACCACTCGACGAAGCTCGCGGCGTAGCGAACCTCGCCTTCGGCCTCGGTCAAGGGTTTGCCCATTTCCATGGCCATCAGCCGAGCCAGCGCCGCTTTGTGTTCGCCGATCAGCTCGAACCAGCGCCGGAGAATCGCCGAACGCTCGTAGGCGGTTGTCCGCTTCCAAGTGGAGAACGCCGCCGATGCGCGCTCGGCGGCGCTCTGGGCCTCTTCCCGGCCGCAATCGGGCACCTCGGCGATCGCCGACCCGTCAATCGGGGTATAAACGGAGAAAATCCGCCGCGCGGCGGGCTTGGCCCGCTCAATACACTTGGCTATATCCGCGGAAATTTGCATGGTTATGGTCTCCGGGATTCATCATACAGGAACGCGAACGGGCTTGGCCGCAGGCCCGAGCCGGATGGGCTGGTGGGGGGGGGAATGCCTACCGGCATCGGGCTTGGCAGAGGGCACTACAGGGCCGAAACAACATCCCTCTTGCGTAGACGATGCGTTCGCTAGAGGGGGGTCGGTGGCTCGGGATGCATAGCGATCAGTAACCCTGGAGGGCTCCGTAAGAGCTCAGAGTTGGGCATGCTGTAACGCCGGGTTCATCCAAGCGTCCTTTTCGCGATACCCTTCTACACCTTTTGGGTCCTGTCGCCTCCCGACCACCGGCCTCGATCCGGTTTGGTGCACTCCGCATGCCAAAGTGCGCGACGGCAATCGGGAGGGCTAAGTCCCACCGAGTGACCGCACCAGGCGAGCGAAGCGGTTCGCTGGGCGCTTTTACGCCGCCTGTCGGCGCGCTTTGGCGCATGGCAGCGTCATTTGGCCGAAGCCGGAAGCAGCCCCTCGCTGGCCCGGCCGTTTCCGGTCCCGCGAGGCGCTGCCTGAACAGCGGCGCCCGATGAGCGCGGGAGCGCTACACGTCGGCCATTCGCCGCGCCACATGCAACAAGAGCCGGCGGTCGGTCTCGCTCAGCCGTTCGAGCAGAGTCGCCATGCGGTTCAGGAAGCGAGCCTGCTCGGACGAGCTTTCCCCGGCGATTTCGTCGGCGGTTTTCCGGCCGGCCGGCTCCGGAATCGTCGACGGGTCGTCGATGTCGTAGAAAAGTTGGTAAAGACGAACATCGAGAGCCCGCGACAGCTTCTCGAGTGTCTCGATCGATGGAATGGTATGCCCATTTTCCACGCGCGAAATGTAACAGCGCAGCAAGCCGGTGCGCCGCTCGATTTCACTTTGTGGCATTCCCTTCGCCTCACGCAGGGCGCGAAGACGCTCTCCGATCACAAACATAACAGTCTCCTCCAAGGCCGCAACGGCCTTTGCGAGTGGCCGGAAGCCTAGGGCATGCGACCGACACTCGTAGCGTCAAAATTTCATGTCGTGGGTGGAGTTGCCCCTTAAACCGGGGCATGAGGGGTGGGCCTCCCCTCTTGAAAACTACTATATGCTGTGGAAGAGAGGCGCGCGCGTAGTATTTAAGGAGTAATGGCGTTAAAGTAAACAGTCTCTACTCCCTAAAGCGCCCGCCAAGGGATCAGCTGGCGTTCACTCGGACGGCGGCCCAAGCAGAATAGCCGGCAGGGAGGTGCGGATAGCCATGATCAAGAAGGTGAAAGGCGGCTATCGGGTCTTTTCGAGCAAGGGGCGAAACATGGGGGGGCCATACAAGACGCTCGCCGAGGCCAAGAAGCGCTTGCGGCAGGTGGAATTCTTCAAGCATCGCGACCGAGCGGCCGGCTCGCGCCGAAGAAGCTAGCCCGGCTGGAGAAGGGTTTCCAATCGGAAAATTCGCCGGTTTCCGGCCGGCGCCGCAAGGGGGATACGATAGGGGAAGGCTATCCCCGCGTGTACTTCTACTTGACAAGATGGGGGCTGGCATCCATCTTTATTGGTTTTGCGCCGAATGGAAAAGCCAGAGGGGCATGGGATCTAGGCTGAAGTGAACGTTCGCCTCTGTTATCACGACAAATGTTTCGACGGCGCGGCCTCCGCGGCCGTCTTCATGCGGTTTTACCGCGAGCGGCTGGACCCGGCCGCCGTTTTCCATTTCTCAGGGCTGGTCCATCGGGCGGTTCAGCCATTCACGGAAGACCTGTTCGACGGCGACGAGAACATCATCGTCGATTTCAAATATTCCAGCTCGCCGCGCCTGACCTGGTGGTTCGATCATCATCAAAGCGCTTTTCTTTCCCCGCAAGACGCCGAACACTTTCGCCGCGACCGGTCCGGACACAAGTTTTACGATCCGACTTTCAAGTCGTGCACGAAATTTCTATCGACGATAGCGAGCACGAAATTCGGCTTCGATGCCGCTCCGCTCGAAGAGCTGATTTGCTGGGGTGATATGATCGACGGCGCCCAATACGAATCGGCCGAGAAGGCGGTGGCCTTGGCCGAGCCGGCAACGCAGTTGGCGCTGGTGATCGAGGCCGCGCCCGACCCGGACCTGGTCGCGCGGCTGATTCCGCTGCTGGCCGAGCGGCCGCTTGCCGAGATCGTTCAGTTGCCGTTCATCCACCGGCACCTGGGACCGCTGCTCGAACGGCACCAGCGCTCGATCGGCATCTTGAAAGAGCGGGCCCAGGCATCGCGGGGAGTCATCTACTTCGACGTGAGCGATCTGGATCTGGAAGGCTATAACAAGTTCATCCCGTATTTTCTCTTCCCCGATTATCTCTATTCGGTCGGGGTCAGCTCCTCGGCCAGCCGCGCCAAAGTTTCGGTCGGGTCGAACCCGTGGAAGGAACCCGGCAACCTGCACAACCTGGCCGAGATCTGCGAGCGGTACAATGGCGGCGGCCATGCCCGGGTAGCCGCGATCTCGTTCGGGGCCGGGGAGATCGAGCAGGCCCGCCAGGCGGCCCAGGAAATCACCGAGATCCTCCGCAAATAAACCCCGCCAGCCTCGTTTTCCGGAAAGCCGCTTACGCCCCTCCGATTTTTCCACCGCGAATCCTCCATTTCCGCTTCGCTCTTGACCGCTGGTTCGCAAGGTAATGTAGTAGGGAACGGTCGGCGAGCCGCCCGGGTCGCCGACCGCGGAATCCAGGAGACGGTGAGCCATGTCCACGGAAAATCATTACGACGTCATCATCATCGGAACCGGCGCGGGCGGCGCGACTCTCGCCTGGCGCCTGGCGCCGTCAGGCAAACGAATCCTGCTCGTCGAGCGCGGCGGTTTCCTTCCGCGCGAGCAGGATAATTGGAACTCGCAGGCGGTTTTCGTCGAAGCCAAATACCAGGCCAAAGAGCCCTGGCTCGATAACGAAGGCAAGGAATTCTTTCCCGGCATCCACTATTTCGTCGGCGGGAACACGAAATTCTACGGCGCGGCCCTGCTTCGCCTGCGGAAAGAGGATTTCGGTGAATTGCGTCATTATGGCGGCATTTCGCCCGCCTGGCCGCTCCGTTACGAGGACTTCGAGCCCTATTACACCGAAGCCGAACGTCTCTATCACGTGCATGGTCGGCGTGGCTTGGATCCCACCGAGCCGCCGGCAAGCGGCGACTATGCGTATCCAGCCGTCAGCCACGAGCCGCGAATCGAGCGACTCTCCGGCGACCTCAAGCGGCTCGGCTATCACCCTTACCCGCTCCCACTCGGCATCCTGCTCGACGAGGAGGATGTCCGGCCCTCCCGCCATAGCCCCTGCATTCGCTGCCGGGCATTCGACGGCTTCCCTTGCGTAACCAATGGAAAAGCCGACGCGCAGGTCATTTGCGTCGAGCCGGTTCTCGCCGGGCATCCGAATGTTACCCTGCTGACCGATGCCTACGTCGAGAGGCTGGAAACCAGCGCGTCGGGCAGGGAAGTCACCGCGGTCAAAGTGCGGCGAAACGGCGCCGAGGAGATCTATTCGGGCGATATCGTCGTCGTCGCTTGCGGCGCGATCAACTCGGCGGCGCTGCTGCTGCGCTCGGCTGGCGAGAAGCATCCCGAGGGCCTGGCCAACTCCTCCGGCGTGGTGGGCCGCTACTATCTGCGTCACGAGAACACGGCTTTGATGGCCATTTCCATCGAGCCGAATCCCACCGTCTTCCAGAAGACGCTCGCGTTCGCCGATTTCTATTTCCGCTCGGAGGATTGGGATTATCCGCTCGGCCTAATTCAGATGCTCGGAAAATCCGACGGCGCGATGCTGCGCGGTGAAGCGCCCGGCTGGGCGTCGTGGATGCCGGAAATGACGTTCGAGGAGATGGCCGAGCATTCGGTGGATTTCTGGATTGCGACCGAGGATCTGCCCGATCCGGAAAACCGCGTGACGCTCGGCCGCGACGGCCAAATCACCCTCCACTTGAAGGAAACCAACGTCGAAGCGCACGAGCGGCTGATCGCCAAATGGAAACAGCTGCTCGGCAAGCTGGGTTTCCGCGAGCATGTGATTCCGCGCCAGCTCTACCTGAGCAAGCGCATCCCGATCGCCGGCACCGCGCATCAGGCCGGCACCGTGCGCTTTGGCACCGATCCCGGCGGCTCGGCCCTCGACGTGAATTGCAAAGCGCACGACCTCGACAATCTCTACGTGGTCGACGGCAGCTTCTTCCCCTCCATCGGAGCGGTGAATCCCGCGCTGACGATCATGGCCAACGCCCTGCGCATCGGCGATCGCCTGCTCGATCGGCTGAAATAGAGTGCCCGTGGCGCGCCGCGTCGAAATCGCAACCGTCTACGCCGCGGGGCTGGCGCAGGGCTTCGCGCTGGTCGTCGTGCCATCCGCGTCCGCCTTGCTCACCAGCCCGCGCGGCTACGCGCTCACGGGCGTCGAATACGGCGCGCTGTTCGTGCCGATGGTCGCCGGAGCGATTGCGGCGTCCGGGGCCGGCGGCGTTCTGGCGCTGCGCTGGGGGCTCAAGCGGCTGCTGCTCACCGGTGTTCTGCTGGATGTTGTGGCCATGGCTCTGGTCGCCCTGAGCGCCGCCTTCATGGGCCGCCATGTGCCGTCCTACGCCACGCTGATGTGCGCCATGCTGGCGCTCGGGGCCGGCTTCGGCGCCACGTTGACCGCGCTGAACAGCCTCGCGCCGGGATTTTTCCCCGATCATGCCGAAGCTGCGCTCACGGCGCTGCACACGTTGCTCGGCACGGGCACCGCTCTGGCGCCGATCCTCTTGAGCGGGGCGAGCGGGCGGGGATGGTGGTGGATTCCGGCCCTGGTGGGCGCGGTTCTTCTGCTTCTAGTTGCCGCCGGTTCGAGCCAGCCTCTGGTCGCGGCGCTGGCCGAGCCCGCGCCGCGTGCCGGAGGGCATATGGATTTCCTGCGAAATCTCTCCGGCCGCCTATGGACTTTCGTTATCGTCGTCATTTTCTACGGCATCTGCGAGACGCTGTGCGGCAACTGGGCGATTCTGTACGTGCACGGCGAACGGGGCTTCTCGGCGCGCCAGGCCGGCTTGGCCCTGGCGGCCTTTTGGGCCATGGTCACCGTCGGAAGGCTGGCGATTGCAATCGCTTCGGCGTGGATTGCCCCGCGCATTTTCTTCCGCGCCCTGCCGGTCCTGTTGCTCGCCGCCTTCCTGCTGATTCCCCGTTCCGGTTCGGCCGCCGCCGCGATTGCGGCGTTCGGTTTTGCGGGCCTGGCCTGTTCCGGTTTTCTGCCGCTTTCGATAGGCTTTGCGGAGAAGCAGTTCCCGCGCCTGGCCGAATTGATGGCCGGAGAGCTGATTGCCGCTTACATGATCGGCTACGGCATCGCGTCGTTCGGCGCGGGCCCGCTGGTCGATTCCGGCGCCATGAAATTGGGAAGCATCTATTCATGGGCGAGCGTCGTGGCCGCGGCGATGATTGTCCTCTCGTTTCTGGTCACCCGGCCGGCCCGGCCGAGCGCGAAGGTTCCAGCCGCCAACTGAGAATCGCCGGCGTTCCCCGGCGTTCAGATGGGGCGGCGCGTTGCGAGCCGGGAGGCGTTCCGCTACACTTTAAAAATCACTCCTCGGTGGGCCGCTAGCTCAATGGCAGAGCAGCTGACTCTTAATCAGCGGGTTCCAGGTTCGAGCCCTGGGCGGCTCACCAAATCCCCAATAAATACGCAGCTGTCAGCGTAGGACCTCAATGTCTGTCGTTTTCGTCCTCTGGAAGCGCAGCATGAACTCAGCATGTTCGAACTTGCGGGGAGTGCGCATCTTTTGTTGATCGAGAGTATCGTGCACCTTTTTTGCAAAAGCCGGGAAGAAAATACACGATCCGCACGACGGTGCCAGGAGGACGGGGCATGATCTGGATCGGCCATTCCGTGGCTTCGTTTTCGGCAGCCGTGATGGGATCTGGACTGGCACGCGTAGCCCATAATTCAAAGAACGCGACGCCGTTCTTGTCGTGACCGGTGACGACGCGTCGCCGGCGAGGGCCTTGGCATCGGTGAGTACCGACGCGGCTACGGCAGTCGTGTCGTTCCCATAGCGAAATTGCTCCTTGCCGTCCGGCAGATTGCAAGGACCGGCCGCAGGACCGAACACGGTCGGCATGCGGTATCTCTTCGCTATGCGAAACTCGTCACTGCCGGTGTTCAGGTCGCTTGCGCACGAGGCTCTGCGGGGTGCACAAAACGGCTCCGAACCTGGCGGAATTATAGGAGGTGGAAGGGGAGGCGACAAATCGGCTTTTCGATGGCATCTATTTACGGCATCAAAAGCTAGTAATTGGGGTTGCTTGGATCCAGCCGCATGCGGAATCGACTCGGCGGCTAACTTTGTAGCTGCGCTCCGCCGCGCTGGCGAAAGCGCAGATTTGAGGCATGGACTTCCACGGCCCCATGTTCGATGCGGTCAACGTTTGCGGGCGGTTGCGGAGCGGGCGAATTCTTGCCAGCGCCCTCGGGCGATTTTGCCTCAACCTGTTTTTTAGCGGTAAGCGGGAATACCTCGTTCGCAGTCTCCTTCAGAATGTTCCGAAACCACCTCGATCCCTCGTCGTTCTGCAGGGTGCGATGCCACTGGAGATGCATGCCGAAGGGCGGAACTTGAATCGGAAGCGGTAACGTCTTCAACGGGAGGTATTTAGAATAGAATTTGGCTAGGCTTTCCTGCATCGTGGCGACCAGGTCCGTACCGATCACGAAGGAGGCCTTCAACGTAAACGATGGAACGACAACGGCAATTTTTCTCTCGTATCCCGCTTCCTGGAGGAGATTTTCCATCCCCTGATCTTCCGCGCTGGTCTGCTCGGGCCGGTGGGGACCGAAGCGGGTAACCACATGACCGTGGAACAGAAATTGCTCGAGGGAAATCGTCTTCTGGATCGATTTATTCCCCGACCACGCCACGCAAACAACGCGATCCTGGAATAGCTCTTCGCTCGGATGATGAGAAGAGATGTAGCACGGGGGCGCGACCAGGAAATCCAGGTGACCCTCTTCGACATACTCGCTCAGATTGCGCGCCATTTCCGCGCGCCCTGAACCGGTATAGGAATGGATTTCGACGCTCACACCCGGCGCTTCCTGCCTGACTCGATTCAGGACCTTCGTCATCAGCACGGTAGCGACCTCGTCCCCCACATTGAGCCGGAAAATGCGGGTGGAATTCTGTGGAGAAAAGAAGGCGCGATAATTGATGATCGCGTCCGACTGCATTAGCAGTTGCCGCACAGGCTCTACCAGTGATTCCGCCAGGGAGGTGGGCACCATCTTTTGCCCGCTTCGGACCAACAGCGGATCGTCAAAAAACTCACGGAGCCGGCCTAGCGCTCCGCTTGTTGCCGACTGGCTGAGGAAGAGGCGTTCGCCAGCCCGTGTGGTGTTTTTCTCGGCGAGAAGCGCGTCTAGGACAACCAGTAGGTTCAGGTCCAATCCCTTCAAATGCATAGGACCTCCAAACATGACCCAACCAAGCGGATTGCACGGCATGCTACAACATCTGAACAACTTTGTAAATGCGCATCATCGAAATTGGAGATCGAGGCACTTGGTTGCCAGGGAAAAGCGCGCCGCGAGCGGGAGCGCGGCCACCAGCACATGGGCGAAGACAATTGCGCGGACCAGCCACCCATCGTATATTGAAGCCGGTAGCTGGATGCAATAATGGAAACTCCGCTTGTATAGCTACTGAGGTTCCACCATGGATGCGATCGTCCTCACAGTGATCGAGGAGTACCAATCCCGTCTCGACCAGGAAGCTCCCATCGTGCGGAACTTCGACATGGGTGAATATATTCGGCGCCGGGATGCCTTTCTGCTCGGGGTGGGCGCGGAGACCGGAACGTTCTTGAATATCCTAATCAAGGCAAAGCGGCCGAGGACGATTCTGGAGGTGGGTACCTCGTATGGGTATTCCACACTATGGCTCGCCGAAGCTGCCCGGGCCGTCGGGGCGAGGGTGATTTCACTCGAAGTAAGCGAGGATAAGACGGTCCTGGCCAAGCAGATGATCGCGAGGGCCGGCCTTCAATCCTCGGTCGAATTCGTCGTGGGCGATGCTCTCGAGAAGATCCCTACAGTGACGGGAACGATCGATTTCGCCCTGATCGATCTTTGGAAGGAACTGTATATCCCCAGTTTCGATCGCCTATATCCCAAGCTGAGCGATGGCGCGCTCGTGGCCGCCGACAACGTGATCTTCCCCGTTTTTTATGCCGAATCAGCGGCGGAATATATTTCCCACGTAAGGTCGCAGCCGGGCATCGAATCCGTCACGGTGCCGATTGGAAGCGGCATCGAGTTGAGCTATTACTCGAAGCCAGGCGCCACGAAGCGTTGATTGCGGCTTTCGCTGAACATCAGCCCGCCAACCTGTAGTTCCGTCGATCCGGCACAATCCCTCTCTTCCGGCATCACTCACAGAACCGGCATCGAGTAGTTTGGGCCGCCATGAGCCCGGTTGGCGTCCTCTTCCCGGCACGCGGCGAAGAAAGTCTCCGTCTTCAGCCGTGGAGAGACGGTTCCTCCCCTCCGGGGGACTCATCTATTCGTTCAGCCGATAAGCAATATGGCATGAATCAATTTCACTGGGCGCTTCCCCGCCCCTATAGTGCTCGGTGCTGGCTGCTCGGGGCGCGCTCCGGTGTGTCGCGGAGAGTGGCTCTTCCGTGAGGCGCCCGGTCTGCAATAGGTTCACAGTCTGCCGAATTGGCCGGACACACGTCATGTTCGACGAACAGATCATCAACGGCGAGTTGCTCTATCCGGAGCCGGGTGGCGCTCCAGGCGTTCGACTCAGGATCCGACTGCCCTGGTATCGTTCCTTGCCTTTGTCTTGCATCGAACGGGTCGAGGTCACCATCGACGGCGAGCCGGTAAACCGCGCGGAAGTGTCGCTGACGCTTGACGGCCTGAATCACACGTTGGATGAGGCGGCCGGCCTGCATGATGTCTGGTGGTTCGTGCTCGACACGGCCGATCTCCATATCCGCCGGAACAAGCCGCTCTCTCCCGGCGACCACCCCGTCACGGTGACCCTCGGGTGCAGGATTCCCTATAGCGCGACCGACTTCGTCTTCCGCCAGGTCGCCCGCTGCGAGAAAACCCTTACGCTCGTCGGGAGGGACTGGTAGTGAGCGGCGAGATGACATTCCACCTGGGCGTCACGCTGTATAGCTTCAACCACGAGTTCTACACCTACCGGTATTCATTCGAAGAGTGCATGGAACTGGTCGGCACGCTGGGCGCCGGGCAGGGGGTCGAGATCGTTGGCCCCCAAATGATTCGCAGCTTCCCCGAATTGTCCGAGGAATTCGAACGGCGATTCAAGCGCGCGGTGGAGAAAAACCATCTGCGGCCGACCGCCTACGGCGCCTATGCCGATCCCCAGAGGATCACGGGGCGCCTGCTGACCCATGAAGAACAGACGGAGTACTTGAGAACCCAAATCCGGAGCGCGCACCAATTGGGCTTCCCCGTGGTGAGACTCCAGGCCGTGGAACCGGTTTTTTCCGACCTGCTGCCATACGCGGAAAAGCTCGGCGTGAAGATGGGCATTGAAATCCACGCGCCGAACATGATTGAGGAGATGCAGGAGACCATCGAGAGAGTCGAGCGGATCAATTCCCCCTTTCTCGGCTTCGTTCCCGACTGCGGCGCCTTCTGCCGCTCCTGCGCCCGGGTCTACATAGATCGCTTCCACCAATTGGGCGTCAACGCGCGGGTCGCGGACCGGATTCTGGCGCTTTGGCGGGAAAGGCCGTCGGCGGAAAAGATGGCTTCGGAAGTTCGAAAAATGGGCGGCGGCGATCTCGAGCAACTCATGGCGACGGAAAGCCGCGTTTATTTCGGACACTCGGATCCCCAATCCTTGAATCGCATCATGCCGCACATCGTGCATATCCACGGCAAGTTCTTCGGAATCGACCAGAGCGGAACCGAATCCGCCGTTCGCTTCCCCGAAATCGTATCCGTTCTGAAGAACGGAGGGTATGCCGGTTCCATCTCGTGCGAATACGAAGGCCACCACTGGACCGGCGAGCGCGACGTTCTCGAACAGATCCGGGCGCTCCAGGCTTTGATTGTGCGGGAGTGCAAGGCTTCCGCCCAAGCCCCCGCGTCATAGAGGGGCAACGCGATTCGAAATGCTTCCGCCGGGCGCCGGCAGGCCAGGCGTTGAAATGCGCGACCGGACATAGGGCGGCCAGGGTGACAAATGACGAGCCCTTCCATCCTAGACCGATATCCGGCCGCCGGCCCACGAGGAGGTTCGGCATGCTGGCTTCCCGCATCATCAGCGAGGGCGGCTTGAAAATTCGCGATAGCGGCGTGGATGTCGAGATCCGGCTGCCCTGGTATCGGTCTCTGCCGCTGTCCACGGTGGAGATCGGCGAAGTCCTGCTCGACGGCCAGCCGGTCGCTCGACCCTCGATCAGCTTCGAATTGAACGGGAAAACGCATCGCCTCGACCGGCTTGCCGACCGATACGACGATTGGTGGTACGTGCTCGACTCCGGATTCCTCCATATCGCCGATCAGGACCTCAAACGCGGCAGCCGGCACGAAGTCAATGTCAGCGTGGGCCTACGGCCGCCCTACATTCCCGGCTTCTATCGGCTATACGGGTGCAAGAAGCGGCTTTGCGCCGTCTGAGGGGCCAGATCGGGAGAGTGAGCCACCATGACAACTGGCCGCGGACTTCGGTTGGGTACGACGCTCTACAGCTTTACCAATGAGTTCCACGACCGCCGCTATAGCGTCGAACAGTTGATCGGGAAGGTGGCTGAGCTCCAGCTCGGTCCCGGCCTGGAAATCGTCGGCTTTTCCCACGTGCGCGGCTTTCCCAAGGTTCAGGACGAATTCGCCGGGAGACTCAAGCAGTTACTCGCGAAGCTCGACCTCGAGCCTTCCTGCCTGGCGCTGAACGTCGATGCGTTCATACGGCGGACCAACCGATGACCCCCGATGAAACCCTCGCCTACCTGGACGCGCAAGTAGACGCCGCCGCGAAGCTGGGTTTCCCGGTGGCGCGATACCAACATCTGGCCGGTCCGGACGTGATCCGGCGCTTGCTCCCCAAGGCGGAACGGCTGGGCGTGAAGCTGGGCTTGGAAATCCATTCACCCGAAAAGGTGAACTCGCCGACCGTGTTGAAGTACCGCGAAATGTACGCCAAAGAGAAATCTCCCTATCTGGGGTTCATCCCCGACTTCGGCTCGGCGGCGAGAAGGGTTTCGCCCGCATTCCTCGACTACTGCCGTGAGTTGGCCCTGCCGGAGGCGCTGACCGCCATCGCCGTCGAGCTATGGCAGGCAGATGACGACCCGGCCGACCCTCGCTCACAAAAAGTGGCCGCCTTCCAGGCCCGGGCCAAGGCAGCCGGCTTTCCCGCCGGCGACATGGAGGAGTATTTCATTATTTTCGGACTCTTCTGCCGGCAGGAGCCGCGCGCCTGGCTGGAGATCATGCCCCAGGTCGTTCACATCCACGGCAAGTTCTATCACTTCGCTGCCGACAGGAGCGAATCCTCGATACCGTACGAGGAAATACTGCCGGTTTTTGTCAAGGCAGGCTACGACGGATTTATGTCCAGTGAATGGGAAGGGCATGCGTTCTCCGACCGCGATAGTTTCGCGATGGTCCAACAGCACCACGCTCTTTGCGCGCGAATTCTCGCGGCCGCCTACGCAAAGGCCCCAAGCGCCGGCTAGCGGGGTCCTGAAAGATTCACGTTGATGGGCCGGCCGAGCCTCGCCTCGGCCGGCCGGAAGCGGGCCGAACGCCCGAGGAACACAAGCCGAGGGGCCGTCGGCCGGAACGGAAGGAGGAAACAATGCCGGAAGAGTTCATGATTCAGCCCGGAGGATTCAAGAACGTCTCACGGGACGGACAAGTGGTCGGCTTCCAACTGCGCGTCAGGAGCGCCTATTACCGCGGGGTCTATCTGTCGCTGGTCGAGGATTTCGAAATTACGGTCGATGGAGAGACTTTCCCGCGGGACCGGATCCGCTTCGCCATTGGCGAGAAGAGCTACACGCTCGACGAACTGGCGCCCATCACGGATCAGCGGTGGCCGTTCCGGCAGCCCGCCACGCTTACCGTCCTCAAACCCGGCGGCCTGAAAACCGGAATGCACGACGTTCATCTGGCGCAGAAGCTGAGGGTTTCCTATATGCCGGTCCAGCCGAGCGTCTACGTTTCGACCAAGAAGATGTCTTTGGTAGTTTAGACGGTCCGAACCGGCCGGTCGGAAGCGATGCAGAGGGGAAATCATCGGTATGACCCGCGGGATTCGCGGCAGGCGACGGTCCGTTGGTTTGCTTCCGGGTTTGCCCGGGCTTGGCCCTCGGCGATTCCGAGGCGGAGGGAACGATGAAACGAGGCGTGACGCTCTACAGTTACACGGGCGATTTCCAGATGGGCACGATGAACCTCGAGCAGTGCGTAGCCGACGTGGCCGATATGGAGGCGGAAGGCATCGAGATCCTCGGCGAGACGCACGTCGAAGGCTACCCCAACCCGTCGGAAGAGTGGGTAGGGCAATGGCACGGGCTGATGGAGAAGTACCACACCAAACCCAGCTGTTTGGATTCGTTTGTCGACTCCATGCTCAAAAAGGGCAGTTACCTGACGGTCGACGAATCGATTGCCATGCTGGTGCGGGATATGAAGCTGGCGAACCGGCTCGGTTTCAAGATCATGAGGCCAACGTTTGGAAAATCACCGATACCCGTTCCCGAGCTGATCGAGAAGGCGCTGCCATACGCCGAGCAGTACGACCTCAAGGTGGCGATTGAAATTCATTCGCCGGCTCGCATCGAGTCGGATTGGATGAACTCGTTGCTGGAGGTGATCTCCCGAACGAACACCAAGCGGTTCGGGTTCACCCTGGATATGAGCATCTTCTCCAAACGGCCCCCGCACTATTTTGAAGACCGAATGCTCCGGCGCGGCGCGCACGAGAACATCGTCCGGTTCGTCGGCAAGGCCTATGAGGATCATCTCGGGCCGGAGAAAACCATGGCGGAGGTCCGGAAAATGGGCGGCAACGAAGCCGACCTGAGCTGGGCGTCCCTTGCCGGCGTCTACCATTTCAGCGACAACCCTCCGCAAGACCTTCTCAAAATCATGCCGTACATCTATCACATTCACGGAAAGTTCTGGGAGATGACCGACGACCTGCAGGAATACAGCATTCCTTACGAGACGGTGATTCCCGTACTCGTCAAAGGCGGCTGCGGGGCGTACTTTTCCAGCGAATACGAAGGGCCGCGGGAGCTGTTCCGGGCTTCCGATCAGCTTCGCCGTCACCAGGCGATGCTGCGGATCCTATTCGGGGAAGCGAAAGAAACGGCCGTTGGCCGCGGAACCGGGGACTGACCCCGCCGCCGGAAGCAGTAACGGCGGAAATGAACGGAAAGGAAAGGAGCGAGCATGTTTGACAAGTACATGGTTCCAACCCGCGGATTCCAAAACGTCAGGGAGAACGGCGACATCGTTGGCTTCCAAATGTTGCTTCGGATCACTTACTACCGCGGGATTCATCTGTCGTTGATCGGCAGCTTGGATGTGACCGTAGATGGGGAACATTTCAAGCCCGAACAGCTGCGGTTTTCTTTGGGAGACCGGACCTACACAATGGACGAGCTGGGCAAAGAAGAAAACGTGCATTGGCCGTTCGGGCAACCGGCGAAATTGATCGTCCTCAAGCCGGGCGGGTTGCAGCCCGGAATTCACGATGTCCAAGTCGAGCAGAGAATCGTCCCGGCGTACATGCCTCAAGGGATGGGATTTCCCGGAAATATGCGGAGAAAAATCACTCTCGTCGCCTGAACCCGGCGGAGCACAGACGGAAGATACAGAAGGAGGAGGTGTCGAAACAATCCATGGCAAAGAATCAGTGTAAGCGCGGCGTGACGCTGTATAGCTATCAGGAAGAATATTACACGGGCGCGATGACGCTCGAAGACTGCGTCGCCGAAGTGGCATCCATGGGCGCCGAGGGCGTCGAGGTGATCGCGGAAGAGATGGTTCCGAACTATCCCGACCCGCCGGAAAGCTGGGTGAAGCAGTGGCATGGCCTCATGGCGAAATACCACACCAAGCCCGCCTGCCTGGATACGTTCGTGGACCTGTCGCAGGGCGGACACCGGAACATGACGTTGCCGGAGGCGGTCGAAACGTTAGCCACCCAATTCAAGCTCGCCAAGAGGATGGGATTTCCCGCCGTTCGTCCCTCGCTCGGCAGAGACCAACTGGACCCCATAGCGATCGTCGAGAAAGCCCTCCCCGAAGCGGAGAGGACCAATGTCAAGATCGCCCTCGAGCTGCACGCTCCCACCTCCCTGACTTCGAAAGGGAAGGGATCGAGAATGCAGTATATCGACCGCTACATGGAGCTGCTTTCGAAAACGAAGGCCACTCATTTCGGCTTTACGCCGGATATGGGTATCTTTGCCCGCCGCCTGCCGCGTGTCATGCTGAATTACTACCTCCGGCACGGGGCGCACGAGAAGACCGTGCAGTATATCGATACCGCCTTTCAGAACGGCGCAAACACCGACGAAATCGCGGCCGAGGTGGCCAAAATGAATCCCAACGGGCAGGATCAGCGGTGTGCGGCCGTCGCTTCGGGCTACGGATGGCGCGGCAACGATCCGAAGGAACTCCAGCAAATCATGCCGTACATCTACAACATTCATGGAAAATTCTATGAAATGACCGAGGAATTAACCGAATACAGCATTCCCTATGAAGAAGTGGTTCCCGTCTTGATGGCCGGCGGTTACGACGGTTATATCAACAGTGAATACGAAGGCCAGCGCTGGACTCAGGACGCGACCGAGACCGATAGCTGCGAAGAGATCCGGCGCCATCACGTCATGCTGAAGCGAATCCTGGGCGTCTAGGGAAGTTCGGAAAGATCGTCTGCCAAGTTTTCTTGGTCACCGATTCCTGGATACTGGCATGACCGCGGTGAAAGGAGGGGATTATGTCCGGAGACCACAATATCCTGGAAAAAGGGTTCAAGAACGTTCCGGCGAATGGCCGGGCGACAGGGTTCCAGCTGGCGGTTAAAACGGGTTACTATCGCGGCGTTTACGCCAACCTGATCGAGGGTTTTGAAGTAACCGTCGATGGCACGACTTTCCAGCGGAACCAAATCCGGCTGACTATTGGCGGACACACTTATGCGCTGGACAAGCTGGCCGACTTGAAACACGTCCGGTGGCAATGGCTGGAGCCCGCCATCCTGACAGTCCACACGCCCGGTGGACTCACACCTGGCTTGCATGACGTCCGAGTAACGGAATTGCTGAGGATCTCCTACATGCCGGTCCAGCCAAGCGTGTATAGCTTCCGGCGCAGGCTGACACTGGTGAAGTAAGCCGGGGAGCAAAACCCCCGAGGAGGCATGTCCATGGCTCGGAAAAAGCCATCCACATCCAAACGCGTCAAAGCGGCGCTCTCTCATCGTTCTCGCTCCAGACGCCTCTCGGCCGCCAGGTCCGCGACTAAACTCGGGGTCACCCTCTACAGCTACGGCGGGGATTTGCACCAAGGGTTCATGAGTCTGGAGGATTGCATCGCCGATGTCGCCGATATGGGCGGGGTGGGCATTGAAATCCTGGGGGAATCGCACGTCCCGGACTATCCGAACCCATCGGCGCGATGGGTGAAGCAATGGTTTGGCTGGATGGAGAAGTACCATACAAAACCGAGTGCTTACGACTTATTTGTGGACACGATGTTTTACAAGAAACGCCTCCTGACGGTCGACGAAGCGGTGGAGTACCTGTTGCTGGATTTCAAGCTTGCCCATCGGCTGGGATTCAAGGTGTTGCGGCAGCAGTGGGCGCCTTATCCGGCCGACAATCCCGCCGATCAGATGTGGGCGCCCTACGTCAAATCGACTCCGGCCATGGAGGTCATCGAGAAGGCTCTGCCCTATGCGGAGCGATACGACCTCAAAATGGCCGTCGAGCTTCATTCCCCTACCCAATTGCAGTCTCCGTGGATGGATAGCTGCCTGGAATTCATTGCAAAAACAAAGACGAAACACTTCGGTTTTACGCCGGATATGAGCATCTTCACGCGGCGCCCTCCGCGTCACCGGGAGGCTCAACTGTTCCGGGCTGGCGCGCGTCCCGAGATCATCAGCTACATCCGCAAGGCTTACCAGAACCACCTGGGCCCGGAAAAGACCGTGGCCGAGGTAACCAGAATGAAAGGCAACGCCCAAGAGCTGCGATGGGCATCGATCGCCGGCGTCTACCACTTTAGCGATAACGACCCGAAGGACCTATTGCCGCTTTTGCCCTACTCGTACCATATTCACGGAAAACTCTGGGAGATGACGGACGACTTGCGCGAATACAGCATTGCTTACGAAGAGGTTGTCCCGGTTTTGAAAGAAGGAGGTTTTCAGGGTTATATTTCGAGCGAGTACGAGGGTTCGCGGGTGCCGGGCGACGCATCCGAGCAGATTCGCCGGCATCAGCTCATGTTGCGCCGGCTGCTGGGGGTTCGTAACGGCCGATGAAGGAACGCGAAAAGGGCACGGCGGCGATCAGCGGAGGGAAAAGCCAATCGTCCTTGCCCATCGCCGGGTTGACTCTGGCTCGCCGCATCTACACGTCGCTTTCCATGAGGTCATGAAGATGCCCGAAACCAGAAGGCTGGGATTTCAGCAAAACGATGAGCCTTCAGTCCGGACCTTTGCAAGGTCGTCGCAAGCAGGAAAAGGGGTGCGCACGGAACCGGAACCGAAGACCGAAGGGCAGGAGCGTGCCCCGTCGAAGACGAAGATCCGTAGAATCGCCGTGGAGGAGCACTGGCTCAGCCAAGAACTTTCCGGGTACCGGGGCGGGGCGTCCTGGATCGCCAAGACGCGAGCGGCGCTTGCCCCGGACACGATGAGCCGAATGCGGGATCTCGCGGAGATTCGCCTGGAGGAGATGGACAAGGCCGGAATTGCCATGCAGGTGGTGGGCGTCAGCACCCTGCAGAGAATCGAGGATTCGTCCCTCGCCATTGATATGGCCAAACGGAGCAACGATCTGGAGGCGGAATTGATCGCCCGGCACCCGGATCGGTTTGCCGCTTTCGCGGCAATCCCTACGCACGACCCCGAAGCGGCCGCGGACGAACTGGAGCGCGCGGTAAAACAGCTGGGATTCAAAGGCGCCATGGTGGGAGGCCGGGCGAACGGCGAGTGGCTCGACCAGGACAAATTTCGCGTTTTGTGGGAGCGTGCCGCGGCCCTGGAGGCGCCGATCTATATCCATCCCGCGGACCCGACGGCCGCGCTGCTGGAAATGTTCGAGGATCGGCCCGTCCTGATGGGCAACACCTGGGCCTGGGGCGTGGAAACCGCAACGCACGCCCTGCGCCTGATCGCAAGCGGCCTGTTTGACGTATATAGCAAAGCCCAAATTATTTTAGGCCATCTCGGAGAGTCGTTGCCTTTTCTTCTGGGCCGGCTCGACGAAGGTCATTCCAGCGTGCGGCCCGAGGCGCACGGCATGAAGAAGCCCTTCTCCTCATACATTAAAAACAACATCCTGATCACGACGAGCGGATGGTACCAGCCGGAGAGTCTGGTATGCACTATTCGCGCCATCGGCGCCGACCGTATTCTCTTTGCAACCGACTATCCCTGGGTGGACACGGGACTGGCGGTGAAGATGTTCGAGCAAACCCCGATGAGCGATGACGACCGCGAGAACATCCGCCACCGGAATGCGGAACGATGGCTGAAGCTCTGTTAATGCAACGCTCTAGAAAGTTCGGCGAGCGGCGGCATTGGCCGTGACCACGAAGCAGGGCTGGAGGGCCGCACCGGGCCCCAAGCGGCAACCTGGGCCGCGAAAGTCGCGAGGGAAACGCTTTGAACCGAGGCCCTTTCAAGCTCGAGCATTCTGGAAAGGGATAAGATCCCCTCTCTACGCTGGCAGGAACGGGAATCATGGCGAATATGACGAAACGCTGTTATGCCGCGATCCTGCTTCTGCTAACGGGCACCGGGAAAATCGACGAACCGCCATACCAGCGATTTATCCCGTATTCCCCTCGGGAGCCGCGCTTTCTCGAACGTGGCAGCCTCGGCGGAGGGCCAAGTTTCTTGGGCATTGGGCGCGGCGCCGGCGAGCGCGCGGTCCCAGGGACTCACTGCCAGCGCCGCCCCCTATGCCGCCCCCTATGTAGACTTCGACCCCGGCGCGGTTTCGTCCCGCTGTTCTTGCGGGGAACGAGTTGCCTTTTCATAGCGTCGCTTTCCTTTTCTTGGCCATAATTCGCGAATCATCCAGTTCGCGGAATCGGTGATACGGATGAAAGAGCCGGCTGCGGCAAATCAGTCTTCTGGGGCGACTGGATCGGGCGGGATGAGATTCACCGAGAAGGTCGCCTATGGTCTCGGCAACTTCGGGACCCAGATGATTTTCACTCCGGCGATAGAATTCGTAGTCTATTTCTATACGGACATCGTCGGGATCGCCCCTTCCCTTGTCGGTACGCTTCTTTTTGCCTCCCAGTTCCTGGGCCTGCTCAACCCGGTGATGGGTTTCCTGGTCGATCGCACCCGCACCCGGTTCGGCAAGGCACGACCGTGGATATTGTGGATGGCGGTGCCGTTCGGAATCGCCGCCGCGTTGTTGTTCCGATCCCCGAATATCAGCTACACCGGCAAAATCATCTACGCATTAATCACTTACAACTTGGCGTTTACTCTCGTTTACACGCCCGTCGACATTCCGTACTCAACCATGCTTCCGCTGATGACCACCAATCAACACGAGCGGTCGTCATTGAACGTTTTCCGCATGTTCCTCGCCTATGCGAGCATCCTGATCACCTTGGGGTTCACCCTGCCCCTGGTGAAACACTTTGGCGGCGGTGAACAGGGCTGGGGGCGGACCTTTCTCATCTACGGAGCGATCGCAACCGTGTCGTTGCTGGTTTGTTTTGCAGGCACGAAGGAACGGTTCCAGGGACCGACGCAAAAGACGAAATCAGCCGTTCCGCTCAAGGTCGGGATCCGCGCTCTGCTGCGCAATAAATATCTGGTAATACTGGCTCTTTTCTCGGTGTCCGCGTTTCTGGCGATCGGCGTTCGGATCGCCAACTTGTATTATTGCCGCTACTTTCTGCACGACGCCTCTCTCTACGGCCCGCTGATGGTGATGCTGGTCGTCTCGCAGATGTTCACGCTGATGCTGACTCCGGCCATCGTCAGGAGGGTTGGCAAGCGGAATGCCGCGCTGGGAGGGCTGCTGGTGACAGTCGCCGGCCAACTGGTGCTTTTCATTACCCCGCTGAATTTTACCGTGATTGCCATCGGGACGGTGATCAAGGGCCTGGGAAGAGGGCCGATCACCGGGAGCACGTTTGCCATGGTGGCCGACGCTTTGGAATTCGGGGAATGGAAATGGCATGTCCGCAACGACGGACTGGCCTTCGGCGCCTGGGCGCTGGTGAATAAGGCGACGGTCGGATTCAGCAACGCGATGGTGGGCTGGACTCTCGGTTTAGGAGGCTACGTAGCCGGGGCTGCAATACAATCCGCATCGGCCATGGGGACGATCAAGATCCTTTTCCTCGACGTGCCCCTCGTCTTCTACATAGTCAGCTGCCTGATGTTGGTGATTTACAATCTGGACCGGCACTACCCGCAAATCGAAGCCGAACTCGGGCAGCGCCGGCTGGCAACTTCGTCCAGCTAATGCGGAATCGACGAGAGTCACCACGGACCGTACACGGGAAGGTCCGTGCCTCGATTCCTGGGCCGAGCTAGCTTCCGGATTCGTCGCCGATCAAGGCCGGGGACGGGCCCGCCGCACGGACGTCGCCTCGACTAAAACTCGATCGTATGCCCGGTTTCCGCGGATTTGTAGATCGCCTCCAGGATTTGCGTAACGACGAAGGCCTGCTCGGCTCGAACGACGGGTTGTGTGTCGTTCAGAATGGCGTCGAACCATGTTGTGGCTTCCGCATCCCCAACGCGAAATACATCGGCGCCCTCGCTGGCACGGCCGAAAGCGCCGCGGTCAAAAGGAACCACGTCGACCAATTCACCGTTCATCGTCGTGCTAAAGACCGCCTTTCCTTCACCGCGGACAGGCGCCGCCGGGCCACCCCCTTCACCCACCAATTCACCGCCGGCTTTCGTGCCGCACAGAGTGACCTGGGTTTCTCTACCCTTCGTCACGTTCAGCGCCCAGGAGGATTCGAGGAAGATGGTCGCGCCGTTTTCCATCTTGACGAAACCAAAGGCGGAGTCTTCGACTTCATGTTTTTTCGGATCCCATGGTCCGAAAATATTGCCCTCGGGATTATCCCGGAGCTTGTAGAAAACGGACCCTGTGACGAGCTTCGGCCTGTAGTTGTCCATGGTCCACAAGGCGATGTCGAGAGAATGCGTTCCAACGTCGATGAGCGGTCCGCCACCCTGTTTGGCTTTATCGGAGAAAACGCCCCACGTGGGAACGGCTTTGCGGCGAACGGCGTGCGCCTTCGCGAAGTAGATATCGCCGAGATCCCCCGCCCGGCACGCCTTGTAGAGAACCTGCGTATCGTGGCGGAAGCGGTACTGATAGCCGATCGTCAGCTTCTTGCCGCTTTTCTTCGCCGCATCCAGCATCTTCTGTGCGTCGACCGAGGTGGTGGCCATCGGTTTCTCACAAAGGACGTGCTTGCCGCCTTCGAGTGCAGCGATGGTGATCTCGGCATGCGACACGTTCGGCGTGAGGACATGAATCACGTCGATCGACGGATCGGCGGTGAGCTCCCGGTAATCCGTGCATGCCTTGGCGCCCTTGTCGCCGTATTTTTCCAGTCCTTGCTGCGCACGGTCGGCAATGAGATCGCAAAATGCCACCAGCTCGATCCGATGCTTCTGCTTGACCAAGGCATTGTAATGTTTCAGGTGTGCGATCCCCCCACAGCCAACCAGCCCTACTCTCAGTTTTTTCATGCCACTCCTCTTCGAAAATGAAAGCCCGCCTCGACCGCCCCTCTCCCCGTCCTCCAGGACCCGCACCCGGCTTGATGCAGCAAGCCTTTATACCAGAGGGCATAGCGGCAGCGGGCATCCGCATTGTCGATGAACGGTATCCACGTAACGCATTTCCCGTCCCAGGCACTGACAGGTAAGGTTGTTCCTCCCAGGGCGGTTTCGAGCGATGATGGCTATAGAAAGCAAGCTTCCAGTGTGATGGCGGCAACCGCGGGGCAGACCACGTGGTTCACTGTGAGCGTGCGACATCGATTAGGTGGTGCGGCTAGCCTGGGCGGGAGAGGCGCAATGCCGGAGGTGCGATGTCTGACAAGAAATACGACGCGATCGTAGTCGGGTCGGGCGCTGCGGGCGGCTTTGCGGCCAAGGAATTGACTGAGCGCGGCCTGGAAGTGCTTGTCCTGGAAGCGGGTCCTTGGGTTAAGGAGGAAGACTTTGCGCCTCTGCCACCGGGCGCTCCGCGGGTGAAACGCATCGACTCCTGGGCCCGGGTTCGTGCAGCCCTCGAGGGACAGTACAATCAGGCCAGAGCGGTCTTTTTCAGCGACCGGTTCAAACACCTCTTCGTGAACGACCGCCGGAACCCATATACGACGCCGCCGGGGGAATATTATCTCTGGGTCCGTGGCCGGCAGATAGGCGGAAGGCTGCACACCTACGGCCGCGTGGTCCAACGAATGTCGGACTACGATTTCAAGGTCGGCAACCGGGACGGGTTGAGCGACAACTGGCCGATTTCCTACCAGGACATAGCTCCCTATTACGATCGTGTGGAAGAATTTCTGGGAGTGTATGGGACCGTCGAAAACATTCCAAACCTGCCCGATGGCAAGTACATCGCGGCGCCGAAACTCACGCGCCTGGAGCAAGCCTTTAAAGCCAAGATCGAGTCCACCTGGCCGGAACGCAAGGTGATTCCCTGGCGGCAGGTCTCGCCCAACCTGAAGCGGGTTCCATGGGGTATTCTCGATGCGCAGAAGACGGGCCGGCTGGAAGTTCGAGCCGATGCGGTAGCCTCGAAAATCGACATCGATCCGGACACCGGCAGGGCGATTGGCGTAACCTACGTGGACCGAGAGGCGGAGAGGGTTCATAGCGTTTCCGCCAATATCGTCGTTCTTTGCGCGTCGACGATCGAGTCGGTGCGCCTGATGCTCAATTCCGCCTGTTCGAAACATCCGGAAGGACTGGGAAATTCTGCCGGCCTTCTGGGCCGTTACTTCATGGACCAGGCCCCCAGTCTGGTTTTCGGAAACGTGCCGGACAGCCCCGGGTTTGAGAGCGACGACTCGGTGCCGCAAGACCCGTTCTATGGCCCCTCGGGAGGGGTCCTGATTCCCCGATTTGAGAATCTAGACCGTAAGACGAATCCGAATTTCGCCAGGGGTTTCGCTTTCCAGGGACAAGTGGGACGCGGCGCTGTTCCCGACGGCCAGCCGGCCGTCTTCGGCTTCATGGGCTTCGGGGAAACGCTCCCGTATCGCGATAACCGGATCACGCTCGATCCGCGGAAAAAGGACGCATGGGGCATTCCGTCCGCGCACATCAAGTGCGCGTTGACGCGAAACGAACACGAGCTGATGCGCGAACAAGTAAGATCGATGAAGGAAATGGTGACCCGCTGCGGGTTCAAAATCAATTTCGCGGGCAACACTTTGGGGTTGGACAATCCGAAGGAGGTCATGCGGGATGCCAGCTTGTTCAACCGCATGATGTTTCGACTTTCCTTCCGGCGGAGCATGGCGATGGGCGCCGCCATTCATGAGTGCGGCGGGGCCCGGATGGGAGACGACCCCGGAAAATCCGTGCTGAATCCCTATAATCAGTGCTGGGACGTGAAAAACCTCTTTGTCACCGATGGCAGTTGTTTCGTTTCCAACGGAACGGTCGGTCCGACGCTGACCATCATGGCCCTCACCATCAGGGCATGCGAGTACATCGCCCGGGAGTACCAGAGGGAGAATCTGTAGCTTTCCGCTAGAGGCCGATTGAGTTCAGGCTGGAAACACCGAATGGGCTTGCAACTGCCCGTCTCGAGTACGATCCAGTCCAACCGCTAGTCTTCTTCCAACTCGCAGGTCCATGCCGAACGCCTGCATTGCGCCGGCGGAGGAACTAGGGTTCCTCTCCCGTGGCTGCGGCTGCCGCTCTGCGCTCCCGTAAATCGGCTTCAATTGCCGGGTACCGTTTATCGAGATCGTAGACCAGCATAACCACAACGGAAAGTCCGAAGAATAAAAGAGGCATGTAGAGGAAGACGATCTTGATCGACTCAAGCGCCGATGCTGTTTGCACGGTGGCCTTACCGATATATCCGCCCAAACCAAGAATCCATCCCACCATGGCGTTGCTAAACCCGATCGAAGATTTCATCACCAAAGACATCGCGCCAAACGCCAATCCGTCGTTGCGGAGGTTCAATTTCCAGTCGCCGTATTCCAGCGTATCCGCCACCATCGCAAAGGAAGTGCCCACGAGCGGGCCCGCTCCCAAACCTTTGATCACTGTGCCGACGGCCAGCAAGGTAAAAGTCAGCGGAGTGATAAAGAGCAGCAGCTGGCCGGCGATGGTCACTGCGAGGCCGGCGAGGATGGCGTTCCGCTTGCCATACCGTCTTGTTATGGCGGGAGTGAACACCATGGTGACCATCTCCGCGACAGTCTGCGCGGCCATCAGCGGCCCAAAGAGACTGGCCTTGTGCAGGAAATAGCGGAGGTAGTAGAGATTGGCCACCCACAGGCCCAGCCCCAGGAAAGTGAGCATGTGGAGCGCGCCGATCAACACCAGGTATTTGTTGCGGAAAAGCCCCGGGACGGCGACCTTCAGAGGGACCGCAGACTTAGCCCATCTTCCGGTCACGTGAAAACGTTCCCGCGTACCCGCAAAGCAGAAGAGCAGCGACGCTGTCGCTATGGCCCCGAATAACATGAAGGCGCGGCCCCAGCCTGGCGCGCCTCCGCCGAAGAATTTCACCAGTGGCATCGTCAGCACAAACGTGAGCAGCACCCCACCGAAGGCGAACGACATGCGGAACACGCTTAACGAGGTCCGTTCATGCTGGTTGGTGGTCATGAACGGAAGCATGGTCGCGTAGGGAACGTCAACGGGTGTGTAAAACAAGGTGAACGCCAGGTTGTACGTAATTACGGCGAAAATCACCTTGCCGGCGTAACTGATGTCCGGCGATCGGAACAACAGGGCGGCGGCGATCCCGAACGGTACCGCCATCCACAGCAGCCATGGACGCGCTTTTCCGAATCGGGTGTTTGTCCGGTCGACAATGGCCCCCATGACCGGATTCAAGACGCCGAGGAACTGGGAGGCGAAAAGCAGAGTGCCTACCGTGGCGGGAGCGATACCGGCGACATCGGTGTAGAAAAACACCATGAAAGTCGTGGCGGGATTGAAAACCATCTGCTCGCCGAAGTTGCCGATGCCGTAGGCAATTTTCTCGCTAAGCTTGACCTTGCCGCTCTCGGCCAAACCCGAAGCGTTAGTAGCCACAGTGGACTTCCCCATCTCAGCCTCGTTCGTTTCCAATCAGGCGACTGAAAAACGCCTTCAGACGCATTTGCCGCCCGGACGGCGTTTTCTTCCCGTCACGATAATTCTTGGTACCCGCGCTTTTAGCACGGCGTTAGGGTCAGAACTAGTTTTTTTTGAAGCTTTTCCGCAATTTGAATAATTGAAATGGACAATAGAGCCTATCGGGAGAACCAATTATGCCGTTGTACTTCCCGGCGCTATTGTTCCTGGAGGTGCGCGCCGGCAGTGAGGCTTTGCTTATCCGCCCGAAGCCCAACTGCAACGCTGATCGACGGGAAGGTAATCATGAGACACGAATCGTTAATGCAGGATCTCGGCACCCAGGCGCCTGCATTTGCCCTGCCGGATCCGAATGGGCGTATCTTTACGCTCGAGAGTTTTCAGGGCTCGCCAGCCCTTTTGGTTGCATTTATTTGCAACCACTGCCCGTTCGTGCAGCACATCATTGAAGGTTTCGTGAAGTTTGCCGCCGAATACGCGCCAAAGGGTCTTGCCTCGGTTGCGATCAGCTCGAATGATGTCGCGGAATTTCCGGAAGACGGACCGGCCGAGATGGGCCATTTTGCTGGCAGGCACGGGCTCACGTTTCCGTATCTATATGACGAGTCTCAAGATATAGCCAAGGCGTTCGGGGCCGCGTGCACTCCGGACTTTTTCCTCTACGACGCGGCTCGGCGGCTCGCGTATCGAGGCCGCTTCGACGCCAGCCGCCCGCAGACCGACCATTCTGTCGCGAACGGCATTCCGGTCACCGGAGCCGATCTGCGCGCTGCCGTGGACGCGGTTCTGGCCGGGAGGCCCGTTTCTGCGAACCAGGTTCCCAGTATGGGCTGCAGCATGAAATGGAAAGCGGGAAATGAGCCCGTATGGGCCTGAGCCGTCAAGCGAAGGCTTGAAACCCTTGGGAATGAACGAAGTTATCTGGTGGGGCGTCAGGCGCATAGAATCCCCGGCTATTTGCCCGCAACATAGATGTCATCGCAAGAAACGATTTCCCTCGGGGCTCCTTCAGGGCTATAGACTCCATGTTTCGTAAAAGGGGTAGTCATCCGCCAGCCTGCGGGTTTCGGGCGAGCAAGGGCAGGCATATCGTGGCCGATTACCGAGGAACTTTGCCGGTTCCGCCCGCGATCGTGGCCAGGACCCCGGTGGATGTGTATGTCCACGGAGAAGAGCAGGCTCGTATCCCAGTGGGGCGTTTGGAGGGGGGAGATGAGTAATCACAAGGTCGTCGAAGTTACGAAGACCGGCGTATTCCGCCCGGGTTTCTTGGTACGCACTCCGTTCACGGGTGCGGCGATGCTGGTCTGTCTGCTGCTCCTGTCGGTGTCCGGAGCGAAGGCGCAGAACTCGGCGGATGTGTACGGCGTTGTAACCGATCCCAGCGGCGCGGCCGTGCCTGACGCACAAGTAACGATCACGAATACCGGCACGAATGTGGCGCGGACAACGACGACGAGCACCGGCGGCAACTATTCGTTTGCCCTTTTGTCGGTGGGAACGTATTCCGTCACCATCGAAGCGAAAGGGTTTAAGCAGTTCCAGGCCGCCGACATCACTTTGGCGGCGGGTGACCACGCCCGGGTGGATGCGAAGATGGAAGTGGGCGCCGTGACGCAATCGGTCGTTGTTTCCGCGGCCACCGCCCCGGTTCTGCAGACCGCCAGCAGTACCGTCGGCACACTGATTACCCCAACCGCCACGCAGAATCTCCCCTTGAACGGCCGCAACTTCGTCAACCTCGTGCAGCTGTCTGCAGGCGTCAACGAAGGCCCGCAATCGTCGCTTTCGGGCGGCACGCGCCCCGACGACCGGCGGCTGACATCAAGCTTTTCGGCCCACGGCCAATCCGAAACGGTGAACAATTTTATCCTGGACGGCGTGGACGACAACGAGCGAGCGATCGCGACGGTCATCGTCAAGCCTTCGATCGACGCGCTGCGGGAAGTGAAGGTCGACACGAGCTCGTACCCCGCGTCGGAAGGCCGGGCCGGCGGCGCCGTGGTCATCATGACCACGGAATCGGGAACGAACAATTTCCATGGCGATGCATTTGAATTCGCTCGCAACGACGTCTTCGACGGGAAGAACTATTTCAACACGGGGGCGAAAGCGCCGCTCAGCCAGCACGACTTTGGCGGCAGCTTCGGCGGTCGGATTATCAAGAACAAGGCATTCTTTTTCATGGACTACGAGGGGCTGCGCGTCACCAAAGGGCAAACGGATTTGACGAACATTCCCTCCCTTTGTGAACTCGGCCGCGCCACCTGTAACGGCGTCCAGCAATTGGGGAATTTCTCCGACATTTCGACGCCGATCTACATCCCCGGCACGACAACGCAGTACGATTACAATGGCATACCGAACCTGATGCCGCCGCCAGGATCGAGTCAACCAGGCGCCGTTACCGGCATCTCGCAGAATTACGCGGCCCTGTATCCCACGGTTTCCGGCTGCACGGTGACGACCGCGGTTCCGTATTGCACATACCTTTCCAGCCCGAGCGTCACCCAGACCTTCGACAACGCGGACGCTCGCGTCGATTATCACATCAGGGGAAACCAGAGCATGTTTGCCCGGTATACGATCAACAATGGTAATTCCGTGTTTCCGGGGGCCTTTCCGGGCGTGAAGGTCTCGGGGGTTACCAATTATGACGTGTACGGAAACGGCGCGGTTCCAATTCAAGGCACCTTCCCCGGTCCCAATATTGCCAGGCAGCAGAACCTCACGATTGGTTGGGACGACGTCGTGGGGCCGAACTTTCTTGTCGAACTCCGCGGTTCCTTCTCCCGCTATCGCAGCGAATCCCTCGCCAACAATGCAGGCCATAACGTGAATACGGATTTTGGCGGCCCAACGGGGATCGATGTTCCCGGGATCTCTGGCATGACCGGCCTTGCCCTGTTTTCCTACCAGACCGACGGCTATAGTTCGCTCGGCGACCAGTTTGCGCTGCCAACATCCTATTGGGACACCGACTATCAATACGTCGCGAATTTCAGTTGGACGCACGGAGCGCACACCATCAAGTTTGGAGCGAACGTGCTTCGCCGCGGCTTTGAAGTCGGGCAGCAGTTGTTCAAAGGGTGGTTCCAATTCAACGCCAATAACACGAGCGGAGGAAACACGGGAACTGGCAACTCGTTTGCCTCCATGCTGGCCGGGATACCAGCCGTCACGATACAGTCTCTCAACCTGAACTTCCCTTCCTATCAGACCTGGGAGCAAGGCGAGTACATCCAGGATGATTGGCAAGCGACCCAACGGCTGACCCTAAATCTGGGTGTTCGCTACGATATTTACACGCCGTTCGTCGAGAAGCACAACGCCATTTCGAACTTCGACCCCACGAATCTGGCCATGCTGCTCAGCGGACGCGTTCAAGTGGCCGGGGAGCAAGGCGTACCGCGCACGACGGGAGTGAAGACGCAAAGGAACATGATCCAGCCCCGCCTTGGGTTTGCCGCAGTCGTCGGACCGAGCCTGGTTTTGCGCGGCGGCTTTGGCACGACCTATTTCCCGACCAACAGCGCGTCGCAGGCGTATGTTCGCAACCAACCATGGGGCTATAGCGTCTTCCGGCCGAGTGTTCCTTTCACCACTCCGCTGCTAACGCCCTCGATTGACCCCTCACTCACATGCTTGGTTCCCGCCTGCGGGGCATCGGGCAGCAACTCCATCGCCGACGGCATGGCGTTGAACTATCAAAACGGCTTGATGTATATGGCCAACCTGACCCTTCAGAAAGCCTTTGGCCTGAACTCGATCTCCGTAGGCTGGGTGGGTGAATACGGCCGCCACCTGGCCCGGCTGCTCCAGAACGCCGATCAGCCGGGGCCGCCTGCCACAACGGGATGCACGAACGTCTCGCTGCCAGGCCCCTGTCAGCCCTTCTATCAGTATCTCCCGCTGACAAGCAGCATCCAATTGCTCACCAGCGACGGCTCCAGCAACTACAATGGGCTGAGCGTGGAGTTCACTCGACGCGCAGCCAAGGGGTTGACGTTCCAGGCCAATTACACCTACGGGCAGGCATTGGACAATACGGATGGGTCAACGCCCTGCGGCACCTGCAACATCGTGAATCCGTTCAATCCGCGGTACGACTACGGATTCAGCAGCTACGACGTTCGCCATCGCGTGGCCATCACCGCCGATTACCAGCTCCCATTCGGGAAATCGCTAACCGGCATCTCTGGTCAAGCAATCAAGGGATGGGAAGTCAATGCCATTTACTCGTTCGCAAGCGGACTCCCCATGGACATTGCGGATGGACTGAATACGGAAGGCGTTACGCACGGGCGGAGCCAATATAGCCGTCCCAACATGGTGGCTGCGAGGTATGCCAACCATACACCGATCGTTGTCGCCGGTCAGACCGTAATCCCGTGGATCGATCCCACGGATTTTACTCGGCCGGCTCCTGGAACAGAGGGAAACTCGTCGCGAAACCAACTCTTCGGACCATCGGGAAAATCGTTCGATTTTTCTCTCTTCAAGAGTTTTCCGATCCGCGAATCGATGAGAGTTCAGTTCCGGGCGGAGGTGTTCAATTTGACCAATACGCCCAGTTTCGCGTTCCCGTCGACCGGGCCGGGCACCACCATTAGCGCCTACACCGGCGGGACGAACAGCCCGGCAACGACGGCAGGCGGATTCGGCCAGCTTACGTCAACCAGTGCTTTCTACAATCCGAGAACGTTTCAGTTTGCTGTGAAATTCATGTTCTAGCGAATGAGGGATCTAGGCCTCCGAGGCACTGCGGGGGTACGAATCCTGCCCCGGGGCAGGGTCCACGGCCGCAAGGTATCAGTGAAAAAGGGGAATCCCGTCGCATGCGGCGGGATTCCCCTTTTTTGTACCTGCCATTTCGCCGGCATCGGACGCGCAGACGCGGCCAGGCGCCAGCTAGGCGCTTACGTCGACCCAGCCGCGCCGCTTCGAGCTCTTGAGGACTGCCTCGACGATCTTCAACTGGCGCAGACCGTCTTCAAAGGTAGGATATTCGATTGGCGCCTTTTCATCGATGACGGCATGATAGAAGCGGCGCATCAACTGCTTGAACGTATCGTCGTAACCTTCGCTATGGCCGGCCGGCAGGTCGGCGTATTTCTGCGCTTCGCCTCGTAGTTGCGACGCCGACTTGACCAGAACCTGATTCGGCTCGTCGCGGTGGCCGACCCAAAGTTCTTCCTGATGGGCGGCGTCCCAAACGACCGAACTCTTCGAACCGTAGATTTCCAGCCGCAACTGATTCTTGCGGCCTGCAGAGACTTGGCTGGCCGTCATAACGCCCGAGGCCGTATCGCCGAGCTGGAAAAGCATTCCGGCGAAGTCTTCGGTCCGGATCGGCACCGTTTCGAAAGCGGCCGGCTGGCCGGCGGCGCCGGCGAACGTCTCGGTCGCCTCGGCGGGTTTCTTGCGGAACTTGTGGAAGGTGCGCAGGTTCGCGCACACGGAGGAAAGCTTCAGTCCGGTTACATGTTCGAGCAGGTCACACCAGTGAATCCCGATATCGGCGAACGTGCGCGAAGGCCCCGTTTCAATTCGCCAATTCCAGTCCGTGTCGTAGAGCAACCAATCCTGCGAATAGGTGCCTTGCACAACCCATATATCCCCCAACTCGTCGGCCTCGATGATGCAGCGCATGTTCTGCGCCTGGGGGTAGAAACGGATATTGTGAAACGTGCAGTGGCGAAGGTTGCGCCGCTGGGCCAGAGCAACCATCTTTTTCGCCTCGTCGATGGATGTGGCGAGCGGCTTCTCGCAGATCACATGCTTGCCGGCCCGCAAGGCGTCCATGGCCATAGGAAAATGCAGATCGTTCGGTGCGCAGATTTCGACCACTTCGATCGCGGGGTCGGCGAGCAGTTCCTTGTAATCGTCGGTGGCCCGGTCGACCCCGATCGAATCGGCAAACTCTTTTGCCTTTTCCAGTGGCAATCCGGCCACCGCGACGATATCGACATTGCCCAGCCGCCGCGCCGCCTCCGCGTGAACCCGTCCCATGAAACCCGCTCCGAAAATGGCAGTCTTCACTCTTCTCATCGCCGTATGGCCCTCCGAATCCGCCGGTGTTTGCGAATGCCGCCTCCGGCCCGGCCGCCGCCGCGAAGATGAAGATCAGGCCCACCAGGCCTGCGGCCGCGGCTGGCTGATGATCAGGCCCTTCAGGAAAGCCGACGCCTTGCTCATGCCTTCCTCGACCGACATCAGGCTGTCTTCATGTTCGATGCTGAGCACATCGTCGTAACCGACCATCCGCAGCATGGAGATGAACTCGGCCCACCACTGGGCGCCGTGCCCGTAGCCAACCGTGCGAAAGATCCAGCTGCGATGAATCTCATCGAGGTAACTCTTCGTATCGAGCACGCCGGTGTGGTTGCAGTTGCTCTCGAAGATCTGCGTGTCCTTGGCGTGCACGTGGAAAATGGCATTCTCCTTGCCCAAGATGCGCACCGCCTCGATGGGATCGATATGCTGCCAGAACATGTGGCTGGGATCGAAATTGCAGCCCACGGCCGGGCCCGCCTCGGCCCGCAGGCGCAGCATGGTTTCGGGCGAGTAGACGACGAAGCCGGGATGCGGCTCGATGGCCACGCGAACGCCGTGGTCGGCGGCAAACTTGGCATGCTGCTTCCAATAAGGAATCACTTTGGCATCCCATTGCCATTTGACCAGCTCGGAGTACTCGGGCGGCCACGCGCAGGTGACCCAGTTGGGCTTGGTCGCCCCGTCGCCATCGCCCGGACAGCCCGAGAAATCGACGACGGTTTGGATGCCCAGCTTGGCGGCCAACTGAATGGTCTTGCGGCTGGTGTCGATGAAGCCCTGGCGGATCGTCGCGTCCGGGTGAAGTGGATTGCCATGACAACTCAGGGCGCTGATCGTGATCCCGGCGTCCGCCATCTTCCCCTGAAATGCTTTCAAGCGGGCCGCATCGTCGAGCATGTCGAGCGGGCAGTGCGGGCCGCTGGGATAATTCCCCGTTCCCAGCTCGACCGTATCAACCCCCAGGGATTTGACCTTTTGGATCGTTTCGTCCAGCGAGAAACTGCTGAGGAGGGCCGTAAATATTCCCACTCGCACGAATTGCCTCCGTTGCCGGCGTTTGGCACGTATGCTTGACGCCCGCCTGATGGATGATCTACTTAAGATTTATCGGGACCTTGACCGGCAGCCGGGACAATCGAAAGACTCCCTGGTTTTTGTTTTGGTTGCCGCCCATGGCGCGTTTTCCCCGGGGTAGCGGACGCATTCGAGTTTATTCGTTAGGCAGCACCAAAGCAATTGTTTCCGGCCGGGCATAACATCCGGAAGCTAGCGCAACTATCCATCTCAACCATACATGCTATTCCAAAACGCAATTCCCCATTAAGTCAGCTAGCTTCGCTTCTAGTCACAGCCCGGCAACTCGAAGGTCCGGCGCCGTCCGGCACAACGGCTCCGGCCGGGAACGATGATCTTTTGCCAGCCAGGAAGAGGATCACTTCGGCGACCTCGCCGAGGTAGTGAGACGCTTGAGCATCTGCCGCCCCGCAAGCTTTCCCGTCATCGCTTCCCGTTCCGCATCATCGAAACTTTCCGGAAAAGCGGCCGTCAGCGGCGTGTCGATCCCTCGGGGGCAAACGCAGTCTGACGATTGCTCTGAGCCGCACGTTTTCGCTAATTCGTAGCGGCAATATGGCAGGTCACTCTCATTCGCTTTTGGTGATGCTCATCTGATTGGCGGTGGTTTGGTGAGGCCTTCCACTTCGAAATCAATCGCTCGAACGGCGTCAAGAGTGCGGATAACTTCTATAGTTGGCGGGAGTGCGGATCCGATGCAGGCGACCTTTCTGTCCTATATACACGTTATGTTTGAACGGTCAAACTTGTAGATTGTGATCGATCCTGCATTTGATTCATTGAAGGTACTGTTTGAACCATTCGAGGACCGGTTGCATAGCTTCATTTGTCCTCCTCCCATACACGTCGAAGTGTACACCGCCTTTTAGAGTGAAGAGCTTCTTCGGTTCCTTAGCCTTACTATACAACCTATCGGCGTCATCAGCCTCGAGCTCGTCCTTCTCAGCTTGAACGAAGAGAATTGGTGTTGGAGACACCTTGTCAATAATCTCTTCCGGC
>DATLSU010000019.1:0-87463 GCA_035533975.1 Patescibacteria group bacterium
GTCTACCACGGCGACACAAAATTGCAGATCGAGGCCCTCTAAAAAAATAACGAGGGGGTGACATTTTCACTCGGCTGTTAGGGGTGACATTTTTACCTTGCTACAACAGTCATGGCCAATCCCAAGGTTCTCATTCTGACCGGCGACGCCGCCGAATCGCTCGAGGTCATGTATCCCTACCAGCGGCTTCAGGAAGAGGGCTACGACGTGCAAATCGCCGCGCCGAGCAAGAAAAAACTGCGCTTCGTCGTGCACGATTTCGAGCCCGGCTACGACACCTACACCGAAAAGCCCGGCTACAGTTGGAACGCGGACCTGGCATTCGCCGACGTGCGTCCGGCCGACTACGCCGCGCTGGTGATTCCCGGCGGCAGGGCTCCCGAATACATTCGCAACGACGCCGATTGCCAAAAAATTATCCGGCACTTCTTCGAAAATCAGAAACCGGTGGCGCACCTCTGCCATGCCGCTCTGGCGCTCGCGGCGGCCGGCGTTCTGAAGGGACGGCGAAGCGCCGCTTACCCGGCTCTCGAACCCGACGTTCGCGCGGCTGGCGCGGAATTCGTCGATTCGGCTGCGGTCATCGACGGGGTGATGGTCTCGGCGCGCGCATGGCCGGACCATCCGGCCTGGATGCGCGAATTCATCGCCGTTCTGAAGAAAAAAGCTCCCATCGAAAAGAAGAGCGGCGCCGCCGGATCATAGCGGAAGGCGACCCCTCAATATCTTCCATCGCCCCTCGGTCGAGAATCGAGTGGGGCCGTGATGTGCGTGAATTGGCGCAGCAGGCGTGCCGGCAACTCTAGACTGCGTACGCGATTGAAACGGCGCGCGTTCTCCAGTTAACGCAACTCAAACGCATGCAAGCGCGTCCGGGCCCCAGCCCGGAACGCTTTGCCAATGCTTCCCGTATATCCGAACCGTTAGAGTGGCCCTAACGTTGCTCTTCTTGAAACTGAAAAGAGGAATAAAGGCGGTCGCCGCGTGGAAGAGAACGTTGGCCAGACCGCCTGGAGGCTTTCGCGGGAGTGCGGAATAAGTTCCCAAAGACGGGATGCCCGCGGCATGCAAGCGCGTCGCTGGTTCTCGTCATTTTGCTCTCGTTCGCCGCCACGAACAGCCGGTCCAGACAAACCGCCAAGCCGGCCCAGCCGGCAAAACCGGCTTACGCCATCGAGGCGCTCACGCCGGACGGCCAAGCTCGCTTGCGAACGATCCTCGACGAGGCGAAACTTGGCGGGCTTCGCCGGCCCGATTTTTCGCCGTACAAAACCCCGCTGGTCGAATTCTATTGCTCCACCGGCTACAGCCTCGCGTGGACATTTCATTCGAAACCTACGCCGCAGGCTCTGGCGATGATTCGCGTTCTCGAAAATGCCGATGCCGAAGGCTTGGTGCCAGCCGACTACGATGGCCGTCGATGGGCGAACCGGATTGCGGCGCTGGACCGGGCCGGCCAGCCGGCGCAAGCGGATATGGTCCAATTCGACGTTGCGCTCACCGTTTCCTCGATGCGGTACATCTCCGACCTGCACTCCGGGCGAGTCGATCCCCGTCTTTTCCATCCCGGTTTCGGCGGCGAGCACCCCCCGTACGATCTGGCGCAATTTCTCCGCGAGCGGATCATCCACGGGCCGGATATAGAGGCCGCGCTCGAAGAGGCCGAGCCGCCGCTTCCCGCATACCGGCGAAGCGTCCAGGCGCTCGACAGGTACCAGAAGCTGGCGCGCGAATATCATGGCCCCCCGCTTCCTGTTCCCAGGAAAACGGTCGATCCCGGCGATTCCTACTGGGCCATGCCGCAATTGGCGTACCGGCTTCGCCTGCTGGGCGACCTTGCGCCGGACGCGAAAATCGCGCCTTCTCGAACCGTCTACCAGGGTTCCCTGGTCGACGCGATCAAGCATTTCCAGCGCCGCCATGGACTCGATTCCGATGGAAGGATCGGGCCGCGGACGTTTCGGGAACTGAACACGCCCCTCGCCCACCGTATCCGGCAACTTCGACTTTCGCTCGAACGGCTGCGCTGGCTGCCGGATGCATCCGGGCGCGCGCGGATCATCGTGAACATTCCCGAATTCCGGCTGCATGTGGTTGGCAAGGATCGCCGGCAAATACTGGCGATGAGTGTGGTGGTCGGCAAGGCCCGCAAGTATCAAACACCGGTTTTTGCCAGCGCCATGCGGACGGTGATCTTCCGGCCGTACTGGGACGTGCCCATCTCGATTCAGGAAAATGAATTGGTTCCCGATATTCAGAAAGATCGCGGCTACCTCGAAAAGCATGGTTACGAAGTCGTCGATCGCCGGCGGAGGGTAGTCAGCGAGGGGAAAGTGAATGCCGCACTTCTGGAAGACCTGGCCTCGGGAACGATCTTCGCGCGTCAGAAACCGGGGCCTGGGAACTCTCTTGGTTTAATCAAATTCGATCTGCCCAACCCGTTCACCGTCTTTCTGCATGGAACGCCGGCCACCGCGCTTTTTTCCAGGCCGAGGCGGGATTTCAGCCACGGCTGTATTCGCGTGGAAGATCCTGTCGCCCTGGCGGCATGGGTATTGCGAGACAATCCCGGATGGACGCCGGACCGGATTCGCCAGGCGATGAACGGGGACCGGACACTCGCCGTGAACCTGGCCAAACCCATCCCCATTCTGATCGTTTATCGGACGGCGGTCGTGGCGGAAAACGGGGAAGTCCGTTTCTTCCGGGACATCTACGGACTCGATGCCAAGCTCGAAAGGGCGATTGCTTCCGGGCGGCCCTATTCCCAGGCGGCGGGAAGCGGCACGCGTTACTGAATTACTTCAGCTCCCACTGCCGCACGCGGCCGATGTCCACGTGAAGGAAATCCGATTCCGGGTAGTAGCCGACCCCGCCGCGGTGCAGCGCCAGAGCAGCCTGCCGCAATTTCCACAGCGGAACGCCGGGAATGCGTATATCGATCGCCTCGCCGAGCATGTGCAGACTGTGTTTGGCGACTCCCTCGGTATGGTGGCGCAGATACGAATTGGTCGAAGGCGAACGGTAGCCGCAAATCACGTCGATCACGGCGTTCGGCCGGCCCACCTTGACCTCCAGCGCGCGGAGCAGGTCGAAAAGCCGGGGATTCATCGAATAGACCTTGCCGTTGAGATGGTCGCGAAGAAAATAATCGAGCCGGTCGACGGAGGAAGGAATGTACGTATTGCCCCTCCGGTACACGACAGTGATCGATTTATCCCGGTTCGTCTCGAAAAGCCGCAGCTCGTACACCGGAGCCGAAGCAGCTCCGGTCTTTCGTGAAGCGGTTGCCCCCGCGCCCGGCAGCGGCAGGCACAAAATCGAGAATGCCGCCAGTAGAGTGCAGAGTCCCCGGCATACCGATTTCATGTATGTGGTCATCGTTCGATGAAGAAAGAGGGTTGCTTGCTTCGCGGCTTTTACCAGCCGTCTCCGCTCGAGCGGGATTGTCGCACGAAACTTTAGATATTGTACCGAAATTCGCCTGTTCGCGCTTCTGCCCGGTTGAAATTCCGCGAGCGGTGAGGGCTTGGAATAGCCGCCTCGCCTTTCCGGCATGCGCCATGGCGGATGCCGGAGAGGCTACCAGGCTTTCAACGTTTGCACGTCGAAACCCTTTTCGATGAACCCTTGCAGCTTTCCATCCTTTTCGGGATTGTAGCTGACCTTGATCTTCTTGAACGCGAACGAAAGCGATTCCTGGAGATTCTCGCCTCCTCCCCCGAGGGAGATGTTGGTGATCAGGGCATCTTCCATCTGGATCTTGAAATAGTCTTCTTGCTTGTCCCCCATCGCCTTGTCGAAGACGATCTCCACTTTTTTCAGGAAATCTCCGCTGGTGCAGTGCTGGAAAAGCAGTGGCGATGTCTTATCGACGGACTTCGAGATCGTGACGGCGGAAAAGCTGGCACGTCCGGCCGTGATCTGCGCCTCGGCATGTTGGACGTCAACCGGCATTGACGCACCGAAACCGAAGGAAAAAATGTCGATGGCATTTTGCCTGCTCGTGCTTTGCCCCGGTACGCCTTCAATGATCAAGTATGCGTTTACCGCCATCTGGTCTCTCCTTTTCTCCTCTTTTCGCTCTACGTTTGAAATAAAACCAAGCGAATAGGCCGGTCCACCCCGCTACCCCCGAATCCGGCCGATGGAAGTCCGGCCGTCCTACTCGGCTGGCGCTGGAAGCTCCGAAACCAGCCGCGCGCAAGGAAACGGTCAGGTCGTCGACTGGATCGTGAGAGGGCGGAAACGCCTCCGCCCGGCAGACGCCCGGCTTGCCGGCGACATCGGAAACCTCGATCTCGCGCAGTGGACGCCGCGCCTGGGCGGCTGGCGAAGCCAGATCGTCTGGCGCGATACCCAAAGGGAAGAGATAACCCTCCGTTTCGGCAAAAGCATCGCTGGCGAGTGTACTCCCGCGAGGCGGTAGATTTTGCGTTCGGTGGTATCACAGTGGCATAGGGGAGTCAAGAACCCTCCCCTTCCCATTCCAGAGAGCCGAAGCAATTGACAATTCCCCGGACAAGGGATATAAAGATCAGCGGAACGGCGCGTGCGCTTTACGGCTGCGCCGGACGAAACATGAAAGTATTGCCCAGCCTTCGAAAGTCCCTCCTGAAGGCGGCCTTGCCGCCAATACGATAGGTTTTCCCCGCACACAACTTGTATCCGAATGAATCCTGGGAGGCCATTCCGGCCTGGCCGGAAAGATGATCCCCCTGATTCGCGCAGTTTCCCGGCAAAGGCCGGGGAAAGGGCAACGTGCAAGAACTTTTCGAACTGGTACGGCGTTTGGTCGATATCAATTCGGTGACCGGCTCGGAAACGGCCTGTAGCGCGTTCCTGGAATCGCGGCTGCGCGCTGCGGGCTTTGTCGTGGAAACGCAGGAAGTCTCGCCGGGCCGCGCAAACATTATCGCGACGCTCGGCACCCCCGAAGTCGTCTTGAGCACGCATATAGATACCGTGAGGCCGTATTTCCCCTCGAGCGAGGACGCCAATTGGATTCGCGGCCGCGGGGCTTGCGACGCCAAGGGCATTCTCGCCTGCCAGATGATCGCCGCCGAGCAACTGGCGCGGGAGGGCGTCGGCGACCTTGGTCTGCTCTTCGTCGTCGGCGAAGAAAGCCAGAGCGACGGCGCACGGGCTGCCAACGAGTGTCCCCGGGGCTCGCGTTACCTCATCGTGGGCGAGCCCACCGACAACCGGCTGGTGACGGCGACCAAGGGCGTCTTGCAATTGCGCGTTCGCGCGCGCGGCCGGGCGGCGCATTCCGCATATCCCGAACTGGGAGAATCGGCCATCGAAAAACTATTGGATGCGCTGAACAGCCTGCGAGCGATGCCCTTGCCCAGCGACCCCGAACTCGGGCCGGCCACCATGAATATCGGAACGATTTCCGGAGGTGTTGCGCCCAACGTGGTTCCCGAAAGCGCCGAGGCGATGATGCTCTTCCGCACCGTGGACGATTGCTCGGCTCTGATGGCGAGGATCGGGGCGCTGCTGGATGGCCGCGTGGAATACGAATTCGAGCGCTTCGCCGCCGCTACGCGGCTGCAAACCGTGGAGGGGTTCGAAACGTCGACTGTTTCCTTCGTGAGCGACGTGGGGAATCTGGGCCGGTGGGGGCAGCCCTTGCTGATCGGGCCGGGGTCGATTCAGGTGGCTCACACGCCCGAAGAGCGGGTGAGCAAGGCGGAACTGGTGCAAGCGGTCAAATTGTATCGAGGCTTGGTTCGCGAGTTGAAATTGCGCGCGCGAACCGAAGGAGGTTCCCAGTGAACGATAGCGGCGGGCAAGTCGCTCCGGTCCGGCTCCTGTTGCTGGGCCATGGACGCATGGGGAGCGCCATCGAGCAATTGGCGCCGGCGCGGGGCTTCGTCGTTGCGCAGGCTCTGACGGTGGAAACCAACGCGGGCGGCGCGGGGCTGACCATGGCGGCCATGAAAGATATCGACGTCGTCGTGGAGTTCACCGAGGCCGAAGCGGTGCTCGAAAACATCCGGCGCGTGGCCGGAGCGGCCAAGCCGATGGTGGTCGGAACGACGGGCTGGTACGGCCATCTGGAAGAGGCGCGAGCGATCGTGGCCGAAAGCGGCACGGGACTCGTCTACGGAGCCAATTTCTCGCTCGGCGTGCAACTCTTCTACCGGCTGGCTCGCGAGGCGTCGAAACTTTTCTCGCGATGGCCGCAGTACGAACCGTTCATCGTGGAAACACACCACCGGTTCAAGCGCGACGCGCCTTCCGGAACCGCGATGGAGCTGGCGCGGCAAATCGAACCGGCCCTGGCCGGCCGGATGCCCGCTATTCAGAGCGTGCGCGCCGGCCATATCCCGGGGACGCACGAGCTGGGTTTCGACGCGGAAGGCGAGACGCTGATCGTGCGCCACGCGGCCCGGTCCCGGCAGGCATTTGCCGAAGGTGCGCTGGTGGCGGCCCGCTGGGTGAGAGGGCAAAAGGGATTACGACATTTTTCCGAAATTCTGGATTTGGAGGCAAGAACATGACGCGAGAAATAGCAGGTTGTGGAACGGCCCTGGTGACTCCATTTCGCCGGGACGAGTCCTTGGACCGGGAGGCGCTCAGCCGTCTGGTGCGTTTCCAGTTGCAGGGAGGCGTGGATTTTCTGGTGCCTTGCGGCACGACGGGAGAAACGCCGGCGCTCGAGCGCGACGAACACGTGGCCGTGGTCCGGCAAGTGGTGGAGGAGGCCGGCGGGCGCGTGCCCGTGGTGGCGGGAGCGGGTGGAAACAACACGCGGCACGTGATCGAGCTCGCCCGGCAGATGAAGGAAGTGGGCGTCGACGCGATCCTTTCCGTGACGCCCTATTACAACCGTCCGACGCAGGAGGGTTTGTATCAGCACTTCCGCGCCGTGGCGGAAGCCGTGGACATTCCCATGATCCTTTACAACGTTCCCAGCCGGACGGGATCGAACCTGGAGCCGGCTACCGTCGTGCGCCTGGCGGCGCTCGCGAACATCGTGGGGATCAAGGAAGCTTCCGGAAACCTCGAACAGCAGATGGAGTTGCTGCGAACGGTCCCGGAGGGCTTTCGCGTTCTCTCCGGCGACGACTCCGGGACTTTTACGCTGATGGCTCTCGGAGCGGTGGGGATCATCTCGGTCGCCTCGAACGCGGTTCCCGACAGGATTTCCCGGCTCGCGCGGCTCATGCGCGAGGGCCAATACGAGCAGGCGCGTAAGCTGCATTTCGAGCTGCTGCCGCTTCTCCGCGCCAATTTCTACGAAACGAATCCGGTCCCGGTGAAAACGGCCCTGGCGATGATGGGCCTCATCGAGGAAACTTGCCGGCTGCCGATGGTGCCGCTGCGGCCCGAAAACCGCGCCCGGCTCGAACAGGTGCTCAAGGCGCAGGGGCTGTTGACCGGGGTGACTTCGGCGAGCGTGGCTAGATGAAGACGTTGGCGGAACGGATCGAGCGGTTGTTCGAGCGGCCCGAGGAGCCGCCCGGCGACGATCACTTCCAGGCCGTCGACGAACTGCGGCAAGCCCTCGACCAGGGAACCGCCCGGGCCGCCCAGCCGGCCGGCAACGGCGAATGGAGAGTGAATGCCTGGGTGAAGAAGGGGATTTTACTGGCATTCCGCATCGGGAGAATCGCGGAAAGCGAAGCGGGCGCGCTCCGCTTTTCCGATAAACACACGCTGCCGCTGCGCAAGCCGCCCCAGGGCGTCCGCCTGGTGCCGGGAGGCAGTTCCTTGCGCGACGGCTGCTTCATTGGCCGCGGGGTCATCGTGATGCCGCCGTCCTTCGTCAATATCGGCGCCTACGTGGACGAGGAAAGCTTGATCGATTCTCACGCCCTGGTCGGCTCGTGCGCGCAGATCGGCAAGCGGGTGCATTTGAGCGCGGCGGCTCAGATCGGCGGCGTGCTCGAGCCGGTGGGCGGCCTGCCGGTGATCGTCGAGGACGACGCGCTGGTGGGCGGGAATTGCGGCGTATACGAAGGCGCGATCGTCTCGCGGGGCGCGGTGCTGGCGTCCGGAACCATTCTCACCGGCGGCACGCCCGTATACGATCTGGTGAGGGGCGAAATCTACCGGCGCCAAGGCGAGCGCCCGTTGCGCATACCCGCGGGAGCCGTCGTGGTGCCCGGATCGCGGGCCATCGAAACCGCTCAGGGGCGCCAGTGGGGAATTTCCGTGTACACGCCTGTCATTGTGAAATATCGGGATGAGAAAACGGAAAAGTCCGCCCAACTCGAACAGGTGCTGCGGCCTTCCGGCCGGGAATCGGACTGAGCGGGGCCGGTGGAACGGGGCGGGAAACCGAAGGCGGTCCGGTTCATCAACGTTCCGGTCCGCCCGATTCACGCCCGGCATCCATTGAATCCAGGGAAAAAATAACCTTTATGACGATAAACCGGATTGCGGTGATTGGCGCGGGGATCATGGGTCGCGGCATCGCCTACGTCTCGGCCGTGGGCGGGTTCGAGACCACGATCGAGGACATCCGCTCGCAGGTGCTGGGCCAAGCCATGGACTGGTTGCGGAGGGCGATCGATGAGGGCGTCGCGCGGGGCCGAATCTCCTCCGAAGAGGCTCGGCAAGCGTTCGGGCGCGTGCGCACCGGCGGCCGCGTGGAAGAGGCCGCCGACGCCGATCTGGTGATCGAGACCGGGCCGGAAGAAATGGAACTGAAGACCGAGCTGTTCGGCATGCTCGACAAGTTCGCCCGGGCGGGAACGGTCCTGGCGACAACCAGCCGCTCGCTGCCGATCGCGGAAATGGCGGGAATCACCCAGCGGCCCGAGCTATGCATCGGGATGCGATTCCTCGAGCCGCCGATGGATACCAGGCGGCTCGAACTGGTCTGTGCCCCGGAAACATCGGAGGATACGCTCAAAGCCTGCCTGGAAGTTGGCCGGCGAATGGGCATGGAGGTGGTGACGCTCAGCGAATCCCCGCGAATCGCCCCCAGCAGTCCCGACGCCGTGGCCGGCGGTGGGAATCAAAAGCCGGAATGCTGACGCCGGAGGGCGCTGTTCCGGTAGAATCTTCCATCATGGGCGCCACGGACAAAATCCAGCTCGTCCAGGGCGACATCACCGAGATGGCCATCGACGCCATCGTCAATGCCGCGAACAACGATCTGTTGCTTGGGGCGGGTGTGGCCGGAGCGATTCGCCGCAAGGGCGGAGACGAAATCCAGCAGGAATGCGCCCGCATTGGAACGATTCCCCTCGGAACGGCCGCCATCACGGGCGGCGGCCGGCTGAAAGCCCGGTGGGTGATTCACGCCGCCAGCATGGAACTGGGCGGGTCGACGACGGCGGCCACGCTGCGGGGTTCGACGGCGCATTCGCTCAGGCTGGCCCGGCAAAAGGGAGTGAAGACCATCGCGTTTCCCGCCATCGGCGCCGGCATCGGCGGATTCCCTCCCCGCCAGTGCGCCGAAATCATGCTCGGCGAGGCAGCCGAGGGTCTTCGCCAACCGGGAGCGCCCGAGACCGTCTATTTCGTTCTGTACGATCGCCCGACCTACGAGGTTTTCGAGGCGGTTTGGGCGAAAATGAAAAAAGAGCTCGCCGGCTGACCGCTCGGGTTCCTTCCACCAGCGGCGATTTTGCCGGGTCCCCCGCCAATTCCACGAATCCGAAGCGCGAAGACGCACGCGCGCCCCGGCCTTGACGGCCGGGAATGCGAAAAAGCGTCCGCGAGCCGGTCAGGCTGGCGGACGATTTTCAAATCGCTGCCTGCACGAAGGCAGGCGAACGGGTCAGTTGCCCATCTGAACCTGGAGAAACTCGCCAGGGAGCGGGATCAACTGGGAATTACCGGGGACCTCCCGGCGGTTGGGAACCGATTGCGCCCGCGAACGTTTTTGAAGTAGGAGCTCTTCGACGGGCAGGCGTTCCATCCGCAGACCGAGCGTCCGCTCGAGCTGCATCAGCTCGCCTCGCTCGTCGGCGGCGAAGAGCGTGGATGCCACGCCGCTGCGGCCGGCGCGGCCCGTGCGCCCTACGCGATGGATGAAATTCTCGGCGACCTCGGGCAGATCGTAGTTGATGACATGGGTGATGTTTTCGACGTGGATGCCGCGCGAAGCCACGTCGGTGGCGATCAGGACCCGGTAGCGTCCGCTCTGGAAGCCCGAAAGCGCGGAAGTGCGCTGGGACTGCGAGCGGTCGCCGTGGATTCTAGCGGCGGCAAACCCCAAGCCATTCAGGTTTTTCGCCAGGCGCTCGGCGCCGCGCCGGGTACGCGCGAAGACCAGGCACCGGCCGGATTCCTTGGCCAGCAGGGACTCGAGCAGATCCTGCTTGCGCGTGCGGGCGACTTCGTAGGCCTGGACGCGGACATTTTCGGCAGGTTTGAGCGTCGAACCCAGCGCCAATCGCACCGGACGGCGCAGGTAGCCGTTCACGATCGGCGCCACGGAGGCTTCGATCGTGGCCGAGAAGCAGAGCGTTTGCCGGTCGCGGGGCAGAGCCGCCACGATGCGGCGAATCGAGGGTTGGAATCCCATGTCGAGCATGCGATCGGCCTCGTCGAGGACCAGAATTTTCAAATCGCGGAACTGGACCAGGCGGCGAGAGAGAAAATCCTCGAGCCGGCCGGGAGTGGCGACCACCAGGCGGGCGCCGCCGCGCAGGGCAGCGATCTGTTTCGCTTCGGGCATGCCGCCGACGGCCAGGGCCGCGGGGGCGAGCTGTTTGTCGCGCAATGCGTCGTACTGGGCGGCAACCTGCATCGCCAGTTCGCGCGTGGGGAGCAGGATCAGCGCGGCAATCCCTTTCGCATGGTCGCGAAGCAGATGCTCGACGATCGGGATGAGGAAGGCGAGCGTCTTGCCGGTGCCGGTTTGCGCGGTGGCGAGCAGATCCTTGCCTTCGAGGGCATGGGGAATCGCGGCAGCCTGGACGGGCGTGGGTATGGAAAAGCCGGCCGAGGCGAGGCGTTGCTTTACATATGTGGAAATCGGAAGTTCTGAAAACGTTTGCATTCTTATCTTTTTTTCCTTGTCGCTGGCGGAAGCGATCGCAGCGCGCACACGGGCTTCCGGGCGAGCACGGCAACTAGCACAGCCAGTCTGAGTTCGAGTTACGGCGAAGACATGCGGAGGGGAACAAAGGTGGGCGTACTAAAATCAGCTACGAAACCAAACAAACCACACCAAACAACCGCGATATCCAACGCGGTACGAGTATAACACGCTTTCATCCCTTTTCCCCGGTTCCTTTTCCCGGGGCTTTTCCCGGGGAAACGGCGGCTGGCGGCGCGGCGGGCTGGGCGCCGTAAGGCTTCTTCATGTATTCGCGAGCCTGCTCGAGCGCGCCGGAGGTATCGTCCTTCGTATCGAGCGCTTTCTGATATTCATTCACCGCCCGCTCGCGCTGGCCGATCAGATCGTAAATCTTCCCCAGATAGATGTGGGCCCAGACTTCGATCCATTTGAAGCTCGGCTGGATTTGACCGTCGAGAGCGTCGCGGAAGGAGTTGGCGGCGGCCTGATAGTTCTTTTCGTAAAAGAACGCCTCGCCCATGCGGAACAGCGCCAAGCCGTTCTGCCGCTGGATGTCGAGCGCGCGTTGATACTGCTGGATCGCCTGGAAGAACTGGCCCTGCTGGGCCAGCGCCACGCCGTGAGCGATCAAGGCCCGGACCCGCAAATCCGGCGTGTCCTTGAGCACGTTGTTGCTCGGGTCGAGCAGGATGCCGTTGGGCTTGGGCGCGCCGAAGGTATCGACGGCGAATTCGGTGGTGTCGCCAACCACCTGGACGGTCTTCGTTACGGGATTGCCTTCGGTTTCGACGCGCACCTGGATCGGCATGTTCAGGGTGGTGAGATTTTGCATGATTTTGCCGACCACCCTGAATCCCTTCTGCGTGCGGTAGACGGTATATTCCAGGTGGAAATCGGGTATGCCGGTCGAGTTCAGCCATTGGGAAAAGAAGGCAGTGGCGTTCAGACGGGGCACCGGCAAGGCGTCTTCTCCCGCAGGCGCCGGCAGGGAATCGATCGCGGCTTGCGCGAGAGTTTCAAAATCGTTGAGGGTGGCTGTTTTACCGGAATATTTTTGGAGATATTCACGGAGCAGCTCGCCGAAAGCGTTTCCTCCAATCGAGCTGCGAAGCATGTGAAAGACCATGGCGCCCTTGTCGCGGACCACCGACTGATACGCGGTCGTATAGGGCTCGAGCTGCCAAGCCTCGGCAATCGAGGCGGCCGAGTTGTCCATCAGCGCCCCCACGGCGCAATCTTCCACCGCCTGGCGCAGCCCCGCATCGCCATGCGCGTGCTCCTGGTAAAGAACCGCCGAGTATTGCGACAGGCCGTCGGAAAGCCATACGTCGGAGGAGGCGGCGGGCAGCACCAGATCGTTCCACCACTGGTGGGCCACCAGGCGGGCCAGCAACTGCACGTTGGGCTGACTGGCCCACTGCCGCTGATTCACCAAAAGAAGCCCGGGCGCCGATACGCCCTCCATGGGCGCGACCGCGGGCAGTTGCGCGAGCGTGAAGGAATGCTCGGGCAGAGACCCGAACTGGCTGGAATAAAAGGCCACAATTTGCGAAAGCTCGTCGGCGTAGGCCGAAGCCGTCGCCTTGTCGGCCGGCAGCGTGTAGACGGATATGGGCATCCCACCGTCGCTCGCGGGGGTCAATTCCAATGCGCCCGCGACGAACGTTCCCACCGGACCCGGCCGGTCGGAGGTGAACGTGTAACGCAGCCACTGCCCCTGGGCTTCGTCTTGCCCCCCTTCGGCTTGGCCTGGGGCCGCGCCTTGCCCCTGAGCGGAGTGGGAATCGGCTGCCGCGGGGTTCTGCGGCGGGCTGACGGTATCCGGCGCTCCGCTCGCGCCGCCGCCGACGATGGCGAAATCCCCGGGAACCGTTAGATGAAACACGGCCGTATACCGCTGGCCAACGTAACTGACGAGCGGAAACCACCTGGAAGCGAGGAGCAGATAGGCGCTTTTCTTGCCGATGTAGGCCAGTTGCACGCCTGGCGAGGGACTGTTCTGGTCGCCCGCGAGCGGGCCGGAATAGGCGAAGCTCAGGGTTACGCTTTGCCCCGCGGACACTGTATTGGGAAGAGTAATCGCGACATCGAGCGCCTGGCCGGAAACCCGCGAGAACTGTACCGGCTGCCCGCTCAACTGGATGGAGGCGATTTTCAGATTGGGGTTCAACTCGACCTGGAGGTTGCTCGAAGCCTCGTCGGCGACGAATTCGGCTTGCACCTTCGCCGTGAGCGTCTGGTTGCCGGGGCTGAGCGTCGCATCGACCTCGTAATGAGAAGCGTGAAAAGCGGGCTTCGCCGGCGGCTGTTGGGCCGCGGCTTGGCCGGCCCACACGAGCGCCGCCAGCAGCAACAAACCTCGTAGCGCCGGTTGTCTTCCCCTCGCTTGAATCAACGTGTTTCCCTTGCCCTGCGGTTAGGATATCAGTTTACACCTTGGGCGTTGCCTGTGGTTTGGGGCGCTTTGGGACGGCCAGGAGCCCTGAACGCAAGAAAATGGAGCTAGCCGTAGCTAAAGCAGGCTGGAGATGATTTCCGCCGCCCGGCCAATGGCGCCCAGCGGGCTCGGGCTGGCCAACCGGGATCGAACCTCGGCCAGCGCGCATTTCATGCGCTCGCGTTCCTCGGGCCGCTCGAGCAGCCGGCGCGTCTCCTGGGCCACGCGTTCGGGCGTGAAGTCCTGTTGGATCAGCTCGGGAACCGCGCACCGTTCGAGCAGTAAATTGACCATGCTGAAAAACGGCGTGTGCACGAGACGGCGCAGCAGAAACGCCGAAACGGGCGACACGCGATAGACCACAACCATTGGCGCGCCGAGAAGGGCCGCCTCCACGGTAGCCGTTCCGCTCGAAACGATGGCGCACTCGGCTGCGGCTAGTGCGTTGTAGGTGGCGTCCTCGACCACGCGGATGCTTGGCGCCGGCCCAAGATAGGACCGGAAATCGCCCGCGGCCAGACCCGGCGCGGCGGCAAGAACCGGCTGGCAAGGCACGCCGGCCGCGGCCAGCAAGCGCTCGGCACGGGTCATGACGGGCAGATTGTGCGCGAGCTCCTTCGGCCGGCTGCCGGGCAGCAGCGCCAAAATCGGTTGCTGAGGGTCGAGCGACCAGCGCCGGCGGAACTCACCCGCGGGCGCATCCGGTTTGACGACATCGCACAGGGGGTGCCCAATGAATTCCGCCGCCACTCCCGCTTCCCGGTAAAACTTTTCCTCGAAGGGAAAAATGACGAGCATTCGCTCGACGAGCTGGCGAATCCGCCCGACCCGGCCGGAGCGCCAAGCCCAGACCTGGGGGCTGATGAAGTAAACGATCGGGATGCCCAGACGCTTCAGACGCGCGCCCAGACGCAGGTTGAAATCGGGGGAATCGACCAGAATCGCCAGGCGCGGGCGGCGGCGGGCCGCTTCCGCCTCGAGCCGATTGAGCAAACGCCAGGCACGGGGAAGCAGTTCGAGCGCCTCGCTCAAGCCGATCACGGCGATTTGCGAGGCATCGCCGACCAGTTCCACGCCGGCCTGGCTCATCGCCCCGGTTCCCAGGCCAAACATCCGCGCGCCGGTGCGATCGGTCAGGGCACGGGCCAGGCGGGCGGCGTGCATGGCGCCGGAAGGATCGCCGGCGGAGATGAGGATGCCGGGGGCGGTCACGATCCCCGCAACTCCGCGAGACGGAAAAGCTCAGTCACTGGCGGTGAGCGGTTCGCCCAGATCGGGACCGGCGGGAACGGTTTTGAGTTCCTGGTCGTGATATTGGAGCTGATACAGCCGGCTGTAGATTCCGCCCAGGGCGAGCAGTTCGCGGTGGGTTCCCTGTTCCCGCAAGCGGCTCTTGTGCATGACGAGGATGCGGCTGGCGCGCTGGACCGTGCTCAAACGGTGCGCGATGACGATCGAGGTGCGGCCGCTGAACATGCGCTCGAGAGCCTCCCGAATCAGGAGTTCGGTCCGCGTGTCCACGCTGGAGGTGGCTTCATCGAGAATCAGGATTTCCGGCCGGTGCGCCAGGGCGCGGGCGAAGCTGACGAGCTGCCGCTGGCCGACCGAGAAGGTGGCCCCGCGCTCGCTGACCGGCGTGCGAATGCCCTCGGGCAGCCCGTCGATCCAGCGGCCCAGCCCCACTTCGCGCAGCGCCCATTCGACGCGGCCGGCGTCGATGCCCTCGGTGCCCAGGCGCACGTTGGATTCGATGGTGCCGGTGAAAAGAAACGGGTCCTGGAGCACGACGCCGAAGTGGCGGCGCAAATCGAGCGGATCCATATCGCGGATGTCGGTGCCGTCGAGAAGAATCTGCCCGCGCTGGATTTCGTAGAAGCGCAGCAGGAGCTGGATCATCGTGGTTTTGCCGGCGCCGGTGTGTCCCACGACGGCGATCATCTCGCCCGGATGGATGCGGAAGGAGACGTCGCGCAGCACCCAATCCTCCTCGGCCGGTTGGTCCGCGTGGCGATAGGAGAACCAGACGTTGCGGAATTCGATCTCGCCGCGCAGCCGTTCGAGCCGCTGCGGAACGGCCGGAGCCAGCGACGGCGCGGGCTCGTCGAGCAGATGGAAGATGCGCTCGGAACTGGCCATGGCGGTCTGGAGAATGTTGAATTTCTCGCTCAGGTCCTGAATGGGGCGGAAGAAGCGCTGGGCGTACTGCATGAAGGCCACCAGCACGCCCACTTCGACGGCGCCGGTCAGCACTTGGCCGCCGCCAGACCAGAAAACCAGAGCGATCGCGATGTAGGCGAGGAATTCGACGGTTGGGTAGAAGAGCGCGAAGGCCTTGATGGCCTGCTTGTAGGCGTCCAAATAGGCGCGATTGTGCTCCTCGAACTGCTCTCGCGACTTGCGCTCGCGATTGAAGAGCTGAATGACGCTCATGCCGCTGATGTGTTCCTGGAGGAAGGCGTTGATGCGGGCGATGGCGACGCGAATGCCGCGGTTGGCCTCGCGGACCGAACTCCGAAAGACCCAGGTAACGCCAAAAATCAGCGGCAGCACGGCGAAGGTCAGCAGGGCGAGCCGCCAGTTGAGCCAGAGCATGACTCCAACGAAGCCGAGCAGCACGAACGCGTCGTTCAGCATGGCGACGACGCCGGAAGCAAACAGGTCGTTGAGGGCGTCGACGTCGGTCGTGGCGCGAGTAATCAGGCGGCCGACCGGCGTCCGGTCGTAGAAGGAGAACGGCAGGTCCTGCAGATGAACGAAGATATCCCGGCGAAGGTCGTACATCGCCTTCTGGCCAACCGTCTGCATGAGGATCACTTGGCCGTAGAGGACGCCGAGACTGAGCACCAACGTGGCCAGGTAGGCCAGCGCGATCCACCCGAGCAGGCCGATGCCGGCCGCCAGGGCGAGCTTGTGGTGGACCACCGGATCGATGGCCCAGTCGATGCCGGCGTGGAACAAATACGGACCGGCGGCTTCCAGGACGGCGACGACGAGGCTGAGCGCCAGGGCGATGATGACGCGGTTCCGGTACGGGCCCAGATAAGTCAGCAGCCGTCTCGCCAGACGAGTGTCGTAGATTCTTCCGAGTTTTTCCTCTTCATGCCCGCTCATACCCGTTCCAGCTCTTCCTCGAGCAGTTGCCGGCGATAGAGTTCGGCGTAATGGCCGCCGCTCGCAATCAGCTCGTCGTGCGTGCCCTCTTCGACGATGCGGCCGCGATCGAGCACGACGATGCGGTCGGCGCGGCGCACGGTCGAGACGCGGTGGGAAATGATCAGGGTCGTGCGGCGGCGCATCACCCGCTCGAGCCGGGCCAGAATCCGCTCCTCGGTGTCGCTATCCACGCTGGCAAAGGCGTCGTCCAGAATCAGGATCTTCGGATCGCGAGCCACCGCCCGCGCCAGCGCCGTGCGCTGCTTCTGCCCTCCGGAAAGCGTGATCCCGCGCTCGCCGACGATGGTGTCGTATTTCTGGGGGAAGTCGGCGACGTCTCCGGCCAGGCCGGCCACTTCGGCGGCCTCGGCAACCGCTTCGAGCGGCGCGCCGGGCACGCCCAGCGAGATGTTTTCCCGCAGCGTATCGCTGAAAAGGAAGGTCTCCTGCGGCACGAAGCCGATCGAGCGGCGCAGTTCATCGAGCGGCCAGTCCTCGATCGGCCGGCGGTCGATCAGCAGCGTGCCCGGCGGCGCTTCCCAGAGCCGGGCGACCAGAGCGGCCAGCGTCGATTTACCGCTGCCGGTTGCGCCGACGATCGCCGTGACGCTGCCGGCGGCGATGCGGAGGTTAATGTCTCCGAGCACGGGCGCTTGCTCGCGCTCTTGCTGGCCGCCGCCGTTGTGCGTCGTGGGATAGCGGAAGCTCAGGTGACGAAATTCGATTTCGCCTTGAAGGCCGGCCGGCGCGCCGCCGGGGGCGCGATCGAGAATGCGCGGCTGGGCGCCGAGGATGTAATCGAGACGTCCCATCGACGCCGCGCCGCGCTGGAAGATGTTGGTCACCCACCCCAGGGCGATCATGGGCCAGACGAGCTGCGCCATATACGCGTAGAACGCGATCAGGGTGCCCAGGGAAATCCGGTCGAACATGACCAGCCGGCCTCCCTGCCAGAGAACCAGCAGGAACGTGGTTCCGATCAGCACCTGCAAGGAGGGCATGAACAGGGCCCAGGTGGAAATCAACTCGATGTTCCGCTTCACGTAGAGGCGGTTGGGCTCGTCGAACGCGGCGGTTTCAGCCGCTTCCTGGCAGTAGGCGCGGAGCACGCGCACGCCCGTGAGGTTTTCCTGCACGCGCGCCGAGAGCACGGCCAGCATGGCCTGAATCCGCTCGTAGAACCCGTGGATCCGGCGTCCGAAATAGCGGACGGCTACCGCAACGACAGGCACCGGCAGGAGCACCCAGAGAGTCAGTGTAGGCGAGAGGCGAACCATCAAGAAGATGGCCAGAATCATCGTGACCAGCGTGGTGGCGCTGTACATCAAGCCCGGGCCCACCACCATGCGCACGGAACTGAGGTCGTTTGTCGCGCGCGACATCAACTCGCCGGTCCGGTTGCGCACATAAAATTCCGGATCGAGCCGCAGCAGGCGCGAGAGCAGGTCGGCCCGGAGATCGAATTCGATGTCGCGCGAAATCCCGATCAAAACCCACCGGCTCGCGAACAGGAACACTCCCTTGATCGCGATCACCGCCACCAGCAGGAGGCAGCAAAGCGCCAGCGTGCGATGACCCGAGGCCGCGTAGAAGGGGACCAGCCAGTGCATCAATGTTTCGCCGAACCGGCCCAGTTGCGCCATGGGTTCCCGGTGTCCGGAGAGAGAATCGATGATCGCGCCGATATAGAGCGGGGGCAGGGCGCCGGCAATGCCCATCAGCAGCAGAGCCAGAATACCGCCGGCCATACCGCCTTTGTAGCGCGCCAGGTAGGGAGCCAGCTTCCACAGGCTGCGCCAGGCCTGGCGCCGGCTGGCGACCGGCGGTGCGGGAACGGCTTGGGAGGCGGCGCTCATCGTTTCATCAGGAACGAGGGCATTCCCTCCGGCGTGAGGGCTTCCGCCAGAAAATGGCCGGCCTGGCGGTCGAAGGCCTGGTAGCGCCGCATGCGGGGATTCCAGCGGATTTCGACTGTCGCCGGATCGGCTCCGGCCGCCTGCCGCAGCGGGGTGAAGAACATCGTCAGGCCGTCTTTTTTCCGAACGTACTGCAAGCGCCAGACGCCCACCGAATCCAAAGGTGTTCCCTCGAGGAAGCCCTTTTCGTTTTTCAAATGGTCGTCAGCGAGAAAAATTTCGCGCCAATTCTCGCTTTCCTTTTCCAGAATCGCGGCGCGTGAGACCAATACGCCACCATCCGCTTTGCCCGGCATCGGGGACAGCCGATTCACGACGAGGAGTTGGATGTGTTGATTATGCGCGAGGTCGCCGGAAAGCATCACCTGACTCTCGTCTCCGAGCACGCTCCTGGCAGCCGAGCGGTATTCCGCCTCGGCCGCCGTGCCGGACTGGGCGGCCCGCGAAGCCGTGGGGACGGCCGGCGCCTGGCTGCAGGCCGTCGCAAATAGAAAAAGTCCGAAGGATGCGAGAGTTGCTATCCGCGCCGCCCATTTTTTCTGTTTCCCGATATTCATCACCCTCATCCCGATTCATCGAGGCCGCTCACCGCCCGGCCAGAATCGACTCCAGCCGGGCCTCGAAGTTTTCCTCGCCCTCCGACCAAAGCCGCCAGCGATCGAGCGGGAGGGTTCGATCGATTTGCTCGGCCCAGCCGATGAACTTTCGAATGTTTTCCTGGGTTTTCTGGCGGTAATCGCGCAAGCTGCCGGGCCGGCTCATCCGGCCCAGAAATTCCGATTCGGCCGGGTGCTCGGGAAAGATATCGCCGACGGCCGATCCGAGCATTCCGGCATGGCCGGTGAAGAAATGCTCGAACCCGGCGTGAATCCAGAAGTGGCCCATCTCCCTCCACGCCTCGTCGTCGTATTGCTCGCCCAGGCAGAGGATTTCGAGCGGTTGCGGTCCCAGTTGCCACCGGTCCGAGGCCAAGTCGTAGGTCCATAGGTCCCAATACGCTTGCACTTCGTAGGAGCAGTCGGCATGCGGAAATTCCCGCGCCAGCTCGACGACCTCGGCGGGGCCCATCGTGACGGCGCGCAAATCCCGCTCGATCAGCGGCACCTCATCCGGACCTACGGCGCGAATCGTGAGCGCCGCGAACCCAGGAGGGCTCGCCGACACGGGCACGGTCTCGAGCAGCTTCTCGAGCCGGTCCAGCATGACTGCTTCACCGCAGTCGCTGCACCAAAGGCTGAGGTAGGCACGATTCGACATTGATTCATTATAACGAGGCCCAGGCAGAGCGCAGGGGGGAAAACTGCATGAGTCCTGCCGCTTCCCTGCCCCCTCGCCGATGGCCGCCCTCTGCCGATACATCGATCCACGCGGAGCCCTCGCCTTGGTACAATCGACATCTCCCGTTTTCGGGCACGCCAGTTGGAGCACCGATAGACGAAACCGTCAACGGATCGCTCATCGAGCGGTCCGACCGGGGCTTCCCGCCGGAACCGACCCGGCAGGGCGGCCACCGCACAAGAGGAGAGATCGCACGATGAAGGCCTGCCTGCTTCGTTCCCCCGCCCCGATCGAAACCCATCCGCTCGAATTCACCGATGTCGCCGATCCGGAGCCGGGCGCGGGCGAAGTGCTGGTGCGAGTGAGCTGTTGCGGCGTCTGCCGGACGGACCTTCACGTAGTCGAAGGGGAGCTCGCGCCCCGCAAATCGCCAGTGATTCCCGGCCATCAGGTGGTTGGCGTCGTCGAGGGCAGCGGCGCGGGCGCGCGGCGCTTCGCCCGCGGGGCCCGGGTGGGAATTGCGTGGCTGCACCACACCGACGGCACCTGCCGCTACTGCCGCTCGGGCGCGGAAAATCTGTGCGACCATCCCTCGTTCACCGGCTACAGCGTCGACGGCGGGTACGCGGAGCGGATCGTGGCGCCGGAGGATTTCGTCTATCCGATTCCCGCCGCTTTCCGCAACGAGCAGGCGGCGCCGCTGCTCTGCGCCGGAATCATCGGCTTTCGCTCGCTGCGGCTTTCGAAAATCCAGCCGGGCGAGCGGCTGGGCTTTTACGGTTTCGGGGCCGCGGCGCACGTAGCGATCCAGGTGGCGCGGCACTGGAAAGTGGAGGTTTACGCTTCGACCCGCGACGAGCGGCACCGGCGGCTGGCGCGTGAGCTGGGCGCGGTGTGGGCCGGGGAAACGCTGGCCGATCCGCCGGAAAAGCTCGACGCCGCGATCGTTTTCGCGCCGGCCGGCGAAATCGTCCCCGCGGCGCTGCGGGCCCTGCGCAAGGGCGGCCGCCTGGTGCTCGGCGGCATTCACATGAGCCCGATCCCCTCCTTCGATTACGATCTGCTTTACGGCGAGCGCATGATTTGCAGCGTCGCCAATAACACGCGCAAGGACGGGGAGGATTTCCTTCGCATCGCGGCGGAAATTCCGATCGAAACGCGCGTCGAGACGTTTCCGCTCGGCGAGGCCAATCGCGCGCTCGATGCGCTGAAAAATGACGCTTTTTCCGGCGCGGCAGTCCTGCGCGTGCGGGAAGAATGAACGGCGGGCGAGCGAACCTTCCCGGAAATTTTCAATCCCCTCTTTTCCATCCAGCGCCGAAGAGTGATGATGGGATGGAATCGGCGCTCCGGCCAGTCGCATCCAATCGAGACCGGCGGCGAAGGCCGCTGAAATGGCGGGAGGGTGAAGATGGCAACCGCGCGGCAAACCCTTGAGACGTATCGAGAGCTGCTGGACCGGCTGGCCGACGCCCGCCTCCGCACCGACGCCCTGTTCGGCGTTGTGAAGCCCGAGCGCCTCTACGAGCGGCCGATACCCGAGCGCCACCGGATCGTCTTTTACATCGGGCATCTGGAAGCCTTCGATTGGAACCTGCTTCACGAATTGGCCGGGAACCTCGCATCGAGCCAGCCGGAATTCGACCGCCTGTTTGCCTTTGGCATCGACCCGGTCGGCGGCGGACTTCCGAGCGATCAGCCGGGCGACTGGCCCGCGATCGAGTTGGTGCGCGATTACAACGCGGGCGTGCGCGAGGCGCTCGACGCGGGGTTGGCGAAGGCGGCTCGCGATGGAGCGGACACGAACGGCTCGCTCGCGCAACGGCTCAACGTCGCCATCGAGCACCGGCTCATGCACGAAGAGACGCTCTGCTACATGCTGCATCAGCTCCCGCTGGAAATGAAGTTGCGCCAGGCGCAAGCGCCGGCGAGCCGGGCGCCCGCCGCGCCGCGTCCGGAAGCCGGGATGATCGAGATTCCCGCCGGTATCGCCACGCTGGGCCTGACGCGGGCCGGCGGCGCGTTCGGCTGGGACAACGAGTACGAAGCACACCAGGTTGCCGTGCCGGCGTTTTCGATCGACCGGTATATGGTGACGAACGGGGAGTATCTGAAATTCATCGGGGCCGGCGGGTACGAGAATCGCTCGCTCTGGTCCGGGCCGGCCTGGAAGTGGAAGCAGGAAGGCGGCGTCGGCCATCCGAGTTTCTGGACACGGGTTGGCGGAAACTGGTCGTGGCGCGGGATGTTCGAAGAATTCCCGCTGCCGCTCGACTGGCCGGTATACGCGAGCCACGCGGAAGCGAGCGCCTACGCGAGATGGGCGGGCAAGTCGTTGCCGACCGAAGCGCAATGGCACCGGGCGGCATACGCAGCGCCGGAAGCGGGCGAACGGCTCTTTCCCTGGGGCGGCGATCCGCCTTCGGCGCGCCGGGGGAATTTCGACTTCGGGCGGTGGGACCCGGTTCCGGTCGACGCCTACCCGGAAAGCGAGAGTGGATGGGGCGCATCGGGAATGCTGGGAAATGGATGGGAGTGGACGGCCAGCGTGTTCGCGCCGTTTCCCGGATTCCGGAGTTTCCCGTTCTATCCGGGCTATTCGGCGAACTTTTTCGACGGCAAGCATTTCACGATGAAAGGTGGATCCTCGCGCACCGCCGCGTCGATGCTGCGGAAGACGTTCCGCAACTGGTTTCAGCCGCACTACCAGTACGTTTACGCGGGCTTTCGTTGTGTTTCGGCCTGAATCCCCTTCACGGAGGTGAACCGGATGCCAACGCAGGTAGCGGTCAGCCAGGAAGCGGCCGGATTCGCCGCGGACGTGCGCAAGGGACTCCACCGCAAAGAGCAGAAGGAGCTGCCGTCGAAATATTTGTACGACGCGATCGGGTCGGCGCTGTTCGAGGCGATCAGCCTGCTGCCCGAATACGGCGTGACGCGGGCTGACGAGCGGCTGCTCCGCGTGCACGCCGCCGAAATCGTCGAGCGCATCCCCTCGCCGCTGCAGGTCGCCGAACTGGGCAGCGGGACCGGCAAGAAAACCCGCTGGCTATTGCAGGCGCTCTGCCGCCGCCAGCCGACCTCCTACTTTCCGATTGAAATCTCGCGCGCGGCGCTGGCCATGTGCCGGCGGCAATTGAGCGACATCGATTCCATCCATATCCTCGGCTTCGAACGCGAGTATCTGGATGGTCTCGAACAGGTGGCCCGGGAACGCCGCGACGGCCAACGGATTCTGGTCCTTTTCCTCGGCAGCACGATCGGGAATTTCGACCGGCCTCGCGGGCTCGAATTCCTCGCCAAGATGCGGCGGATTCTGAAACCGGGCGACTTCCTCCTGCTGGGAACCGATCTCGAAAAACCAATTCGGCAGTTGCTCCAGGCCTACGACGACCGGCTCGGCATCACCGCCGCCTTCAACCGAAACCTGCTCGGCCGGATCAATCGCGAACTGGATGGCGATTTCGAACTCGAGGCGTTCGAGCACGTGGCGCGATACGAAGAGAAGGAACGCCGCATCGAAATGCACCTTCGCGCGCGGAGCCGGCAGACGGTCTTTATCCGAAAGGCCGACCTGCGGGTGACGATCGGCGAAGGCGAGACGATCTGGACGGAAAGCAGCCACAAATACTTGGCGGAAGATCCGTTCCGCATGGCCCGGGCGACCGGCTTCGCCTGCACCGCACAATGGATCGATGCGGAGTGGCCTTTCGCGGAAAACCTTCTGATCGCCCAATAGCGCCCTCTAGCGATTGGCTATCCCGCGCGAGCGCGCCGAAAGCCGCCACAAGCCGCCACCCGCACGAGGCCGCCGAAATTCGGCTCGCGGCAGGATCGGGAAGGAGAGTTGGCCGTGTTCACCGACTTCGCATTGTTGCTCCTGCGAGGCATGGCGGGGGTCGTTTTCGCCAGCAGCGGCTGGAACGATCTGCGCAACCCGGAAGCGAGGGGCCGGAACATCGGGATGAGCAAAGGCTTCACGATATTCCTGGGCGCGGCGGAGATTCTGGGCAGCCTGGGAATCGTTTTCGGCGTGCTCACGCGAATCGCCGCCCTGGGCCTGATCCTGATCATGCTCGGCGCCATCGGGAAGAAAGTCTTCCTCTGGCACACCGGGTTCTGGGGAAAGGACGGCTACGGATGGCACTACGATCTCATGCTCGTCGTGATGTGCCTGGTCATCCTGGCGACCGGTGGCGGACGGCTCGTGCTGCGAGGCTGAGCGAACGCTCCTCGGCAATCCACAGCCCGCCGGCGGAGAACGAATCAGTGAGAGCCGAGCGTATAGCCGATGGCGATGCCCACCCGCGTGGCATACAGGGAGCTGAACTCGACGTTGTTGTGAACGAGATAGACGTCGGCTTCCGGACGAATGAAGAAATTGCCGAACGCGTAGAATTTCAATCCGACGCCGAAGTGACCCATGAAATGCTTGACGGTGGAATAGGTCTGGTAGTAGTTGCCGCAGGAGGCGCAGTAAAAGCGGACATCCTCGACGCCGATCCCGGCCTGGAGCTGCGGCTGAATCAAGTGAAACGGAAGCGAGGGTGCGTAGACCGCGTCGAAGTCAAAAAGGACGGGCCGATAGGGCAGGGTCGTCGAGTATGCGTCCGGCCGATAGTAATTCTGGCTCCCGCGCCAGGCGACTTCGGCGCCGACTCCCAGATGGTGGTAGAAAAGCACGTCGCCGCTGAAGGCCGGATAGAAGCCGCCTCTGAGCGATTCCGTGATGGTGGTGTTGTTGGTGGTGGCGGCCGGGGCCGTGAGCGTACCGCCGCTGAATGCGACGTCGATCTGTTGCGCGTGAGCGGTAGCTTGGACCAGAAATAGCGCGCAGAAGCAAGCGATAAAGGGTGCGATCAGTTTTCTCACGGGACTCTCCTGAGAGCTGTGTGGAGAGGCGCGTGCCAGCGATTCTTGCGAGCCTCGGGCGCTGCTTTCAGCTCCCTTCGGCCCGTTTCGAATTCGGGTGGTCGCACGAAGCCCCCCACTCCTCGCCCATGCCTGTTTCGATGCTTCCCGATCGGCATCCGGATGCATGAGTTTTCACGGAAGTCTCAGGATTGGCCACTCGCCTTGCGTTCCAGATGTCCGCCAAAGGCGAATCGCATCGCGGAAAGCATCTTATCGGCAAAATCGGCTTCGCCGCGGGAACTGAAACGCTCGTACAGCGCGGTGGTCAATACGGGGGCGGGAACCGATTCTTCGATCGCCGCCAGGATGGTCCACCGCCCCTCTCCCGAATCCGAGACGCGCCCGGCGTAGTCTTCGAGGTTGGGCGATTGGAGGAGTGCGGCGGCGGAAAGATCGAGCAGCCAGGAGGCAATGACGCTTCCGCGGCGCCAGACCTCGGCGACGTCGGCCAGGTCGAGATCGTACCGGTAGTGCTCGGGATTCCGCAGAGGGGCCGTTTCGGCGTCGGGAACCTGCTTCCGCTCACCCACGTTGGCGTGCCGGAGAACGTTCAATCCCTCCGCGTAAGCGGCCATGACGCCGTATTCGATTCCGTTGTGAACCATTTTCACAAAATGTCCGGCGCCCGAAGGGCCGCAATGCAAATAGCCCTCCTCGGCCGTGCCGCCGGTTTTCTCCCGGCCCGGGGTGCGCGGCAGGCTGCCACGGCCCGGGGCCAGCGTCTTGAAAACGGGAGACAAGCGCTCCACTGCGGCGGCGGGACCGCCAATCATCTGGCAGTAGCCGCGCTCGAGCCCCCAGACGCCGCCGCTGGTGCCGACATCGACGTAGTGAATGCCGCGCGGATCGAGCTCGCGAGCGCGTTGAATGTCGTCGATGTAATAGGAATTGCCGCCGTCGATCAGCACGTCGCCCTTCTCGAGCCGGGGCGCGACATCCGCGATGACGCTATCGACGACCGCCGCCGGGACCATCATCCAAACCGAGCGCGGAGCGGCGAGTTTACCGATGAAATCATCGAGTGAAACCGCTCCCGCGGCGCCCTCCTTGGCCATCTGGTCCACGACGGATTTGTCGCGGTCGAAAACGACGCATTGATGCCCGCCGCGCAGCAGGCGGCGAACCATGCTGGCGCCCATTCTGCCGATTCCGATCATTCCAAGTTGCATGGCGAAAAGCTCCTTTTTGGGATTGGGGAGCGCAATCTCCCCCTCGCCCGGACATCCGGCGGGAAACGGAACAGCCTATTTCGTCCGGCGTTTCCGCTGGCGCGCGGACCGGGGCACTGCCTACGCCTTCTCCCACAAACCGTATCCTCAGGTTTTGGATGCCTGGACAACGGTACGGTCAAATTCTTGGCTACAGCTGCGACGACTCCGCGCCGGAAACGCTGCGCCGCAGGCCTTGCAAGTAAAAGAGCAGTCCCAGCAGGCCCACCAGCACCGTCACCAAGCGCCAACCGAGCAGAATGTCGGCTCCTCGCGCCAGCCCCCCGAGCGAGAATAGGAGACCAAAGGCAGCCTCGCCAACGCCCAATCCGCCCGGCGTCAGCGGTATGGAATTCGCGACATCCCCCAGCGGAATCAGAAAGCTCATTCGCCAGGCGACCGGGCCTGGATTCATCACCAGGCCGATCATCATCGTCGAAGCGAGCGTGGTCAGATTTCCCGCCAGGCCAAGGCCCACCGCGGCGGCCAGAGTTGCGGGGCTGCGCCGATAGCCACGCAGCGTTGCCATCATCCGCCGCGCGTGGCCCCCGCCTGGCAGCCATTCGAGTATCCGCAGCACGAGCCGGTGCCGGCCCGCATAGCCGGAGACGGCGATCGCGCCGCCCGCCAGCAAGGCAAACGCCAGCACCGCCGCGGCGATCAGCAGACCGCCGAGGATGGAGCTCGATCGGAGGAGGGGCAGGAAAAACGGCGCAATCAGCAGGGATAGAAGCAGAAGAGAAAACAGGCCGACCGCGCGGTCGAAGAGCACGATCGTGACGATTTCGGTGCGCCGTCCGCGGTTTTCCCGGGTTGCGTAATAGAGCTTCACCACGTCGCCTCCGGCGCCGCCGGGCAGAAAAGCTGTAAAAAACTGCCCGACCAACGTCAGGCGGAAGGCCGATCCCAGGGAAAGCTTCAGATCGTGCGGCCGGAAGAGCAACGAGAGCCGCAACGCCATCAGGCCCATATCGCAGAGAAAGAGGACTCCGGCGGCAATCGCAAAAGGCCAGAAGGTGACCAGCCGTTCAAGCGCGCTCAAATTGATTACGCGCGATTCAACCAGATAGGCCAGCAGCCCGAGACCGATCCCCAGGCGCGCCAAGGCGAGCAGCACGCGCCGCGCCGGTGAGGGCGATGAAGCCTCCTGGGCGGTGAACGGGCGGGGCTGGGTTCCGGTCTCTTCCACAGCGCTCACACCCATCACCCTCCGTGGCCCGGTATCGGTATCCATGCCGCGGCCCACCTTGTCCCTGTGGGAGGATTCCCGGAGACTCCGCTCCCTACAACGGGCTGGTTCGTCAGAAGTAGCTTACCGCCGCTGGCGGTCACCGTGTAGAGATGGGCTTTACCGACTAACCTGTCGAATCGCGGAATCTGGCGGTCAAAAGTGCACAGATAATAGCGCTGGCCGGTCATCCACAACTTTTTGAAGTTCTGGTCATTGATAAAAACATTCGGCGCGCCAGGCGCGTAGGAACCATATTCCAGGTTTTCCACGCGGCCGTTGAGCAGCAGCGCCGGCCGGTCCGTGTAGAAAAACACGGAGGAGAACCGGTAATACTGGTTATCCATGATCAATTTGCCGGGCGGAGCCTGCAATATCGCCTGCGCCAGCGGCCAGGAAGACATGTAGGGATCGAACACCACCATGGCCATGCGCGCGGCTTGAAAAAAAATCAACATCATCAGGCCGATCAGAATGAACGTGCGCATGGCGTGCCGGCTGGCATAGCGCCATGCGGCGATTGCTCCCAGCAGGAATCCGATTGCCGCGACGACCATCGGCATGCGCAGGTAAGCGAAAGAGCCGATGGTTAGGTCTTCCATATGCCCCAGCGAGAAGGTGTACGCCTTGGGATGGTAGCTCAGCGCCCGGGCGATGGTGCCGGGGGTCGGCACTCCCCGGACCAGGTAAAGCAGAACCGCGAGCGCCGCTGCCGCCCCGGCCGCGACTACCGCGAGGAACTTGCTGCCGTAGCGGAGCCATTTTGCGTTCGCGTCGGTGGCCATCGCCGAGCCCAGCAGCAGCGCCAGCGCCGGATAAATCGGCATCGAATAATATTCCTGCGTCGTCGAAAACGTGAAGAACACCATCACGAAACCGACCCAGCAAAGCGCCAGCAAGCGCGTCCTTCCGGCGCGGTCCTCCGGTTTGTAGGAAAGCCGCACCGCGGCCGGAAGGTAGACGCTCCAGGGGAACAGCCAAATCAAATTGAGCAGCCAGAACCAGAGCGGCGGCACCGTATTGTAGTCGCGCGGAAAGCGCATATTCAGGAAGCGCAGCAACTGTTCGTTGATGAAAAAGAACCAGAGAAACCCGTGGTAGACGCCCGGCCCGCTGTAAAACGACCAGGACCAGTAGGGAGGATTCTGCAGCGTGGCGAGGACGTGCCAAGGCACGGCAATAGCCAAGATCACCAGCAGGCCGCTCCACACGTGCAAACGCTTCCAAGTGCGACGGAGAAAGAGCTGGCGGGTGAGCAGCAAATAAACCAGCGCCGCGCCGACGGGAAAAACCACCCCGATCAAGCTTTTGAGGAGCAGTCCCAGACCCATGCTCGCCGCCAGCACAAAAACCCAGAAGCGCGGGTGCGGCTCCTCCTCCTCGAGCGCGCGCAGCAGCGCCCACATCGCCAGCGCGATCGTCCCTACCAGAATCACGTCGGGAATCAGAATTCGGGTGAACAGGAACATCCCGATACACGTCGCCATGCACAGACCGGCGTAGAAACCGGCCCGACGGCCGAACGCCCACATTCCAAAACGGGTGATCAGCCAGCAGACGAGCAGGATCGAAAGAACGATCGGAATCCGCGCCGCCCAGTCGTGAACACCAAAGACCAGGTAGGAAACGGCCATGGCCCAATAGACGAACGGGGCCTTTTCCAGGTAGGCGATCCCGTCTAGTCGCGCCGTCACCCAGTTGCCCGACTCCACCATATTGCGGGCGATTTGGGCCTGCACCGCGTCCACGTCGTCCATCAGGGACGGCGGGCGAACGATGCAACTTCCAAAGATTACGGCGGCGAAAAGGACAACGATCAGCTGAAGGGCAGCACTCTTTCGAGCGGCTCCCCCCGTGCTTCGAAATACGGTATTGGCTGGATCTGCCATTTCCTAATCCACATGAAGAGTATCATGAGTCCCCAAAGGTGAAATCCCAGGTTCGCCCTCCTCTCCAGGTGCTGGCGAACGAAGAATTGCACTTCTTCGGGCCGGAACAGGCCGCTTTGCCCGACTCTTTCCGGCGCCAGTGCATCCAGCAGCAACGGGCGCAGGGGACCGCGCAGCCAGTCGTGCGTGGGAATATCCAAACCGATTTTTTTCCGGCGGAGCACGGACGGAGGAAGTTTTTCCTTCATCAATGCATTGAGCAGGTACTTTTTTTGAAAGCCGCGGAGTTTGAACCGTTCCGGAAGCGAAGCGGCAAATTCCACCAGGCGGTGATCGAGGAACGGTGGCCGCACTTCGAGCGCGTGCGCCATGCTCATCCGATCGCTCTTGAAGAGGATGTCGTCGGGCAGGTAGCAGATCTGGTCGAAGAAAAGGAAGCGATTCACGTCGCCCAAGGTAGCGCTTGGCTCGGGCAGTTGCCGCAAAACGTCCTGCAGGTACCGGTGGTCGGCGCCGAACAGCAGCGCCCGTTTCTGCGCTTCCGAGAAGGTCCCGTTCCAGTACAGGTGCGCTTCGCCCGGGGGCAGCAGCGAACCTTCCAAAAATCGCTTGGCCTTATATTCCAGACCGATCTTTTCGTCCGAAACCGGCCAGCGCTGCAGGCAACGAAGTCCGAGCTGACGCGCGCCGGCCGGCAAGCGCCGCAACAGCCGCGCCAGCCGGTCCGCCGGATAGGTGAGGTAACCGGCAAAGAGCTCGTCGGCTCCTTCTCCACTGAGCGCGACCGTCACCTTCTCGCGGCTGAGCCGCGAGAGGAACCAGACGGGAAGCGCGCCGGAATCGGCGCTGGGCTCGTCCGAGTAGTAGGCGAATTCCTCGATGGCATCGGCGAGATCCAGGTCCGGATTCAAATCCAGTTCGTGGTGCTCGGTTCCGTAGCGGGCCGCCACCGAGCGGGCGTAGCCGGACTCGTCGAAACTTCGCCCCGAAAAGGAGATCGAAAACGTCTTCAACCGCGAAGACGACTCTTCGGCGGCATAGTGCAGGATGGTGGAGGAATCCAGTCCGCCGCTCAGCCAGACTCCCAGCGGAACATCGGAGATCATGTGCTCGCGGATCGATTCCCGAAGCAGAGAATCCAGACGCTGCCTGGCGGAGTCCTCCGTCCATTCCGGCTGCTCCCGGAACGCCAGCCGCCAATACGAATTGACGCGGACCGAGCCGTCGAGCCATTCGAGGAAATGGCCGGGAGGAAGCTTTTCGATTCCTTCGACCAGCGTCCACGGGCTGGGCACGTAGTTCAGCGAAAGGTAGCAATTCAATCCGGGCAAACTCATCCGCCGCTCGACTTCCGGATGGACGAGAATGGCCTTCAGTTCGGAACCGAACAGGATGTCATCGCGGAGGCGGCAGAGGTAGAGCGGCTTGATGCCCAGGCGGTCCCGCGCCAAAATCAAGCGTTTGGTCGATTCGGTCCACAGGGCAAGCGCGAACATCCCCCGCAACCGCTCAAAGCAGCCGGCGTCCCATTCCTGGAAAGCGCGCAGTACGGCCTCGGTGTCGCTGCGCGTGACGAACCGGTGGCCCAACTGCTCGAGCTCCCGACGCAGCTCGGCGTGATTGTAGATTTCCCCGTTGAACACAAGGACGGTGTCGCCGTCCTCCGATATCATCGGCTGGCGTCCGGCGTCCAAATCAATGATTTTCAGACGGGTCGAGCCCAGGGAAACGAATTGGGAGCGAAAAATCCCCTGCTCGTCCGGCCCACGATGAATCAGGGAATCTACCGCACTCTCAATTCGGCCGGGACTGACGACATGACTTCTGTGGGTGAAACCAACAATTCCGCACAAACAGTCATTCTCCAGAGGCTGTCAGCGAATTTGGACTGCGACACAGATAACCGTGGAGTGATAGGCGGGCGCTCCTGCCGCAAGAACCCGCAGATCAACAGAACTCCGCCCCCTGGCCGAGGCTATCACAAATCACCTTCTCACTCAACGACTTCGGCGACCGCGGATAATGGGCTGGCGACGCTCTCGCGTGTCCACACGGATTGGACTAACCCCGGGCGGCTTGGGTTGCCCGGCGCCGCACTCGGCCGCTCATCGCCAAAAGGTGAGCAATGGAAAATCAGGGTGGAAAATCAGGTGAGGTTCTACGCTGGGAGGCGGGGACTTACGGGCGGGGCTTCGGGTCCAAGAACGCTTTGCCCGAAGTTCAAGATTCCTTGCTGCCAGGCGAGGACCTGGATGTAGGCGAGCACGGGAGCGAGCAGGAGCCAGTTCGCACCGTAGAAAGCGGTCGATTCCGTCACCGACATCACCGTGAAAAACGCGAGGATCCCGGGGATTTCATCCGGTAAATGGCTGGAAAAACGCCCCACGCACAACCGGGCCAGCAAATACCACGCTAGAATGAACGCGGCCACCAGGGCGAGCGTTCCCAGAATGCCCGACTGGATCAATGCTTGCGATAGCGCGTTTTCGAGTTGAATGCCATGCAGGTAATAGCGGTCCGCTTGAAAACCCAGCCCCAGCCATGGCGACCGTCGGGTCGCCGCCAGACCTTCCATCCATTGGCGGGTCCTGCCGGTCAGCGTCGGGTCGAAACCGCCACCCCGAGTGCTGAATTTCCATAGCACGCGGAAAAAGCCGGCGAGTCCCAGCAAAAGCATCCCCAGCCCGCCGATTCCGATGAAGAACATACGCCAGGACTTTCGCAACGCCAGGATGACAAGGGTTCCGGCCAGAAAACCAACGATCTCCGTCCGCGCTTGCGCCAGTACAAGGGCATAGACGGCAATCAACAAAATCGCGAACCACGCTACTTTGCCCGGGAATTTCCCTTTCCACAATTTACCGAGCGCTACCAGTCCCGCGACGGCGGCATACCGCGCTAAACCCGTATTTCGTGTGCTGGCCATTCCCAGTAGGGACTGGTGGTTCGCAATCAGCCCGTTATAGGCAATCACGCCCAAAGGGCTTCCCGTCGTTGGCGTGAGCGCTGAACGGCCCAGGAAGGGAATCGCTCCCAGCAATCCCAACAGCAGAGCGATATCGATGGCCCAATTGGCCGCGATCACACGGGAAAGGACCGGAAGCGCTTCCGCGTCCGAACAAACAGCCAGCAGGACGATCACGACGGCGCCGTACATGCATGCCCAGTAGATGGCGTTCAGGGGGAATTTGGAAATCAGCCCCGAGGAAATCAGGCCCGCGCCCGCGAACAGTCCGCACAACCCAACGGGCCCGGCCACAGCCCAGGTTTTGACGCCGCCTTTCCGCAGCAGAACGAGCAGGGCCAGCCAACCGGCAAGCAGGGGGAAAAAGGCGCGAATGCCGTGGAACAACTGCAAGAAATTGGCGGGAAAGTGCGGGGCCTGCACCTGGTAAATTCCCGTGTTATACCCCGCCCAGAGCAATATCCAAAGCAATAGCGCAAAGCCCGCGGCCCGGCGCAAGCGCGCCAACTGCGCCAGCTCGCCGTGAGCTTTAAGTTGTAATTTCAGGTATGTGCCGGGCACGGGTTTCGCTTCCGGGATGGGGAACGGGGCCGCGTTCCCTCCGGCTGCCGAAGGCATCCTGATAAACATCCAGCAGCACCTCGGCGAGCACGTCCCACAGGTAGATTCTTTCCGCGCGGAGCCGCGCGGCAGACCCCATTCGACGGCGCAGTTCCGGATGGCGGTAGAGCATCTCGAGCGCCGCTGACAAATCGGAAATGACTTGCTCGGGCGTCTTCGGTTTCACCTTGACGCCGCATTCGGCCCTAACGTGCATCCCCGATCCGCCCAGATCGACGCAGACGATTGGATTGCCGGCCGCCATCGCTTCGATCACCACCGCGCCGCCGCCGTCGCGCAGGCTGGGAAAAAAGAAAATGTCCGAAGAGCGCATCCGCGCCCAAAGCTCCGCGCGCGGCATCCATCCGGCGAACCGCACCAGGCCATCGAGGCCAAGCCCGCGCGCAAGAACTTCGAGGCGTTCCCCTTCCGGCCCTTCGCCGATGATGGAAAGGCTTACCTCATCCGCCGATGCGGCCGGGCAGACCCGCTCAACGAAATGCGCGAAGGCTCGAATGGCCAGATCGAAAGCCTTGAGGCGGACAAGCCGTCCCGCCGCCACGATATGGAAGCGGCCCGGGACGCCGGCTTGATAATCGTTCTCCCGAAACGCCTCGGGCGGCACGCCGTTTACCGGGAAAAGCCGGGCTTTGTGCCGCCACCTTTCCGGCATGGCATCGAGCGCCTCCTGGTTGCAGACAAGGATGCCTTTCGCCCGGTGCTGGCCGAGGATGAAAAACGGGTCGTGCCGGAAGATCCATTGGCCCATCGTTCGAATCCGTTCCCACAAACGGTCTCGGAGTGGATACCGGCGAGCGAATTCGTCAGGCGTCCTGTGCGCTCCGCCCCCGGGACCGCGCAGGTAGGGAACCGGCAGGAGCGCTCCGGTAGGACTGGCCATCCAATCATTCTCATAGGTCAAATGGTGAAACGCGTCGAAGCCGGTCCCTTTGTGCAGCCGCCGGGCGACGAAATACGCCCGCCACTGCCAAATGTACGCGTAGAGCTGTATTCCCCCCGGCCAAGACAACAGACGATGCAACCCGGCGGGCAGATCCACGTAGACGAAATGGACATCCGGAAGCGGATCTTTTTCGAGCCCGGCTTCAATCCGCTTTCGGTTCTGGGCGGCGGTGAGAACCCACAACCGATGCACGCGGCCGAGGCGCCGGATGATGTTCCAGGCCATCGTGTCGCCGCCGCCGAAGAACTTCGCGGCGGGATCGGCCCCGCAGGCGAAGGCGCATACAAGCACCTTTCGTTGTGCCCCTATGGGTTGCACGGAAACCATCGGGGGCCTGCTGGAAGACCGCCAGTAACGCGTATTGCGCAAGGCGCGGATTCACGTCTCATGGGGATCGCGCAAGCGGACAACGGAGCCGAGCGCGGCCAGGACCCCTTCGACCCCGCAGTCGTAATCCCAGCCGGCGATGCGGCGGGCCGATTCCCGGCCCATCCGTTTGCGGAGATCGGGCCGGCCCAGGAGAAGCTGCAAGCGACGGGTGAGCTGGGCCACGTTGCCAGGCTCGAAGAGGAAACCGTTAACGCCGTCATCCACGAGATCGGCCGCGGCGCCGACCACGCGCGAGGCGACAACCGGCATGGCGAAATTCATGGCCTCGTTGATCACCGCTCCCCAAGGTTCGTGATGCGAAGGCAGCACGAAGACGTCGGAGGCCGCATACGAGGCGGGCAACTCGCTGTAGTTCCGCAGGCCGGTGAAATGAACGCGCCCGATCCCGTGCCGCATCGCGTAAGATTCCAGAGCGGGCCGGTCCGGACCGTCACCCACGAACATGAGGTGAGCCGATTCGGCGGAAAGAGCGGCGAAAGCCCGCAGCAGATCCAAGAGTCCCTTCCGAAGATTCAGCCGTCCCACGTACAGGAAAACGACCGCGCCGGATGGAATCCCCAGCTTGCGGCGAATGGCCTCTCTTTGCGGCGCCAGATGCCTTTGTTCCGCTTGGAAAAACGCGTTGTCCACGGCCAACGGCGTGAAGAACATCTTTTCTTCCGGCACGCCCAGCTTTCTGTAGAAATCGGCATTCGACCGGCCGACCGCCAGAAAGCCCGCGGCATGGCGAAACAGACGGGGGAGAACCACATCGCGCAGCCTGCCGTGAGGAGCGCCTCCGGGTTCCATGGCGCTCTTATCCGAGTGGATCAGCAGCGGAGTTCCTTGCAGGAAGGCGCTCAGTATGACGAGCGAACTCGAAAGTCCCCACCATCCATGCAAGATGACGGCGTCGTAGCCGCGGCGCAGCTCGCTCAGCAGGCCGGGATGGAACAATCCCAGATAGCGGGAGAGGTTGGGCTGGGGCGCGTAATTGCGGAGGAAATGATTCTTGTACCCGCTCAGCAGGTCCGTATCCCACCGAACGCTTCGCTGGTAGCCCGCGTCGAATGTCGAAGAAACTCCCAGGTCCGAATAGAAGTAGACCGTCAAATCGATTTCGGGGCGCGCGGCCAGACGCTCGAAAAACTTGCAGAAATATGGGTGCGGGCGATGGAAAATGGCGGCCACGCGATAGGGCCGGGGCAAAGACCCGGGGCCGGCGACCGGGCGCCCGAAACCGGTGCCGATTCTTTCGGATACCGCGCTGGGATGGGTTGCCACGGGAGACTTTTAGACTACGCTCGCTGCGGCCAGGAACTCTTCGGCCGCCTTGCGAATCGCCGCCATGAAATTCTCCGTCGAGAACTTCCGGGCCTGAATCGACAGGTGGCAGGCGAGGCTCTTCTGCGCTTCCGGGCTCGAGAGCACGGTTTCAATTTTCCTTACGGCCTCCTGCTCGTTTTCAAAGGTGAGAGCGGGGTGGTCGATGATTTCGGTTTGCCCGCCCCCGTTCGGCACGAAGGGAATGCAGCCTGCCTTGATCATCTCGGCCGGGGCGATGCCGAAAGGCTCGTGCGTGCGCGCATGGATCCCGAAGCGATGGGTGGCCAGCATCGCCATTTTCTTGGGGCCCGAGACCCATCCCTCCAGAAAAACCCAGCCGCGGTTTCGAGCCGCCAGGCATTTGATCTTTCTGCCAAAGGGGGAATCGTCGACGCCGCCGAGAACATGCAGATGGACGTCGGCGCCGCGCCGCCGAACGCGGGAGAGAATTTCGATCGCCGCATCCAACCTTTTTTCCGGGACCACGCGCCCGATCGAGAGGAAGCCGTTTTCCCTCCGTTCCCATGGAATCTCGAGGAAGTTGCCCGATACCGGCGGATAGACCACTTGCGAGGCGATCCCGAATTTCTCCTTCAGGAGCCCCGCCGTCCAGTGGGAATTGGCGAGCGTGAGGTTTCGTTTCCAGCCCTCCGGAGAGGGACGGGATGTTGCGTCACAGAAATTCAAATAGGTTCGCCGCAGCGGCGAATCGCCGTACCACCACCGCCGGTAGCCGGCGAGCTCGGGGTGCAGCGCGTCCCGCCATTCCCGGACGAAACTGAAATCGGCGATGCACTGAATCGCCGGAACCGGAAAATCGCAAAGGCCGTACGTATTGATCAGCAGATCGAATTGGGGAGCAATCCGGCGGCAGTATCGTTGAAAAACAGCGCCGCGCAGGCCGGCCAGCTTCGCCGTGCGCCACAATTTCAACGGCAGGGGTGCGCGAACGATCCGAACCTCATCGTCTTGAATCGCCGTTCCGTAGTATTCGTTCAAACACCGAAGGTCAACCGGGCCGCCGGTAATCAACGACACGTCGTGGTCGTTCTTGAGCGCCTCGACCGCCCAAAGCGCCAGGCTTTCCGACCCGCCGAAACCCAGGCGCGGGTGCGTGACGGCAATTTTCGAACCGACCATGACTGATGGAGCCGGCCCCTTCCCTCAGGGCCGGAATGCGGGATTGATTCCCCGTGATACAGCCGCCGTCGCCTGGAAGGCGCGGACCTTCGCGGCGGCAAAGAGCAAGGCGCGGCGCGGCAAGTTGAGAGCGGCGCGGGGATAACGCCTCGCGTAGCGAAGGAAGCTTCGGACATCCCGGTGACGAAGGGCCGCGGCCACCAGACCTTCTCGCGCATGCGCCACCCTCTCCGACAAGAGCTGCCTGCTCGCTCCCGGGATCGAGACATCGGCCGCGAGGATTTCGAGTACGTTCAACAACTCCTCTCTGGCAAGGAGTGTCGAGCTATCGTGTGCCGCCTGGGCCCGATAGAGATACCCTGGCCGGCGCACGAGCCTGCCTTGCATTCCTTGCGCGTGAAGGCGCACGAGAAGAAACGTCCATTCTCCGCAACTGCCCCATTCGGGAAATTCGACGCCCTCGCGACCGAACGCGGAAACCGGAATCATGGGCCTCACGTCATGGCCCAGTTTCAACGCGGCATCAAGGTCGAGATCCTCGAGTCTTTCATCTTCCAACTGCTTGGGCGCCCTTGCGCGCATCAGCCGTCCCGAGGGACCCGGAACCGCTAGAACCTCGAGATCGGCGATATAGCAATCTTCCCTGCCCTGTGCGGTTACGAGCAGGCGCTCCAAGCGCTCGGGCATCCACTCATCGTCGGCGTCCAGAAAAGCGGCCCATTTCCCGCGCGCATATCGCAGGCCCAGGTTCCGGGCGGCGGCGTATCGGATATTCCGCCGGCTTCTCAGCAGCCGAATGCGCGGGTCGTCCATCGCTTCAACGACCGAGACCGTAGCGTCCGTCGATGCATCGTCCACCACAATCAGTTCCAGGTCGTTCATCGTCTGTTCCAGAACCGACGCGATGGCATATCCAACGGTCTTTTCCGCGTTGCGCGCGGGCATGATGACCGAAACCAGGGGCGCGGTCATCGTTCGTTTTCCTCCGCCAGCAGCGGCGGCGATTGAAAAGACAGGCCGGCAAAACGGTCGTGGTCCCGCCACTTCCCCCCCACGCCCCGAAGGCCATCCGCAAATCCGCAGAGCGCTGCTTGCGCGCAATCGGGGCTCGCAAGAGCATATTTCGCGGCCCTGGCCACGCACAGCCACGGATTCACCACGTGAAAAAGCGCTCGCAAGCCGAGCGGAAGCGCCGCGTTTGCCGCGAAGATCTTGCCTCTTTCCCGGTAATAGAAGAGAAGAGGGCTCAGCGCTCCGCCGGAACTGGCCGAGCCCTTGTGCCACACCGCCGCGTCCCGCACATAGCCGACTACCGAGCCTCGCCGGCCGGCCAGATGGCAGAAGAGATGGTCCTCCCAGTAAAGAAATATCTTCGAGGAAAAGCACTCGCCTTCGGAGCACAGGAAATCCTCGAGCACCGCTCTCGAAACTAGCATCGCCGCCCCGCTCACAACTTCGGATTCACGCAGGGGACCCGTATCCCGCCCGGGGCGGCCGGGACTGACCAATGGGGCAAACAGGAATCTGGGTAAGGACAAGTGATCAAGCGCGCCGTCGGCGCCGGGAGTTTGCTCAACGGGCGCGAGTACGACCTTTCGGAGACAGGCTCCGACGTCGACCAGTTTCGTGAGGGAACCGGCGCCCAGGACGGCGTCGTTATTCAGGAAGAAAACGAAACGAACACTCCTTCTCCGCAACGAATAAGCCCGGACCATGTTGTTCCCACCGGCCCAGCCGAGATTTTCCCGGCTCCGGATCAGGACCAGCCTGCTTCCCGGCTCACTCCCATCGAGCCGGGCCTCGTCCTCGCTCCGCCCTCCCGCCAGCGCCGTCCACCTGTCGTACTCCACCACGGCCGCCTCTTTGCCCAGGCGCCGGATGGCCCAGCGGCGTATCCGTTCCGCCGATCCGTTCCAGGATCCGTTGTCCACAACCACGGTCAGGAAGTTCGGATAGTCTTGGGCGTAGACCGACTCCAGGCATGCAATCGTGTCTCGCCAGCCGTTCCAGTTCAGAATACTGATGACGACCAGTGGCCGCTCCGGCAAGCGGTTGCCGTGGATCGGGGGAACTGGCGTCAACGGCATGCTCCCAACGGGACGGGGGCCGGCGAGGACTCGGGCACCGCTCGAACGAGAATTTCTTCCATCGCGGATACCGACTTTCCCCAGGTGAATTCCCGGGAGATTTCCCGTCCCGCGCCTGCGATCCGGCGCCTGTAGCGCGAGTCCTGGATGAGCCGGATGAGGCCCGCGGCGATGTTCCGGGGATCGCGTGGGGCGACGACCTCGGCCGTTTCGCCAGGGATCGCATAATCTTCGGTCCCGAGCGGCGTGGTAACGACGGGAAGGCCGCACGCCATCGCTTCCAGGGTGAAAAGCGGGAAGCTTTCGTACCAGGATGCGCTCAGCAAGAGATCGGCGCTTCGGTAAGCCTCGGCGAGCTGTGGAGGCTGCAGAAAACCGAGCCATTCGTACGGCGCAACCGGGTTATCGGGAGGCAAGAGGGCCGCGGGGCCGTAAACGAGCCAGCGAATCGTTGTTCCGCGAAGCGTGTTTCTGGCGATCTTCACCGCTTCGGCCATCTCGCGGAATCCCTTCCACGCAGCCCGTCTGCCGCTGTAGCTGATGACCGTCGTTGTCCCGCCCGAGCCGGGCTCGCGGGGTTCGCCGTGAAAGAGGCTATGGTCGACGGCCAGGTGGCACAAACGAACGCGGGTATGGGGAAATTCAGTCTCGATTTTTTTCTTGAGCCAGGAAGAGTTGGCGATCATTTCGAGGCCAAGCCCGTAGGAAATCTCGGCCTCCCTTTTCGCCACGCGTTCCTCTTCGCCTTCCCCGTCGAAAAAGTAGGGTTCGTAATGCTGCATGAAATACAGCAGGCGGCCCTGGCCGGAGAGCCGTACGGGGAGCGCGGTCCACGAGGCTGTCGCCAGGGTAGCGTCGGCCGGCGGCAGCGCGCGGTTTAAGTAATGACATGCAACTCCAACTCGAAGCTCTTCCGGAACCAAGCTGGGCTGAAGAGTCAATGCCGCGCACGCCAGCTCGCCGATCGCTGCTCTCAGCTGCCGCCTCTGCCCGGCCAGCAGCGCGGCGGCGCACGCCTTGGCGGCAACGCCGATCGACCCGCAACGCTCGGCCGGGGAAGAGGTGACGATTCTGCCCGCCGGCCGGAGAAACCAACCGGGTTTGTGGCGGCAGGGGAGCACGGGCACCACGGTCACGTCGTGTCCTCTGGCGGCCAAGCCGCTCGCAAACTCCATCAAGCTCCACAGGCCACCGGAGAAAGTTCGCGGAGAAAAACCGGGCATGACGATGTTGATCCTGGCCATTCAAGCCCTCGCCAGCTCACCGGCCAGGACGGCGTCGGCGGCCGTGAGCGCCGCGGCGACGGCTTGATCCATGTTGAGGTAGCGATACTGCGCCAAGCGGCCCACGAAGGTGACGTTTTTTTCGGCTCGCGCCAATTCCTCGTATCGCTTGTAGAGCCGGATGTTTGCCGGAGTCAGGATGGGATAGTAGGGTTCGCCCGCGCTCTGCGGGTATTCGCGGACAATCGACGTTCCGGGGTGGTCTTGTCCGGTCAAATGCTTGAATTCGGTGGCGCGGGTGAACGAGAAGCAGTTGGGATAACTGACCGTTGCGACCGGCTGGAGCCAGCGAACGCCGGCGAGGTGCTCGTGCTCGAACCGGAGGGAACGGTATGGCAAGCGGCCCAAACGGCAGTCGAAGTAGGCGTCAATCGGACCCGTATAGAAGGTGTGCCCGGCTTGAACCCGGTCTCGCCCGCCGCCAAATTCCACGCCCAGTTCATAGCTGATCCCGGGCTGGTCCAGGATTCGCTCGAACATCCGTGTGTAACCGTCGCGCGGCATGGCCTGGAACTTGTCCGAAAAGTAGCGATCGTCCGCGCCGGCGTGAAAGCGGATGCGGCCGCAAACGGCCGCGCTCAGCTCGGAGGGATCGAGACCCCACTGCTTTCTGGTATAGCCCTGAAAGAATTTTTCATAGAGGTCGCGGCCCACGGCATTGAGCACGACATCTTCGCTCGTGAGAATCGGGTTCCGGGGTAAACGCGCGCGCTCCAAAAAAACCTTCGCGCCCGCCTCGTCGAGATCGAGTCCGTAGAGCATATTCAGTGTGGTCCGGTTGACCGGGAAAGGCACCAAACGGCCATCGACGCAGGCCCGAACGCGGTACTCGTACGGCCGCCAGTCGGTGAATTGCGACAGGTAATCGACCACGCGGGCCGAGTTGGTGTGAAAGATGTGAGGCCCATAGCGATGAACGAGCAGTCCGTGCGAATCGAATTCGTCGTAGGCGTTGCCCGCGATGTGCAGGCGCCGTTCGATGATGTGAACGCTGGCGCCCGCGCGCGCCAGCCGTTCCGCGACGACGCTGCCGGCAAATCCGGCGCCGACGACCAGAAAATCAAACATGGACGGCCTCGGAGAGCGGGTTCATGGAAGGCGCGAGGCGATTGCGCCGCAGGTACCAAAACATGCTCGCCGTCACCAAGCACTCCGAGCAGGCGACCGAGAAAGCCATGCCGCTTGCCTGCCAGCGCGGCGCCAAAAGAACTCCTAACCCGACATTCAGCAGTCCCGCCGCCAGCAAGACTGCCGCGAAGGCCTTGTCTCTGTTGAAGGGCACCATGACTTGAATTCCGAGCACGCTGCTCACGGCGATGAGCAAGGGCAGGACCGAAAGAATCTGCAATACCGCGATGGAGGGCTCAAATTTCCGGCCGAATGCCAGGGGCACGATCCAGGGCGCCCCGGCAAGCAGAGCGGCGCTGAGAACGGCGCCCATGCCGCCCTGCAGGAAAAACAATTTCCCGGCGAAGCGCAACGCCGCTTCGCGAGACTCCGAGGCCAGACGGCTGGCCCGCGGAAAAACGGCCTGCTGCAACGGTCCCCACGCGCCCATGGCCACCTTTACCAGCCGCTCGGCGGCGCCGTAGTATCCCGCCACGGTTACGTTCGTCAGCATCCCGAGAATGAACACATTTCCGGAGGTGTAGAGGGCGACAGCCGATTGGGAAAAGAAAATCGCGAATCCCTGCCGAAGTTGACGAGTCATCCCCTGCCAATGCGGCAGAACCCATCTGATTCCGAGTCTCCTCCAAGCGTGGACCCAAAGCCATGCGCTTCCCAGCCCGGCTGCAACTGCTTGTAGCGCCAGCCAAGCGGGTGTGTCGCCGGGCTTCCGGACGAGCAGAAAAAGGGCCGGAACGTACGCCAGTTTGAGTACCACGCCCACGCGAGCTGAAAACTCGAGCGCCTCGATCCCCTGGTAAAGCCAGCCGGGACTGAGCGTGCCGAGCGCGACAACCAAATAGGCGAGCCACGCCTCGGCGGCCTCGGCGCGCAGGCGGGGTATCCGCATAACCAGGAAGCCATATGCCAGGAAGCAAACGGCGAGCAGAAGCAATTCGACCGATACGATTTCACTGGCGATCCGCGAAACGGCCCGGAGATCGCCGCGGTGAACCGAAATTTCCCGGGAAGCCGTCAAGCCGAATCCATAGGCAGCGACGATTCCCGCAAATCCCGCAAACGATAGCGCAAACGCGCCCGACCCATATCCCGACGGAGTCAAAACTCGGACGGTGTAGGGCACCGTAATCAGCGGCGTAACCGTATTGGCGAGAAATGCGCCGTACAAGGCAATCGTGTTGCGAGCCAGTCTGTTTTGCCAAAACTTTAGCCACTTCAGGCGCACGAGGCGCATCACCGCCGGCGGGTTTAGCATTTAAGCACGAACATTTCCCCGGGCTCTCTAAGGTTTGTCATTCGTACCTTCTGAGGCCGTAAACATCGAGTAGCGCGTGCGCGGCAAACTGCGGCCCGTAGATCAGGGCCCGGCGCCAAACCCTTCGCGGCTCGTGAGCCAAACGCCAGAGCCATTCGAAGCCTGACTGGCTGGCCCATTCGGGCGCGCTCCTCACGCTTCCGCCAACGAATTTGAGCGCCGCGCCCGCGGCCACGGCGACCGAGGCATGAAGCTTCGAGCGGTGCGCGAGGATCCACTCTTCCTGTTTCGGCAGACCGAGCGCGACCCAAAGTACGTCGGGCCTGGCCGCGTTGATGGCTTCGACGGAGCGGGCGTCTTCCTGCGCGGTGAGGTTGCGAAAGGGAGGAGAATAGGAACCGGCTATTTTCAACCCGGGGAAATGGGCGATCAGCCGCTGGCGGCATTGCCGGAGGGTTTCTCGGGTGTCGCCGTAGAAGAAGTTCGAATAGCCCTTGCGCTCGGCGAGGCGGCAGAACGCCCACAGCAGATCGGCGCCACGAATCTGCCGCGTTTTCGCGCCCGCTTTTCGCGCGGCGGCCCGCGCGGTCCATCTGCCGTCAGGCAGGGAAAGATCGGCGCTTCTCAGGATCGTCTTGAAGGCAGGCCGCCTGCGCGCCTCGACGATTCCATGCGAATTGGTCAGGGCGATAAAGCGGCAGGCGCCGCCCTCGACGATCCAGCCCTCCATGAGGCGGAGGACTTCGTCCATGCCCGGAACGTCTACAGGCACGCCCAGAATCTGAACTCGATGCAGATGATCGGTCATCAATTCCAAATGCCGCGGTGCTCGCCCCGCCGCGACGGGCTAGGCTGCGGGATTGCCCGGCGAAGAGGTGGCGATCAGATGGGTTCGGGCCGCTTGAGTCCTCGAAGCCGCGCCGCGCGGACGGAGACGGCGGGTGAGAGAGGGCAGCTTCGAAGAGCGCAGTTCCCAACTGCCGGTAAAGGTGACCAGGAAAGAGACCAGCACCAGCCGCAAATCGAGCCAGGCGTTTCGCCGGCGAATGTATAGCAGGTCGTAGCGAAGCTTTTTGCGGCGAGCCAGCTCGCTGTGTCCGTAGATTTGAGCCAGGCCCGTCAATCCCGGCTGAACCCGGTGCCGCCGGTCGAACGAGGGAATTTCCCGGCGAAAGCGTTCGACCAGTTGCGTCCATTCCGGCCGGGGACCGACGAAACTCATATCGCCCCGCAGGATGTTCCAGAGTTGAGGCAGTTCGTCCATCGCGGTGGCGCGAAGTATGCGTCCGACGCGGGTGATGCGCGGGTCATGCCACAATGCCGGCACGGCGCCAGCCTTCCGGTCCGAATCGGCGGCCATCGAGCGGAATTTCCGGCTAATGAATTCCCGGCAATCTTTCCCGACACGCGGCTGCGAATAGAACACCGGTCCGCCGTCATCGAGCTTCACCGCCAAGGCGATGGCGGCCCATAGAGGCATGGAGATGATCAGACCGGCGCCGGATAGCAGAAGATCAAAGGTGCGTTTCCACACGTTTTTTTGCCTCGTTAATCTTGCCGAACAGTAGCGAGACCAATTTCAGCAGCGAGGAAAATTCCGACATATTGCGAAGCTCGATCCGGAAACGGCTGTGCCAGCGGCGCTCATGCCCTTCGGGCGCCGCCTTCGGGTCCGCCCGGCTCGCGTCGCGCAATAGCCGGAGTGGTAGCCAACCCCGCGCACACGGCAAACCACGCCGCGTTGGCGGGAATGTGGAGATTGAAATCGACCAGACTGTGCACGAGCGCGCCGCAGCACCCCAGCGCGCAAGCGAGCTGAATCCACCCGGCCGAGAAGTACAGGCGGTCGCTCAACCCCCCGAAGGCCGCGCGGAAAAAGACAATCAAACCGGCCAGGAGCAGCAATCCGCCGCTCAGGCCAGTTTCCGCCAGGGCCTCGGCGTAGTCGTCGTGAGCGTGCTCCCAAATGCCGTTGCCGGCGAAGCTTTGGTACCGGGGAAACACGGCCATGAAGCTTCCCAGGCCGGTGCCGAGCCAACGGTGGTCCCAGGCCATATGCAGAGTGTCACGAGTGACGATGAGGCGCTGGCCCAGCGTCACCTCCGGCGCCGCGGGGAAGGAGGCGACGCTCTCGATTCGCTCGGAAAGGTAGCCGGGATTCATCCAAACCGAGAGGGCAACGCCGGCGCTGAGCGCCAGCGCGCCGGCCACTGCCGAGTACCGACGCCAACGCGCGAAGCGTTTCCGATGAAAGCAAAGAATCCCAAAAACGACCATCTCCGCCAGCAGCGCCACCATCCCTCCACGCGAGCCGCTGAGCAGAAGCGAGGCCACCGCGATGGCCACGGCGAACATCGCGAGCAGCCGGCGCGAGTCACCGGCGCGCCGCGTGAAGGCGTAGGCCGCCGCGACGGGGATGAGAATTTCCATCAAGCCGGCGTAGTTGTTGCGATTTACATAGGGACCGAAAACGGCTCCTACGCGCGGATGGATGCTCCAATAGATGAGCCCGCGGCTGGAAAAGGCTTGGAAGATGGCGAGCAGGCCCAGAGCGGCGGCATAAATCGTGACCGCTTGCCCAAATCGCCGATATGCACCCGCCGATTCGCCCGCGAACAACTGGCCCGCCATAAAGAAAAACACGAAATCCGTAGCCAGCAGGATCAGCGCGTTCCGCGTTGCCACCCCGTCCTGCGTCACGCCGGCGAAAAGCTGGAAGAGCCCGAGCGCCAGCAACAAAGCCCCCAGCCCATATAGGGGCGACCAATGAATTCGAACCTCACCCCGCCGTATGCAAGCCACACCCCAAGATGCCAGCGCGGCCAGCGCCAAAAAGGTCAGCACGGGCCAGGCCCAAGGCTCAACCGCGCCAAGAGCCAGAGGCGCAATCCAAAGAGCCGCGAGCAGTATCCGGCCGGACGCGGTGAAGCTCGCCGCCCGGCTTCGCCGTGAACCGGAGGCAACTGCTTGCGGGGCGATGCACTCGGCTGAAGTGGCAGAGCTCATCGGGTGGCGTCCCGGGAGGGCGGAAGGCTCGATTTGCTTACCGGTTTCAGGCTTACATCGTCCAGCCAAAAGTGCCCGCTGATTCTGTTGGGGAATTCATCGCCGCGCGGGCGCCACAGGGAGAGACGAACCAGGTTCGTCTGCGCGCATGTGGAAAAAGTGACACTGACTTCATGCCAGGGGGTGGTTCCTTCGGCGCTTTCCGTTTGGGCCGGCGGGCACGCGGCGTGCTGGGGATCCACTACGCGGAGCCGGGGTCCGCTATCGGAGCTGATTGCCCGCGACCGCACCCAGGCGATCAAACGATAGGTCTGGTCCCCCGACACGGGAATCAGTTCGTAAACCGGTTCGGAGGCTTCGTTTTCGGCAACGGCGTAATCGATCCGCAGGCATCGCATTCCGCCATGCGCCGACGGATCGGCAAATTCCGCATCGACGTAAGGAACGGTCCGCAACCGCCACCCGAACCCGGCATTCAGCGGGGGACTTTCGAAGCCCGGGTTGAAAACGAGATTGCCGGTTTTTCCGCCGCCCGCCGGCAGGATTCCCAAACGCCGAAGATCCCGCCAGACCCGCGCCGCCTGCGCGATGCGGCCCGAGGAGATCAGTTTTTCCAGATACGGATCGGCCAAGGAAAAATCGAAGCGCGCATGACCGGACGCCAGCCCGGACCAGAATCGATCGGCCGGCTGAAAATCGCTGCGCCGCGCCAGGAAATTCACAAAGGCCAGTTTCAAGGCAGGGGACGAGCTGGCCGGCAAAATGCGCGCGGCCATCAACTGCGGATTGCCATACGCGCGCAGACAAACGGCAAAAACCGCCTCGGCGTATCCGGAGTCCATGGCGAGCAGGCGGCGAAAGTGAGAAAGGGCCTCAGCGTCCGAGCCGATCAGCAGCTCGTGGTTTGCCGCCAGCCACAGGGCGCGCGGGGCCATCGGATCGAGAGAGAGGGCGCGGGAAAAAGCGCTTGTCGCGCAGCGCCGCTCGCCCGCGAACTCACAGGCCAGCCCCAGACTCTCCCAATACCAGCCATTGCCGGGTTCGAGAGCAGCCGCTTTGCGGAACCAGGGAACCGATTCCGCCGGACTCGCCTCGAGCGCGGTCTGGCCGATGCGTCCCATTCGTTCATCGAGCGCGGGATCTGCGGGATCGAAAGCCATTGCCAGCCGGATGTCGGCCGGTTTCCCCAGAGCGCCCAGCATGGACGCCGCGCCGATTCTCACGGCCTCGTATCCCGCCGGCAACACCGCCAAGGCGATTGCCAGCGCAAAAAGAGCGTGGCCGAAGGGCTTGCGAAGCGGATAGGCGATCCACCCCGACTGGAAAAATCGTCCTTTCATGGCGAGCCGGACACGGGAGCGGAAAAGTGCGGGGATGACGAAAGAACCTAACAATCTTGCCCGCCACCGGGCCGATCGGGAACCGCAGCGGCGCATGCAGCCTCTTGCACGTAGTAATGGTGATGATGGCGGTAATAGTCGTAGTCGCTGCCGCGGCGGGCATCGACTCGATTGACCACCGCGCCGAGCAGCTTCTCGCCCGCTGTTTCGAGAATTCGCAAGGCTCGCGAGACCGCTTTGCGGGTCGTGGTTTCACTGGAAGTGACCAGAACGATCCCGTCCGCGAATTTGGAGAGGATGGTCGGGTCGGCAACCAGCAAAAGAGGCGGAGAATCGATGAGCACGAATTCAAAGCGCCGGCGAAAATCCCCGATCATCTGTTCCATCATCGGCGACGACAGCAGATCGGCCGGGGAGGATGCCCGCGGGCCCGAGGAAAGCACCCACAGGTTCGGCGCTTCTTCCACTTGCGAGAGGACCGTCCCGGGCGGCGCGCCGCCGGCGAGCACATCGCTCAGGCCCGCGGCGCGGGGAAGCCGCAATACGCTTTGGATCCGGCCGCGGCGCAAATCCCCGTCGATCAGAAGCACACGCCGGTTCAGTTGGGCAAGCGACAGCGCCAGATTCACGCACGTGGAGGTTTTCCCTTCCCGGGGCTCGGTGCTCGTGAACAGCAGAACCTGCGGCGGTCCCGCCGCGGAGGCCAGCAAAAGCGACGTTCGCAGCGTGCGGTACGCCTCGGCAATCGGAGAGTTGGGCATCTGCAGCACGCACCGTTCGACCATTCGCCGCTCGGCACGCCGCTCGGGCCACGCACGCCCGCCCGGAAGACTTCCGGCCTCGGGAATGACGGCTAAGACCGGCGCGCCAATGACGCTTTCCAGCTCTTCCGGCCGTTTCACCGAAGTGTCGAGGCCTTCCTGAACGAAAGCCAACGTCAGGCCAACGAGCAGCCCCGACAACAAACCCGCCGCTATATCCAAGGTTTTTTCCGGCCGCACGGGGGAGACGGGATAGAGAGCCCGGTCGAGCACATGGACGTTCGTCGCTCTGAGCCCGGCCGAGATCTCGGCGTCCTTGAGACGCTGCAGCAAACTTTCGTACAGATGCTGATTGGTCTGATAGTCGTTTTTCAAGATATTGAAGGGAATCTGCAACTCATTGAATTTTTCGACTTCCGCCCTCTGCCGGCTCACGGTGCGTGAGAGGATGGCCACGCGTTGGCTGGCTGCGCGGTAATTGGCCTGGACCTGAGCCTGCTCACGCTTCTGTTCCTGGTTCATGAGCAGTTTGACCTCGTCGATCTGTTTGCGAATCCGGACGACTTTGTAGAATGCCGGGCCGTATTCGGCCAGCGCTTTGGCGTATTCGGTGGCCAGGTCGCCGTATTTGCCTTGCAAGCTCGACAGCAGCGAGTCTCGCGTCAGCAAACCGGCAGCCGAGGGATTGCGTCTCACGGCGTCATACAAGGCTTTCTTGGCGGCCAGCTCGGTTTGCGCCGCCGTCAACTCCCGGCTCAAGTCGTCCAGGGTTCCCTGCGGGAGATTGCCCTGATTCGAGAGGTCTGCCACGCCGTTTCGCTTTTCATAGTTGACCAGGGCCTGCTGCGAGGTCACCACTTGCTTTTTGAGGCCGCCGAGTTCCTTCGCCATCCAATCCGACACTTGGTGCGTCGACTCGTAGTTGGCCGTGAAGTTGTATTCGAGATACTGGTCGACCAGCGCGTTGGGAATCCGCCGGGCCAGGTCCGGATCGGCGTCTTCAAAACTCACCCGAACGATGCGGCTTCCCGGCGCCAGGCGAACTTGCAGTTGCCTTTCGAACGCCGCCAGGATTCGGCTGCGCCGGCTTCGGGCATTCTGCAGAGTTGCTCCGCCGGATGCCCGGCCGCGAGGCTCGAATTCGGCCCTCTTGTCGAGCCGGAGCTGCGCGATCGTCCGCCAGGCGAGAGATTGGCTCTTCAGGATGTCCACCTGTGTTTGCAGGTAGCCGTCGCTCACGGCGGCCGCCGGGCTGGGCGGATCGTTGATTTGCGTCAGAGGCGCATGGTCAGCGTCCACTTCGATCGTCGCCGTCGACCGGTAAACGGGCTTGGTCTTGAAAGCGTAGCAGGCCGCCAAAACCGTGATGATCACCGTGACAGAGAGGATCGTGGCGCGGCGATGGCGCAATATCTGGCGGCAGGCGTGGAGCGAAAAAAGCTCGCCGCCGGAAAGGCTGATGTCCACCGTGCGGCAGCCAAGCGGCGCTACCGGCGCCGGCAAGTCATGACGGGTGGAGCTGGGTTGATCGCTACTCATTGCTAACCCGGATTCGATTCGGCTCGCGACGCGGAATCTGGATTGGGGAATCGTTCGCTATTGGCCGGGAAAAGCACACGATGGAATTTCCGTTCAGAGCGGCACGCGGTAGATCGCCACGCTAGTGATCGCCGCCAAGGCACGGGCGAGCACCTGCTTGCCCGTGCTGTCGGGGATGAACAGGATGTCGCCGGAGCCGAGCCCTCGATCGGGCGCTTTCCCGGACAAGATTTCCTTCAAATTCACCCGGATTTGCTGGCGGCCGGCGGAGTTGCGGGGATTCGGGCGGATGATCCAGGCATCCTTGAGCACGGCCGTGCGGGTGACGTTGCCGGCCAGCGCGATCGCTTGCAGAACGGTGAGCTGGTTCTGCTCGCCGGTCAAAGCGAATCCACCGGCCCGGTTGACCGCGCCCACCACGTAAACCACGCCCGCTCGAGGCACGTCGATATCGTCGCCGGGATAGAGCAGCAAATCTTGCGGTTCATCGCCGCTCTCGAACAGATGCCGGATCGGAACTTTGACGATTCGGGCCCGCTGGGGCGGAGGGTTCAGCGTGCCGGCCGCGCCGGAGGCTTCGAGCAAATGCATGGCCCGCGGCCCGCGATGAACCACCGCCGTGCTTCCCGCATCGGGCGATAGCCCGCCCGCCCGCGACAGGATAGCAATGATGGTCGTTGAGCCGAAGACGGGGTAAACGCCCGGTTTGACAACCGAACCGGTCACGGCGATGGAATTGCCGGGCGAGGACTCTACGCTGACCAGAACGTCGGGATGGGAGATCAGGCCTTGCCGGCGCAGCGCCTGGCCGATCGCTTCCGACAACTCGTCCGGCGTAAGCCCTTGCGCCATGACCGGATGATCGAGCATCGGCAGCGTGATTCGGCCGCCAGGACTCACCCGGTAGTTTCGCGACAACTCGGGGACGGCCACGACATAGACGTTCAAGAGATCCCCGGGGCCGATCGTGTATTCCGCCAGCGGCAACGCGCCGGCGGCCGGGTTTGCCGCCTTGGCGCCCGGCTCCTTCGGCAACCGGGCCGGCGATCGCGAAACTGGCCGATCCTGCGCTCGCCGGGGGGCCGGCCGGCCTAGCAAAGGCATTCCCAGAGCCAGGGTAGCAATGCCCAGCAGGACGACGGGGAAAGGCGGCAACGCGTTCCGCCTGGCCGGCTTGGCATGGCACGACATGATTGTTTTCCGTGAATTAACCGGCTGTTCCGAACTCTCCGGCCGAGCATGCCATGGATCCGGTTTTGCGCGCGAAGTTCGATCGCCAAATCCGTTCCGTCAGGACGGCATCAATTTCCATGGCGACCGATTTCTCGAGCATTTCCACCGACAATACCAGCCTCGCCTGCCGCTTCCGCCGCACGAGAAAGCCCTCGATGCCCTCGAAGGGCCCCGACTTGACCCTTACCCAATCTCCATATCGGAGAAAAGGATGGGGTTCGATCCTGGCGGCTTGAATGACCCGGCGCAAATCCTCTATTTCCGAATGCGGAATAGGGGCCGGATTGCCGTCGAAGCTCACAAACGCGTGAACGCCCGATGTGACCAGAATGTCCATTTTCCGGTCCAAGCTCGACCGCACAAATACGTAGCAGGAAAATAGAGGAAGATGGAGCCGTTTCCGCCGGTCGCTCCAACTCCGAATTTCTTCATGGAGCGGCAAGAAGACTTCAAAGCCCCTTGACGAAAGCGAGCCGGCAACGTTTTTTTCATGCTGATGGCGGGTGCAAAGCGCGTACCATGCCGCATCGGGCCTTGCATCTTCGCCGATGGTTCTGTCGGTGATGAATCGCATAAAGCTCCGCCCTGTGAGTCCCAGAGATCTGAATCCCGAACCCGGTCTTGCGATTTACCCCGGAGGGACTACAAATTCTTTTCCCTCCGCGCAGGAAAATGCCGCCGCTCCGTTTGTCCAAACGGAACGGCTCTCGGCTCCCTCTACGGACAGGTCAATTCGCTTGCGGAAACGCAACTCGGGCCGGGCGCCGTGAGGGCTAATCCTGCGCCGACGCCGGCCCCAGCCGCCGCAATCAGCGTGATGAGTAGAATCTTGCCGCGTTTTGCCGGCGACTTTCCCCGAACCACGGAGGCTTTCATCAAGCTCCCCGCGCTCACGGCGACGGTTCGGTTCGCTCCGCTCACCAAAGTCACACCGCTGCGGCCCAGCACCTCGAGCGAACCGCCGGTCCAGGCGGCTTGGTAGGATCCGCCGGCCTGTTTGGATTCGACGCTAATTCCGTTCGCCCGCACGACAATCGCGCTATCTTTTCCCCCAATCGCCGCGACCCTTCCGCGATCCAGGCGCACGATAAATCCCTTGCCGTTTGCCCCGACCCGGGTGACGGTGGCCGCGCTCAGCGCGAGTTTTTCTCCGCCGATCAGATAAACGGCGGCCGCGCCCGCAGAACTCGTAACGATCCGGTCCCCGCTGCAGAGAACCGCTCCACTCGGAACGGACACGCCATTGACGCGGATTTCGCCCCTGCCGATCACCGTGCCGATCGCCGGCGGGGGCGCAGCGCGCAGCGCGGGCTGAAATGCCACCCACGCGCAGCAAACGAGCAGAAGAGATCCTTTCCCGTCCATGCCCTTCCCTCCGCGATCATCCCTCGTTCGGTCCTTCGGTATTCGCCCGTCCCGTTCCCTGCCGCACATGCTACAGGGCTGTGATCCCGACTCCGTCCGCCTCAACAAGCCGGGCCGCTGAGCGCTTTCACGAGGTTGTCTCGAGACGATTTCATATAGGCGCAGCGCACGCCGCCATCGGACCACCAACATAGAGCCGAAATTTCTGCCGCCGCGGCAACGGCAATTACTTTCATGTCCGGGCGCTTTTTCAAAATCTCCTTGCACAGTCGAATGGGCGCGCGGCCATCTTCGAGAGGAACGACAACGCAGTCGGCACGCTCCAATTCACAAATCGATGCAATCGAAACTCCATCGGACACCTCGGCCACCACGGCGAAATGCGGCTCGTTGCGGACCGCATCGAACAGCATGTCTCGCATGGCCCTCGCGGAATTGGCGATCACCACCCGAATTGTTTTGGACACACCCGCATCGTCTACCTCATCAGATGTCGCCTGCAAGGCTCAGGACGATGCGATTTCGACCCGAATATTCGTTGAATCGCTTCTCCTGAGAACAGTTTCCTAGTGCGGCGGCCCGGCCTGGTACGGTCCTCATCTTCAGAAAAACCCGTTTTCCCAGGCAGAGGGGTGAATCCGTAAGGAAGCAGAACCGGTGCGTGTGGGAGGATCAGGATCGAGCAGGGGGGAAAATAAAATCTGTCAGACGTGCTGGGAACGATGCTGGTGCGTCAGGCCGACGCGAGTCCTGGCGCCGGTCTTGCGCAAGATGCTGTGCATGTGATTCTTGACCGTATGCTCGGAGAGATTCAACCGGCCCGCGATTTCTTTATTGGTGAGTCCTTCCGAGACCAATGAAAGCAATTGGTTTTCCCGATGCGTGAGATCGTGCCAGTTGTTTGCGTTTGTCGAGGGGCCTAATTCAGGATGCCGGGCGGCAAAATCGAACAGGGTGCGGAGCAGGTGCTCGGGACACAGGAAGGCTTCGCGAGTCAGATGGGAGATGGCCGTCACGATCTGCTCGGACGAGGCTTCTTTCAGCAGGTAACCCACCGCCCCGGCCCGCGCCGCCTTCAGGAAGATCGCCGGGTCGTCCTCCATGCCGATCATCAAAATCTTCGTGCTCGACGAGGCTTCGTGAATGGCCCGTGTGACCTGGAACTGCGTGTCGTGCCATGCGGGAATCAGGACCACGATGTCGGGTGCGCATTCGGATATACGCTCTACCATGCCCGGCAAGAATTCGCCCGCACTCAGGAGCTGCAACTCTCTTTGCTTTCCGATAAGGTGAGCCAGCGAGTCGATGAAAAACTTGTTCGGCGCGATAACTAAAGTTGAATGCATCGTAACAAAAATGCGCAAGAAATAGATGTAAGGTAAGCAGAGGCACTATATGCACAGCAATGCAGATTGTCAACTATGTTAATAAAAACTCCTTATATATTATTCAGCCAGTATAATTCTATGTACCGTACAGTACTTTCAGTACTTCCTTCCACACCTCAAACAAACAATTCACGCTCTGTCTTGCTGCGAAACGCCGGGGCGCAAGGGATCGATCACCTGCGCGAGTGTAGCGAGGTTCGCCGTGAAAATATTTTGGGCACGCCGGGAGCAGGAACGCGGCTACGAAGAGAAAAGCCGTATCTTCCGTACCCCAGCTTTCTCCTTCCACCACCAGGGGCCAGCTCGCCGGCGATGCGTCCTGGCCGCCGCCTGGCGCCCTTGCTGCCGCCGTCACCGGAATCCCTTTCTAATTCCAGCCAGTACGGCGTCTTGACCCCAGGGGCACGAAGAGGTTAGGCTAAAGAAGAAATAGAGATGCGAGTCCTTCCCCGCAGCACCCCAGCTCCATGAAATTGAGCGCCCCCTTGGCCGGCGGCATCGAGCAGCTCTTCGGAACTCGCGACGAGAACCTGAAGCTGCTGGAATCGGTGCTCAAGGTAACCACAACCCTGCGCGACAATCAGCTCGAAATCGAAGGCGAGGCGGACGCGGTGGACCGCGCCGTGCATATCCTCGACGAGTACAACGAACTGATTCGCGAAGGGCGAGCTTTCGATTACGGCGAAGTCAAGGCGGCGCTCCGGCTCGCCCTGGCCGACCGGGACGTCGCGCTTCGCAGCATCCTGGCGCCGCCGCGGCCGCGGGTCTTCGGCAAGAAATCGGTGACGGCCCGCAGTTCGAATCAGCGCCGGTACATGGACTTGATGGAGAAGTACGACATGGTATTCGCCATCGGCCCCGGCGGCACCGGTAAGACCTATTTGGCCGTGGCGATGGCCGTCTCGGCGCTGCTCACCAAGCAGGTCAATCGGATCATCCTGGTGCGTCCGGCCGTCGAGGCGGGTGAGCGGCTGGGCTTCCTGCCCGGAACCATTCAGGAAAAGGTCGATCCCTACATGCGTCCCCTCTACGACGCGCTCTACGACATGCTCGACGCCGACAAGCTCGAGCGCTATCTGGAACGAGGAATTATCGAGGTGGCGCCGCTGGCTTTCATGCGCGGCCGCACGCTGAACGATTCCTTCGTGATTCTGGACGAGGCCCAGAATTCCACCAGCGAGCAGATGAAAATGTTCCTGACTCGCCTCGGCTTCAATTCAAAGGCGGTCATCACGGGCGACGTCACGCAAATCGATCTGCCTTCCGACCGCCGGTCGGGTCTGGTGGATGCGATCGAGATCGTCGGCCATGTCGAAGGCATCGCCCAGGTTCACTTCACCGAGCGAGACGTCGTTCGCCACAACCTGGTCCAGCGCATCATTCGCGCCTATGAAGAGTTCGAAACCAAGCAGGCGCCGGGCGCCGCGCCGCACGTCTCGCGACGCGGGCCAGCGGCGTAGGCAGGCGCCGGGCGCACCGGACAAAGCCATGATCCTGAATCGTCAGCGCAGTGTTGGCGTCTCGCTCGCTTCTCTCGAACGCTTCTGGCAGCAAGCGCGACAGAGCCTCCACCTGCCGGAGGATTCCCTGGCCGTTTGCCTGGTTTCCGAAGCCCGGATCGCGCGATGGAATCGCGCCTATCGCGGCAAGCGCGGTCCGACCGATGTACTCTCGTTCCCGGCCCAGGACGAACGCCGCATGCGCGCGCGCCGCCAGGCGAAGCAAAATGGGAAGCCAAGCGGCCATTCCGGGCAGCCGGCCAGGGCGAAGCGGAGCTCGCCGCCGGCCGCCATCGCCGATTCGGGCGGTTACTTGGGCGATGTGGCCATCGCACCGGCCGTCGCCCGGCGGAACGCGCGACGCCTGGGCCGCCCTCTCGAAGAGGAACTCCGCATCTTGATTTTGCATGGCGTGCTGCACCTTCTCGGCTACGACCATGAAACCGACGACGGGGAGATGGACCGGATCGAACGGCGCCTGCGCCGCCGGCTGGGTCTGACTCGATCATGATCACTTGGCTGTGGACGCTCGCCGTGGTGGCGTTGATCGTGATCGTTTCGATCTTCGCCTACCTCGACCGCGTCTATCGGGAACTCGAGCGCGTCGTGAGCGGCCGGCTGCGGGAGCAGCTGGATGCCTTCGAGGCTACGGTCGAGCCGCGACTCGGTTTCGAGCGGCGCACCGCCGCGTCTCTGGCGGGCCTGGTAACGCACCTGTGGCTGGCGGCCTTGCTGGCGGTCACGCTGGTCGCGGTGGTGCGGCGGGAGCCGGTGGTTTGGCGAGCGGTGCTGGAACTGGTTTTCATCATCGGCACCGAAATCGTCGTGGGACTGCACTTCGTGCCGTCGTTTCTGCTGGCGCGCTCGGGAACGCGCTGGCTGCTGCCGCTGGTACCCACGATCCGCGCCTGCTTTGTGATCGCCAGCCCCCTGGAAACCGTGGTTTCCCTGGGAAAACTTCTGGCGGAGTTGAAGGAGGAACACGAGCCGGGCGCGGAGACGTATCAGGATCAGGCCATCGAAGCTCTGGTGGAAGCGGCACGGGAAGAGGGTCTGCTGGAAAAAGACGAAGCCCGTCTGATCGAGCAGGTGGTCGAGTTCGGCGACAAGCGCGTCAAGGACATGATGACGCCGCGCCCCGATATCGTCGCCGTTTCCGCCAGCGCGATGATCGAACAGCTTCGCCGGTTGATGGTCGAGACGAAATTTTCCCGCGTCCCGGTGTTCGAAAACACCCTCGACGACATGATCGGCATCTCCTACAGCCATGACGTGATGGAAGTCCCCGAGCGGGACGCGGCCCGGCGCACCGTGCGGGAGCTCGTGCAGCCCGTGCTGATGGTGCCCGAATCGAAATTCGGCTCCGAATTGCTACGGGAAATGCAGCTAAAACACCAGCAGATGGCTATCGTCATCGACGAGTACGGCCTCGTGGCGGGGGTGGTGACGGTCGAGGACCTGGTCGAACAGATCGTCGGCGAAATCGGGGAAATAGACCACGAGAAGGTTCCCGACGTCGTCCGCGAGGCTCCGGGCAGCTTGCTGCTGCGCGGCAGCGTCCCCATCGACAAACTCGAACAATTGCTCTCGGTCGAGTTCGATCCCGAACGTTCGGGCGACGCGACCACCATCGCCGGCCTGCTCAATCATTTGGCCGGACACGTTCCCAAACCGGGTGAGGTCGTCGACATCGGGGGTTTGCGCTTCGAGATCCTCGAAGCCAATCAGCGTAAGGTGCTGCGTCTGCGCGCGCGCCGCCTGCAGGCGGTCCCCAACTCGTCCGCCGGCGCCGCCTGAAAACAGGCGGCCGCCCGGCGGCGGCCGGGGCGACCGGATCGCTTGCGGTAGCTATCTTGCCAGTCGATCTTCCCGGCTTGCTACACTGTGGGAATGCCACCGCGCCGATCGAGGAAGAAACAGGCCGAAAGAAAAGGTCCGGCAACCGAACCGGTCGCGCCGGCCACGCCGGCGGCCATCGACGCAGATCAGATCCACGCGGCCCCGGAGCCGGCTTCTGAGTTGAAGCCGGAATCGAGCGCACCGTTCCATTCGGGCTTTGTCGCCATCATCGGCCTGCCCAACGCCGGCAAATCCACGCTGGTGAACCAGTTGGTCGGCCATAAAATCGCCATCGTTTCCACCAAACCGCAGACTACCCGGAACCGGATCGTCGGGATCGTTCATCGGCCCGGCGCGCAGATCGTGCTTGTGGACACTCCCGGGCTGCATCGCCCTTCAAATTCCCTCGGGCGGCACATGCTCGAAGAAATCGAAAAGGGAACCGAAGGCGTCGACCTGTTGGCGGTGATCGCCGATGCGACGCGCCCGTTCGGCCGCGAGGACCGCTTCCCGATCGAGAGAGCCCGCCGCTTCTCCGGCCCGGCTTTCCTTCTGCTGAACAAAATTGACCGCACCGAGAAGCCGCGCCTGCTGCCGTTGATCGATGCGTACCGGCGCGAGCACGACTGGGCGGAAATCATCCCGATTTCCGCGCTGACGGGCCAAGGCATAGGCGTTCTCGCCGGGGAATTGGTCCGTTATCTGCCCGAAGGCCCTCCCTATTTCCCCGCCGATCAGTTCACCGACCAGCCCGAACGTTTCCTGGCGGCCGAACTGGTGCGGGAAAAAGCCCTCGCACTGACCGAGCAGGAAGTTCCCTACAGTATCGGCGTCGCCATCGATCGCTTCGTGGAATCGGGCCGCATGATCCACATCTATGCAACGATCCTGGTCGAGCGGGAAGGACAAAAGGGCATTCTGATCGGCAAAGGCGGCGCGATGATGAAGAAAATCGGCACGCAAGCCCGCCTGGACCTGGAACATTTGCTCGGGACGAAAATCTACCTAGAGATCTTCGTTAAGGTCCAGCCCGGTTGGAGGGACAATCCCTCGCTCGTCGACCGGCTGGATTGGCGCCGCGAGTTCGAAGAACTCAGCGGCTGAATCGTCCTGTCTCCCAAGAAGGGCGGCGGAGCGGCAGAGCCTGGGGGCCCGGGAGAAGTTTCGGCGGCGGCCGAAAGTAGGCACTTTAGTGGCGGATTATCCTTTTGGGAAACCGCCCCATGTATACTGAACAGTAAATATGCGATCTGTGCTAAAACGTGGCACGGAGAAGATCATGACACAGACTGTTTCCTTATTGACGCGCCTGCTCGGAACCACGGCTGCCGGGCGGGATTATAAGCTTGCCGAAAATTACGTCTTGTTGCGGGATGCCGTATTTGCGGCTACGCCCGATGCGATTGGCATCATCGATGAGGCCGGCGAGCATGGTGTCTGGGGTTTTGTGCTCGAGACCGGATACCCCGAAACCGTGGCGAGCCTGGTCGCTTTGGCCGATGGAACCGTGAGCCTGTATTTCAGCAATGGAGGCGGAATGATTGGCCTAGGGTCTCACGAGCGCCTGCAGCACGCATCGCGAACCCTGCTCGAAACCGCCCCACGATTTCTCGAATATTGCGATTTCACCACCAAATACCCCCTTCCCCGCCGGGAACATGCCCGCTTTTTCCTGTTCAGCCATGACGTCAAGTTGTCGGCCGAAGCGAAGGAAGACGACTTGGCCTACGACGCGCATCCCCTTTCTCCCCTCTACCACACCGCCCACGAATTGATTACCGGAATCCGGAAGCTCGACAGGAAAAGGGAATTCTAGATAGATCCGACCCCCCGACCGGCTGCCCTTTACAGGGAAGGTGGGGCCGAGTAGAAGACCCGAACGGAGGAAGGCAATATCGAGGCGTGTCGGCGGCTATGGCCCGCATTTCCGTTCGTATATAATGTAAGGCTGACATGGAATCGCCGAGCAAGGCCGTAAGACTTTGAATTCGTCGCCATCCGCCTGCCGATTGGATAGAGAGGGTTGGCAGCGGGGAGAGATAGACAAGATCGTGGCCTGATAAGGGAAAGCGTGTTGTGCAGTGCGGAGCGGCCCCGGACGAAGGGACTCACTTTGCGCTTTGATGGTACTCGCAAATCTCAGGAGGGAGGCTAGACGTGATCAGAGGGAGCAACGGATCTAGTTCCGTGAGTTTCAGCAGTGCTTTGAAGCTGTGTTCGCTGTTCGCAGCGATGGTCTTTTTGGGAGTCGGGGTAGCCGCTGCCGGTCAAGCCGGAGGCGCGGCCAGTTGGAAGGCGCCCGCTGCCGCCGAAAAAGTAAAGAATCCCGTGCCCGTGACGAAAGCGGGGCTAGCCGCTGCGAAGCAGTTGTTCGAAGCAAATTGCGCCATGTGCCACGGAAATAATGGCAAGGGCGACGGCCCGGTGGCAGCCGGACTTTCCCCAAAGCCTGCGGACTTCGCCGATGCGAAACTGATGAGCATGGACACCGACGGCGGGCTTTTCTGGAAAATGACCCAGGGGAATTCACCAATGCCGGCGTGGGACGCGCTCCCGGAAAAACAGCGGTGGGAACTGGTGAACTACATTCGCACGTTCGCGAAGAAAGACAAGAAGTAGAAGTGGGCCAGTCCCCCGACTAGTGGGTGTTGTCTGCCTCCCGGTTCGGGTGTCCGGTCTTCCCGCGAAGACCAAACGTCGATTCGAGCCCGATTTGCCGAGGAATCGGGCTCGAAATCCTTCCAAAGCGGCCCAGGTCCCAGGCAAGGATGGTTGGCAAGCCAGAGGGTCCTGCGCAATCCCGCCCCCCTTCCCGCCTCAGACGTTGTAGACTCGCTCCACGTCGAAAATTCCCGGAACACGCCGGATCGAAGCCACAATGCGATCCATCTGCTTGTGGTCGGTCAGATCGAGCAGTATCTCGATCCGAGCGCGCAGGTCGTCGCTGGCGCTTTCGAGCGAGCGGATATTGGCCTCCGCTTCGCTGATCGAGGCGGTGATGCCGGCCAGGACCCCGGGCTTGTCCTCGGCATACACGCGCAAGCGGACCGAATACGTGCCTCCCGCCTGCGACGCCCATTCGACCGGGATGCGGCGTTCGGTTTCGTACAGCAGATTCTGCACGTTCGGGCAACTGGCATGATGGACCGCCACCCCGCGGCCGCGCGTGATGTAGCCGATGATCTCGTCGCCGGGGATCGGATTGCAGCAGGAGGCCCGGAAGACGAGCACGTCGTCCTGGCCGCGAACCAGGATCACCGGCTCGTGCATGCCGAGCATTCGTTTCACCGCCGAAGCCAGCTTGGGAGTTTCCGTCGGCTGTTTCTCGGCGAGCGGCTCACCGATGACTTTGGCGAGCACCTGGCGCGCCGCCAGATTGCCGTATCCGATACTGGCACAGAGATCGTCGGTGCTGCTGCATCCATAATCGGACGCGACCTTCGTCAATTCCGCTTCCAGCTTCTTTAAGCTGCGGCCGTGTTCGCGCGCCTCCTTTTCGAGCAGGCGCCGGCCAACTTCGGTGGCGCGGCGGCTTTCCTGGAGGTTGATCCACTGCCGGATCTTGCTTCGGGCGCGGGAGGTGTGCACGAAACTGAGCCAGTCGCGGCTCGGGCCGTGCCCCTTCTGCGTGAGAATCTCGACCACATCGCCATTGGACAACGCGTGCCGGAGCGGAACGATCTGTGAATTCACCTTGGCGCCTATACACTCGTGGCCCACCTCGGTGTGAATGGCGTAGGCGAAATCGATCGGCGTCCCCCCGCGCGGCAGGACGACCACGAGGCCCTTCGGCGTAAAGGTATAGACCTCCTCCGGATAGAGATCGACGCTCAGCGTGGCCAGGAACTCGCTCGGCTCCTCCATCTCCTGAACCCACTCGATCAACTGGCGAAGCCAGGCAATCCGCTGTTCGTCGCGCTCGGAAACCGGGCCGCTAGCTCCTTCCTTATAACGCCAGTGCGCGCAGACGCCATATTCGGCGATCCGGTGCATATCCTGGGTCCGGATCTGCACTTCGAGGAGCTGCCCGCCGCGAATCACCGTGCTGTGGAGCGACTGATAGAGGTTCGGCCGCGGCATGGCGATGTAATCCTTGAAGCGGCCCGGCACCGGCGGCCAGATCTGGTGGATCACGCCCAGAGCGGCATAGCAGTTCCGGACGGAATCGGTGATGATGCGCACGGCGAGCAGGTCGTAGATCTGGTCGAGAGTGCGCTGCTGGCGCTGACTCTTCTGGTGGATCGAATAGAGGCGCTTGATCCGGCCCTCGACTTCCGCCGAGATGCCGTTTTCCTCGAGGGTCTTGCGAATCTGATCCTGCACTTCCCCCAAGAATTTCTCGTAGAACTTCCGCTTCGATTCCACCCGGTTCCGCAAATCGATGTACGCCTGGGGCTCGAGATAGCTGAAGGCCAGGTCCTCGAGCTCCCCGCGCATCGCGCCCATGCCGAGCCGGTGGGCGATGGGGGCGTAAATGGCCAGCGTTTCGCGGGAAATACGCTCCTGGCGTTCGGTCGGCAAGTAATCGAGCGTGCGCATGTTGTGCAACCGGTCCGCCAATTTGATGAGCACGACGCGCACGTCGTTCACCATCGCCAGCAGCATCTTCCGGACGTTTTCCGCCTGGCGAGCTTCCGGCGCGATCAGATCCAGCCGGCTGATCTTCGTCGCCCCTTCCACCAGCCGGGCGACCTCCTCTCCAAACTGTTCGGCAATCCGGGCCGTGGGGATTTTGGTGTCCTCGACAATATCGTGCAGCAACGCCGCGCAAAGCGTCGCCACGTCGAGCCGCATGTCGGCCAGCAGGTGAGCGACGGCGAGCGGGTGGGTAAGGTAGGGCTCGCCGGATTCCCGTTGTTGTTCGGAGTGCTGCTCAGCGGCGAAGTCGTAGGCCTTGCGCAGCAGGTCGAGATCCTCGTTCGGCCGAATCTGCCGGACCTTATCGAGTAGTTCGATGAAGCGCAGGTCGAGAGTGCGGCGCGCGGCGCTGCTGAGGGGTTTGGCTTCGCTGGACATGATGGCTCGGCGTTCGATCAACTGAAGAGAACAGAAGAAATGCCGGCTGACCCGGTTGAACCCAGGCCAGCCGGAACCCGTCTAGCCTAGCTCTTGGACTTCGGGGCGGAGGCTTCCTTCTGCTTGATTTCATTCACCTCATTGACCAAATCGTCAGCCTGCTTCAGCAGGTCGGCCCGCTCTTGGCTCGAAGTGGCCATATCGGCCTTCTGCCGGTAGAGCAGGTTGAGATAGGCCATCGCATCGGCGTAATCCGGGCGCAACTGGATCGCTTTATTCACCTGGGCGATGCCTTCGTCGACGATCTGACCGTAATCTGACGAAAACTGGTCGCGGAGTTTTGCAGGCAGCGGATCGCTGAAGGTGATGGCATCCTTTTGCCTCTTGACGTGGCTGTTGTAATCCTCGCGCAAAGCCCGGTTGGCGTGGAACGCCAGCGTCCAGTCGATCACGCCGACCCAGTAATGTGGCTGGGCGGCATCCGGTTGCAGCTGGATATGTTTTTCGTGATAATTCTTCGATTCTTGCAACATGGTCTCGTTGAAAGGCGTCGTGCCCATGTTGAAAAGCATCGAGCCAATTCCGTCGATCGCCGATAGATTCTTCGGATCGGAATCGAGAACTTTCTTGAACTGAGCGATCGCCTCCTGGCCATACTGCAGGTTGTCCGGAGCAGGAGAACCTGGCACAAACTGGCTCGCATAGGCAGTCGCCAGATAGATCCGGGCGATTTTCAGTGTGGGATCAAGGCTCGCGGCCTGCCTGAAATCCTCTTCCGCTCGGTCGAATTGCGCGACTTTATAAGCCTGCACGCCCTGATTCAAAAGATCGCGAGCCCGTAGCTTGTTGCATCCGGCAACGCCGGCCAGACCGACCGCCAGCGCCACCACGATTCCTGTCTTCCACGCACCCTCAAGGCAACGCATCCCCGCTCCTCCCATCGGCAAGCTCACCCGGCGCCAAGCCGACCGCCGCAAGCCGGCTACTGGCCTTCTTCCATCTTCTTGGTGATGAGCCCGACCTTCTCGATATCGGAATCGTGCATGATGTCGATCGCCCGGGCGACGTAGGCGAATTCCACATTGTCGTCGCCCTTGACGAACGCCACCCGGTCACCCGGAGCTCGCTCCTTGAACACATTCGTCAACTGCGTCCCGAGCTGGTCCCAGGTAACCGGATTCTGATTGATCTTCAAGCTGCCGTCCGCCGCCACCTGCACCACGATGGTCCTTTGATTCAGTTGCTGATTCACCTTTTGATTGGGCGGCGTCGGTTGAGGAACCTGCGCGTTGAGCCCCACCGGCGTCGTCGGCGTGATCGCCATGAAGATGATGATCAGCACCAGGAGGACATCGATCAAGGGAACCACGTTCGGGTCTTTCATCGACCCCTTGTTTTCGCCTACCTGCATGCCCATTCTGCCACCCTCCTGCCCGGTTCGGTCTCTACCGTTCTGCGGGTGTTAGCCACCCAGGTTCGGTCCGCCGGTCAACGTCCTTGGGCTCTTCTGCGTGATCAACCCCAATTGCTCGACGCCGGCCGCCCGGATATCGTCCACCGCCTGGACGACAGCGCCGTACTTGGCCCGCTGGTCGCTCTTGATGAAGACCACCTTGTTGAGCCGATTCTGGACCGCGCTTTGCACATCTGAAGTCAGCTGGCTGATGTCGATCCTCTTCGACTTCAAGTAAATCGACCCGTCGCGAGCGACCGACACGATGATCGCATCGTCCTTGTTCGCGTCGGGCATCTTGACCGGATTGTTGGTCTTGGCTAGATCGACCGACATGCCCTTCTGCAGCATCGGTGTGATGACCATCATGATGATCAGCAGCACCAACATCACGTCGGTCATCGGAACCACGTTCGGTTCCGACATGGTAGCGCCGGCTCTTGGCTTATACGCCATTTTGCACCCGCCTCGTCGCTAGCTCTTTTTCACCGAAGCCCGGCGCGTGATGAAGTAGTTGATCAACTCCATCGAAGAGTTGTCCATCTCCACGTCGAAAGCCTCGACTCGGCCGTTGAAATAATTGTACGTCCACACCGCCGGCACGGCCACGAAAAGGCCGAGCGCCGTCGTTACCAACGCCTCGGCGATACCGCCGGCCACCGCCGAGAGTCCGGTCGCCTTCTCCGCTTGAATGCCCTGGAAGGCGTGAATGATGCCGAGCACCGTTCCGAACAGGCCCACGAAAGGAGCCGTGGCCCCGATCGTCGCCAGTCCGCCCAGTCCCCGCTTCATCTCGGCGTGCACGATCGCCACCGAGCGTTCCAGACCCCGCTTGGCAGCATCGATTACTTCGTCCTCGGGAACCTGCGTGGTGGCCGCTTGGAATTCTGCCAGACCGGTGGCGACGACTTTCGCGATGTGACTCTTCTTGTTCTTCTCCGCGATCGAGATCGCCTCGTCCAGTTTGTTTTCCTTCAGCGCCGCCGCGACCTGCTGTACGAATAAACGCGATTGCTTCCTCGCCGCGCTGTACATCAATGCTCGATCGATCATGATCGCGATCGACCAAATCGACATGATGAACAGCACGAGCACGACGAGTTTCGCCGGTACGCCCATCGAGGCCCACATACTGCGCAGGTCAAAACCGCCTGATGCCTGCAGCAGCCAGAGGCCCGCCAGTGAGAGGTTCGCTGCCATTGGATCATTTCCTCCTATCGTCAATCCTAACGAGAGATTCCATCCCCCGGGGCGGATTTGCAGCCTTCGATCGGCCCTTACCCACCCAAGGTAAACACGACTCTGATCACCGTATCGACTTCCACCGGCTGACCGTTCAGCAGCGTCGGTTGATACCTCCACTGACGAACTGCATTGAGCGCCGCCTGCACCAACAGCGGTGGACCAGAAATGAGTTGCAACTGCTCGATCGAACCATCCTTGGCAATGATCGCGTGCAGCACGACCGTGCCCTGGATCCGCGCCGCCTTCGCAATCGCCGGATATTGGGGCATCGGTTGGCTGACCAGCTTGGCAGCCTGCACGTTACCGCCGACGTGGATGATCTGCGGAACCTTCGGTTTGGGCGGCGGCGGCGGAGCCGCCGGTCCGGAATTGCCGAGAATTCCCCCCAGGGCGCCGGCCGAACCGCCGGCCACGCCACCATAGATGCCGCTGTTTTCCATATTCGGCGTCTGCTGATCCTTCACCACGGTGATGCTTTTCGGGATCACCTTGGGAGCCACCATCTGGTTGTGTTGAATGAAGGACGGCGGCGGCTTCACGACCACGGTCTTCGGCGCCGGCGGCGGCGGTGGCGGCGGCGGCGGCGGGGCCACCAGCAAAGTCGTCAACATCGCCGTCGGAAGCGCCTGCGTGTAAATCAACGGAATCAAAATCAGCACCGCAAGAATGCCCACCTGGCCGATCAAGGAAACCGCGATCGTCCACCGCGTGTGTGTCTTGCGACGATCTTTGCCCGAAACTACCAGTTCGTCAAACACGCCCTACCTCCTTCCGGCTGCTGCCAAGCGCCGCTCCCCCACGCTTGCGCGTGTTTTCGACTGCCGACCGCCGGAACCAGGCGCCGCGCCACCCGCCGTCCTCTGGCCCCGGAATCGACTCCAAAGCACGACAATGGGCGCGGCGATCCCGAAGCTGGAATAGGTTCCTACCATAACTCCCACCACCATGGCAAAAGCGAAAGAACGCAACACGCTTCCACCCAGCAAAAAAAGGACCAGTACCGCCAGGAAAGTCAGCCCGCTCGTCAAAATCGTTCGAGAAAGAGTCTGGTTGATGGAACGGTTCACAATATCCGAGAACGGCTCGCGGCGCATCAGCCGCAGATTTTCGCGAACGCGATCGAAGATGACGATCGTGTCGTTCATGGAATAGCCCACCAGAGTGAGCAGCGCGGCAATCACCGTCAATGAAATCTCGTAGTGAAACAAGCAGAAAAACCCCAGCGTAATTAGCACGTCATGGAACACCGCAATGACGGCTGCTGCTCCGTACACCCATTCGAAGCGGAACGCAATATACACCAACATGCCCGCCAACGCATAGAGCGTCGCGAGAACCGCCTGCTTGCGCAACTGCGAGCCCACTTGCGGCCCGACGATCTGAACGTCGCGGATCACGAACGGTCCCGCGTAATATCCCTTTCCCAGGCTCGCTACCACGGCCGGCGTCGCTCCCGGCGCCTTCGCCAGGTCGCCGATCGACTTCACGATGCCGCCGCTGTCGGAGTCGCGATAGCGCAGCAGGGACGCGGCCAGTTGCTGGTAGCGCGCGCCGGCCCCGACGCCCAGGTGCAGCGGATCCTGCTGCGTCAGAAAAGCGGCCAGATCTTCCGGCGTGGCCGCGTTGAAGTTCTGCATGCTCGGCTTGCCGGGGAATATGGTCGAGAGCGCCTTCAGAATCGCCGCGCGCCCCGCGTCCAGCCGCTGGCTCACGCCGCCGGTCTCCTTCATCCCGATCAATACGTCGTTGACCGAAGCCGCGTCGGAAGGATCGTAGTTCCGTTGAATCGTGCTATCGCCCAGGCCTTGCTGCGCGAGTCCCGCGCGAATCTTGGCTATGGGCGGCGTGGTGGCAAAGCGGACCGAGACCAACGTGCCGCCCCGGAAATCGATGCCGTAGAGCAATCCGCCCTGGTGCAGCCAGGCAACCAGGCCCGTGAGCAACAGCAGCGACGAAAGCAAGACGAAATACTTCGCCTTGCCCATCCAATCGATGTTCGGACTTTTGAAAAATTCCATCTCTGACGGCTTCCTAGCCTTCGTTGCTGCCGGCGTCGCCGGTCCCTACGCTTGCACTTCGAATCAAATGCTCAACTCCGCCTGACGCGTCATTCGGCCCAAATGCCAGTCGAAGATCGCGCGCGACACGTAAATCGACGTAAAGATATTCGCGATCAAGCCGATCACCAAGGTAATGGCGAACCCGCGCACCGGTCCAGTCCCGAACATGAACAGGAAGATAGCCGAAACCACCGTCGTGACGTGAGTATCGATGATGGTCAGAAAGGCCCGCTCGAATCCCAGATCCACCGCCGACGCGTTCGCCTTGCCGGCGTGCAATTCCTCCCGGATGCGCTCGAAGACGAGCACGTTGGAATCGACGCCCATGCCGATCGTCAAAATCACTCCGGCGATGCCCGGCAGCGTCAGCACCGCCCCAAAATAGGCCAGCGCCGCCATCAGGATCACCAAATTCAAGATCAACGCCAGCACGGCGTTCACTCCCGAGAGCCGGTAGTAGATCAGCAGAAAGATCATCACCGCCAGCAAGCTGATAATCGAGGCCCGCACGCCTTCGCGGATCGAGTCGGCACCCAGCGACGGACCCACCGTGCTTTCTTCCAGATACTTGATCGAGGCGGGCAGCGCCCCCGAGCGGAGCACCAGCGCGAGATCGTTCGACTGCTGCTGCGTGAAGCTCCCGGTGATCTCGCCCGAATCCTGAATCTGTCCCTGAATCACCGGCGCCGATTGCACCTGGTGATCGAGCACGATCGCCAGGCGTTTGCCGATGTTGCGCTCGGTGAACGGGCCGAACCGCTGAGCCGCATCGCGGGAGAGGGAGAAGTTCACTTCCCACTGTCCCGGCATGTCCGGATTCGGCTGGGCCGTCGCGCTGCGCAGGTCGCGCCCGGTAACGACCGAATTCCGCGTGAGCAAATAATAGACCGTCGCGCCCGCCTGCTGGCCCGATCCACCCGAGCTGCCGGGAACGATCTCGCCGTTGGCCGGCAGAATTCCGCCGTGCGCCGCCAGCGCCTCGGCCTCGGACGGGTACGGTCCGTCGAGTACTTCGCGCAACTCGAGTTGTCCTCCGGCCTGAATCACCGCCTTCGCCCGGGTCGGATCGCCCTCGCCCGGCAGTTCGACCAGTATCTGGTCGTCCTGACTGCCCGTCGGCGCGATCGTCGGCTCGGTCAATCCCAGAGCGTCGATGCGGCGGCGAATGGTGTCGAGCGCCTGCTCCATCGTCTGGCTCTTGACGGCGGCGACCTCCGCGGGACTCATCGTCAGCATGAAGCCATTGGCCTGGCCCGCGGCCGGCACCATATCCCAGTTGGGCAACTGGTTGCTCACGACGTCGCGGAAGGCCCCCGTTTGCGCCATGCTGACATTCGTCACCAGGATTTGCGTATCGCTCACCCGGCGAATGTCACCGACATTGATGCTCTTGTCCCGGACCTGGCTGGTCAGCGTATCGATAGCCCGGTTGCACTCGTATTCGACCGCCTGTTGCACCTCGACCTGCAAAACCAGGTGCGTCCCTCCTTGCAAATCCAGACCGAGCTTGATGCGTTGATGGAAATTGTCGGCCACCTGCCGCCACGAAGTGGGGAACGAAGGACGCGCGAACAGGCCCCACAGGCATGCCACGACGATCAGCAGGATGAAAAGCGCCTTCCATTTGAGGTTTTGATTCATTGTGCGTCTAGTCGCGAAACTCCCGAACCTCGATCAATTTTCCTTACTGCCTTCCGACTGCAGCCCGGCAACCGCATTGCGAGCGACCCGCACCTTCACCTGGTCCGCAACGCGGAGTTGGATCGTCTCATCCTCGACGCCGGCCACCACACCGTAGAGGCCCCCATTCGTCACTATTTTATCTCCAGTCTTGAGGGAGCGGTGCATCGCGGCGATCTTTTTCTGGCGCCGCTGGGCGGGAAGGATCAGTAACAGGTAGAAAATGATCAACACTAGCACCAGCGGCAACAACGCCACCAGGCTACTGCCCGCCTGCGCCTGACCTACGAGCGTTTCGGCCCGAGGGAACATAAAAATCCCCCCCCCCTATTCCTCCGGTGAATGTGACGATGCCGAGCCGGCATCGTCTGGGAATCGCTCTACAACATATCTTGGCGGCGGCCACATGCCAAGTTGCACTGCCAAGTTAGAATTGACCCGTTTCTAGCTGCGCCTGAAGGTCTGAAAGGAAAGCCGCCAGGTTCCCGAATCTAATAGCTTCACGAATTCCTTTCATCCTGTCAACGTAAAAGTGCACATTATGAATGCTATTCAAGACCGCCGCAAGGATTTCGTTTGCCAAATACAGGTGGCGCAGGTACGCGCGCGAATAGCGGCGGCAAACCGGGCAGCCGCAACCGGGATCGATGGGCCGGTCATCTTCCGCATAAGCTGAATTCTTGATTAGAACCCGGCCCCGGCTCGTGAACAAACAGCCGTTGCGGGCATTGCGCGTCGGCAGAACGCAATCCATCATATCTATGCCCGCCGTCACGTAGCTGGCCAAATCCTCCGGCTTGCCCACCCCCATCAGATAACGGGCCTTGCCAGCCGGCAAGCGCGAAGTCGCCTCGCTCGCCATTTCCAGCGTCATAGAATGCGGCTCACCGACAGCCAACCCGCCAATCGCGTAGCCGGGGAAATCCATCGCCGCCAGCTCGTCCGTCGATTCGCGCCGCAGATCGGCGTACATGCCGCCCTGCACGATCGCGAACTGCATCTGTTTGGCCCGGTCGCCGCATTCGGCAAAGGCCTTCTTCGACCTGGCCGCCCAGGCGCTCGTGCGGAACGAGGCCTGCCGCGTGCGCTCATGGCTGGCCGGATACTCGATGCACTCATCGAGCACCATCGCGATGTCCGATCCGAGGGCCTGCTGCACCTCTACGGCGCGCTCGGGAGTGAAGAGATGCTCGGTGCCGTCCAGATGCGAACGGAAGCGCACGCCCTCGTCGCTCACCTCCCTCAGGCCCGCCATGCTGAACACTTGGAAGCCGCCTGAATCGGTCAGAATCCCTCCGCGCCAAGACATAAAGCGGTGCAATCCGCCCAGCCGCCCGATCCGTTCGTGTCCCGGCCGCAGGTAGAGATGGTAGGTATTGGCCAGCAGCATCTGGACGCCCAGGCTTTCGAGCGCCTCCTGCGGAATACCCTTCACGCTTGCCGCCGTGCCGACCGGCATGAACGTTGGCGTCTCGATGGTACCGTGAGGCGTCTCCAAACGCCCCAGCCGCGCCCCGCTTGGATCGGTTTTGAGAACCTCGAACCGGAAGCTCATGACCCTGACAGTCTAACAGCACGCGAGCCGGCTCCCGGCCCGCTCCCCACAGAGCACGCCGCTCGTTCGCCCTCACGCCAGCGGTCCCGGCCCCATCAACCTTGATGCCTGTCCGGCAGTTCCGGCACCGCATCCAGCAGGGCGCGCGTGTAGGAGTGCCGGGGCCGCGAAAGCACCTGTTCCGCGTCGCCGGCTTCGACGAATCGCCCTTGGCGCATCACCGCGATGCGCGTCGCCAGGCGAGCCACGACGGGCAGGCTGTGGGAGATAAAAATATAGGTCAGGCCGAAACCCTTTTGCAGCGCCGCCAGCAGATCCAGAATTTGCGCCCCGATCGATGGATCGAGCGCCGAAACCGGCTCATCGGCCACCACCAGCTTCGGTTGCAATACCAGAGCCCGCGCGATCGCCACGCGCTGCCGTTGCCCGCCCGAAAATTCATGAGGGAAACGCCCGAGCGTCTCCGTTCCGAGCCCGACGGCCTCGATCGCCTCTTCCAAGCGCCGGCGCCGCTCGCCTCTGCCGAGACCGGGCTCGTGAATTTTGAGCGGCTCGGCCAGGGCCGAAGCCACCGTCTGGCGCGGATCGAGCGAGCCATAGGGGTCCTGGAAAATCATCTGCATCTGGCGGCGCAGCCGCCTCAATTCCCTTCCCCGGACCCTCAGCCAGTCGCATCCAAGAAAATGGATTTCCCCGCCGTCGGGCGCCATCAGACGGACGAGCAATCGCGCCAGAGTCGTCTTCCCGCAGCCCGATTCCCCCACGACGGCGAGCGTCTGGCCCGCGCGCAGATCGAAATCGACGCCGTCGACGGCGTCGATTCTCCTGCCGCCGGGCAGAACGAAGGTTTTCTTCAGATGGCGCGCGCTGATCAGCACGGAGTCACCGGGCGCTTCGAGCGTTACCGGCGCCGCGGTTAGGATTTCGTGGCCCCGAGGAACTGGATGGATTGGATGAATTCGATCTCCGGCTCCGGCTGGCCGGCTGCCGTCACCATTCGCGGATGAAATCCCGAAGCGTCCTCCGCCAATTCGCTTTCCATCATGCGGCCCGCCTCGCGCCAGGCCGGATCGTCCGGCTTCCATCCGGCCGTTTGCATCCACTCGCTGAAGCGGCGCGGACTTTCCTGCAACTCTGTCGCGCGGATGCGAAAGCCGGCCTGTTCCACGGCCTGGCCAAATTCCCCTTGCGTGAAGGTGTGACAGTGAGAATCGTCTCGGGCTTGCTCGATGCGGTCGTTGACGCTGGGATCGAAGCCTTCCGGCGTATAAATGTCAACCACAGCCAGCCGGCCACCCGGGACGAGCACGCGGGCCATTTCCCGCAACGCCCGCAGCGGTTCTCTCATGTGATGGAAGCTATATCCGCAAACGGCGACGTGGATCGATTCGTCGCGAATCGGAATCCCCGTTGCGTCCGCGCACAAAAACCGGACGTTTCCCAGCCCTTCCTGGGCAGCCCGCTTGCGCGCTAAGCCCAAAAACGCCGGGGTCAAGTCCAGTCCGAGAACCCGGCGCGTTCGGCGCGCCAGCGGAATCGTAAACGTTCCTGGGCCGCAAGCCAGATCGAGCCCGATATCTTCCGGTTGCGTATGGGCCAGCCGCGCGACCCTTTCGCCTTCGCCCTCGCGCTTGGAAGCCGACAGCTGCGCAAAAGCTTCGGCGGTGCGTGTAAACCGCTCGCGCACTCGCGCATTCTGTTCTCGATCGGACCCGCCGCTCACGGCACCAGAATACAGCGCGCGAAATGGTCCGGGCCAGCGCGGCGCGCCTGGGGAGCCTCAAGCGCGCATTCGGGCCGCCGCTTCGGGCAGCGCGGCTCGAACGGGCAGCCCGGCGGCATGGCGTCCAGTGGCGGCACCATGCCGGGAATCGGTTCGAGCCGCCCTCCGCGCCGGGGCGCCGCTCGCAGCAAGGCTTCCGTGTAGGGGTGGGCCGGCCGGTCGAGGACCGCCCCGGCCGGTCCCTGCTCGACGATCCAGCCGGCGTACATCACCATCAGCCGGTCGGCCAGTTGCGCCACCACGGCAAGGTCGTGGCTGATGAACAGCAGCGCCAACCCGAAGTCGCGCTGCAGCCGGCCGAGCAACTCCAGAATCTGCTTTTGCACCGTCACGTCGAGCGCCGTTGTCGGCTCGTCGGCAACCAGCAAGCGAGGGCCGCCGGACAGCGCCATGGCGATCATCGCCCGCTGCCGCAGCCCACCGGAAAGCTGATGCGGATATTGCCTGGCGCGCTGGCGCGCCTCGGGGACCGCCGCCCGCTCGAGCGCCTCGATCGCGCGCTCCCAGGAACGCGCCCGGCCGAGCCGTGGCTCGTGCGCGCGCGCCGCCTCGGCCACTTGCGTCCCGATCCGCATCACGGGGTTGAGCGCGGTCATCGGCTCCTGAAACACCATCGCGATTTCCCGCCCGCGAATCCTCTCGAGATCCCTCTCTGCCAAACGCACCAGGTCGCTGGCTGGCGCGCCGTCCCGGCCGGCCAGCCACGCCTCTCCCGTTCGCCGTCCCCCGGAAGGCGCCAGCCCCAAGAGCGCCAAACCGAGCATCGTTTTGCCCGAGCCGGATTCACCCACCACGCCCACCGCCTGGCCCGCCTGGACCGAAAAGCTGGCCTGGTCCACCGGCCGCACGCGCCCCGAGGAGGTCGGCAGCTCAACCGTAAATCCGCGCACGTCCAAAAGAGAACTCAAGTCCGTCCTCGTTGTCCGGCTCGCAGCCCGTTCCCGGCGCCGATTTCGCTTTTGACGCCAGGCCGCGGAATAATGGATTCGCGGCCGGGGTCCCCGGACCGCACCGAAGGAGAAAGAGAAAGCTGATGGAGCGCATTCTTCCCGGCTGGCACGCCGCTCTCAACCACCACCCCGTATTCGTTCATTTTCCGATCGCGTTGTGGCTGGCGGCTCTGCTATTCGAAATCGCCGCCGTGTGGCGACACGACGATTCGACGCATCGCGCCGCCATGTGGCTGCTCTGGCTCGGCACTCTAGGCGGCGCCTTCGCCGTGCTGAGCGGCCTGAATGCGCAGAGAGCCGTTCCCAGCGGCCCCGTCGGCCACGTTCTCGAGATTCACGAGCAGTTGATGCTCACCAGTTTCTTTCTGGCCTTTGGCATTTCGTTTTTCGCCTACGTCGCCGGCCGCCGGCTCACCCACGGGTTGAAGGTCGTGATTCTGGTCGGCCTGCTGGTCCTGGCGTTTTTCGTGACGCTCGGCGCCGACCGCGGCGCCGAAATGGTCTATCGCTACGGCCTGGACGTGAACCGGCCGGCCGCCATCCACCGGAAATAACCGCTTCGTCCGGGCCGCAAAAGCAAACGGCCCGCCCCCGCCGTCGCGGAGCGGGCCGCGGGATCCGCGTCCTGTTTCACAAATCGTAGGGCGGCCCTTCGAGAAACGCCCGCAGCTTGCGGGACCGCGACGGGTGCCGCAATTTGCGCAGCGCCTTCGCTTCGATCTGCCGGATCCGCTCCCGCGTCACCGCGAAGGACTGGCCCACCTCCTCGAGCGTGTGCTCGCTGCCATCGTCCAGGCCGAACCGCATTTTGATCACCTTCTCTTCGCGCGGCGTCAGCGTCTTCAGCACCGAGGAGGTCTGTTCCTTCAAACTCAGGTTGATGACCGCGTCGGAAGGCGATACCACGGCCTTGTCCTCGATGAAATCGCTCAGGTGCGAATCTTCCTCTTCCCCGATCGGCGTTTCGAGCGAAATCGGTTCCTGGGCGATCTTCATGATCTTGCGGACCTTGCCCACCGGAATCTCCATCCGCTTGGCGATCTCCTCCGAGGTCGCCTCGTGTCCCAGTTCCTGCACCAGCTGCCGCTGCGTGCGCACCAGCTTGTTGATCGTCTCGATCATGTGGACCGGGATGCGGATCACGCGCGCCTGATCGGCGATGGCTCGTGTGATCGCCTGCCGGATCCACCAGGTCGCGTAGGTGGAAAACTTATAGCCGCGCCGCCACTCGAATTTGTCGACCGCCTTCATCAGCCCGATGTTGCCTTCCTGAATCAGGTCCAGGAATTGGAGCCCGCGATTGGTGTATTTCTTCGCGATCGAGACCACCAGCCGCAGGTTCGCCTCGATCAGCTCCTTTTTGGCTTGATCGGCCTCGGCCTCGCCCCGCTGGATCAGCTGCAGGTTGCGCTTCAGCTCCGTGACGCTCACTTCGCTTTCGATCTCGATTTCCTTCAGCTCGACCCGGCGCGAGCGCAACTCCTTCCTCGCCTCGCTCGCGTTCTCGCCCTTGGAGGCCTCGGCCCTGCGTTCGAGTTTTCCGGCCTCTTTCTCGATCGCCTGCAGCCGCTCGACCATCTGGCGCAGCCGGTCGATCAGCCGTTTCTTTTCCAGAAGATGGAAATCGATCGAGCGGACCAGATGCGAAAGTTCCACGCGCCTCCGGGAGAGCCCCCATCGTTTCCTCGCCGAGACGCGCTTGCGCAAGCGGGAGGAGCGCTCCGCCTGCTGTCCCAGTTTCAGCACTTCCAGGTACAGTTTCGCGACCCGGTCGATCCCCCGCAGCGTTTGCTGCGTCTTCTCTTTCACTTTTTCGTCGGTCAGCTCTTCGTCGTCGAATTGAACGATCTCTTTGATCGACCGCCGGCCCTCGCGCAGGTCTTCGCCGATCCCGAGCAGTTCCTTCCACACGAGCGGCGAGCGCGAAATCACCTTCAGGACCAGCATCTGCCCCCGTTCGATCCGCTTCGCGATGGCCACTTCCCCTTCGCGCGTCAGCAGGGGCACTGTCCCCATTTCCCGCAGATACATGCGCACCGGATCGTTGGTTTTATCGAGTGTGCCCGGGCTCAGGTCGAGTTCTCCGTTGACCGGGTCGTCTTCTTTCAAATCGGCTTCGGGCGCCTCGATCGTGTCAGCCCCGTCATCCCCGCGGATCGCCTTTTCGGGCGCGTCCTCGAACACGTCGATCCCGTGACGCTCGAATGTCGAAAAAAGATCGTCGATCGCGTCGGAGGAATGCACTTCAGCGGGCAGGATATCGTTGACTTCATCGTAGAGCAGGTAGCCCCGCTCTTTTCCCATGGTGATGAGTTGCCGGACTTGATCGTATTTTTCTTCGATCGCCAATGCTTACCTGCCTCCCGATCTAGCCACAACGCCGGGCGTCGACGCGGGTACCGCCATTGGCCATGCCCTGAAGGAAACGGAACGGGGAGCCGTCAGCCAGGGAATGGGAACTTCCCCGGGTGCTCCCACCGATTTCCCATCTCCCTCAGACTGGAAAATCCGCTGCCACGAATGCTTCCCCATCCCTGCTGCCTGCCGACAATCCAACCAAATTGCGCGCGTTTCGTCAAAAGGCGCCAGCCCTCGCGTATCCGCAAGTACACCCCGCCCCGCCGCCAGCGCCACCTTCAACCTTCCATCCGCTCGAGCGAGACCCGCAGCGTCTGCTTGCGCTCGAGCAGCCGCGCCAGTTCCGCTCTCGCGTTCGACGGGCCGACGCGGCCGGCCTTGAGAGCTTCGATTTCCGTTTGCACCGAGCGCAGCTCGGCTTCGAGGCGCCTTCTCTTCAGCGCCGAAAGGCAGCTTTCGGCTTCCTCCCAGTTCGCCTCGGCCGCCGGTTCGAAGGCCAATTCGAACAGCAGCCGCCGGTGACGCTCGTGCAGGCGCTCGCCGAGCGCGGTGAGCTCGCCTGCGTCCGGCCGCTCGCCGCCGACCGCATCGAGCAGCACGGCGAAGATCGGCTCGGTTTCGAGGCCGCGGTGCAGTTCGGTCTGGCGCATCTGCTCGGCCAGCCGTTCTCCGGTCGCGTCGGCATCCAGCAGCATCTTCAGCAACCGCCGCTCGGCCGGCGTGACGGCCGCGGCCAGCAGTTCCGGCCGGGCCTTCACCTCCACTTTCCGCTCCGCCGCCGCGCGTTGCAGCAGTTCGCGCAGCGCTGCCTGATCCACCTTCAACTCCGATGCCACGCGGCTGGCCCATTCCGAGCGGGCCAGCGGACTCGAAAGCAAGCGCACGTACGGCAACAGGAAATTCACGCCCCGCAGTTTTTCCTCGATCGTTCCGGTATCCATCTGCCGCGCCCGCGCGATCAAGTAGTCGAGGTAGAGCGGCGAGCGGCCCAGCAGTTCGCGGTACGCCCCGACGCCTTCTTCCCGCACGAACTGGTCGGGATCGGTCTTCCCCGCCGAACGCGCGGGCAGCGCCAGCACGCGCACATCGAATCCTTCGCCGAGCAGAAGAGCCAGCGAGCGGTCCGTTGCCGCCTGCCCGGCCGCGTCCACGTCGTAGTTGACCACGACGTTGCGCGTGAACCGGGCCAGCAGCCGCGCCTGCGTCTCGGCGAGGCTTGTGCCGCAACTGGCCGCCACGTTTTCGACGCCCGCCTCGGCCAGCGCGATGGCGTCCATGTACCCCTCGACCAACACGGCGAAACCTTCCTTCCGGATCGCCTCCCGCGCTCGGTCGAGGTTGTAGAGCACCCGGCTCTTGGTATAAATCCGCGTCTCGGGCGAATTCAGATATTTTGGCGGCTCCTCGCCGATCGCCCGCCCGCCAAAAGCCACCACCTTGCCGGATTCGGCGGCGATGGGAAAAATCACGCGCCGCCGGAAACGGTCGAAGATGTGACCGGCGGGATCGCGCGAGAACAGACCGGAAAGATCCAGCAGCGCCGCCGCGAATTTCCCTCGCAGGTGGCGCGCCAGGGCCTCGCCGCTCGAAGGCGCCCACCCCAGCCCGAACCGGGCGATCGTTTCCGGCTTGAGTCCGCGATCCTCCAGATACGCCCGAGCCGCTTGCCCTTCGCCGGTCGCCAGCTGGCGGACGAAAAATGCCGCCGCTTGCCGGTGAATTTCCACCAGCGCCCGCCGTTGCTCGCCGGCCCCGCGCCCCTCGGCGCTGCCGCCGCGCCATTCCGGAATCGTCACGCCGCACTTCTCCGCCACGGCGCGTACCGCCTCGGGAAAACTAATTTTCTCCATCTCCATGACGAAGCGGAACACGTCGCCCCCGGCACCGCATCCGAAGCAGTGGTAAATCTGCTTGCCCGGATGCACCGCGAACGATGGAGTTTTTTCCTGATGGAAGGGACACAGGCCGAGGAAATTCTGCCCGCTCTTTTTCAGCCGCACGTACTCGCCGACCACGCGCACGATATCCGCCTGCTGCTTCACGCGTTCGGCAACGGAACCGGGTTCAGCCATGGTGGTGCGGATGACTCGGAAAGTATAGCGCGCCCGGCCGCCCCGCGCCCGGCACGGCCTTCTCAAGGCCGCCCCTATCTCGTTATTCCAAACGAAGGGAGAAATCTGCTTTCGGGGGTCGGGGCTTTAGCCCCGACAAACAAATCCACCCCCAATGGGCTTTAGCCCCTGAAGACCCGCTCCGACGTTGCCGATTCCACGGGAAGCGCTTGCCCGCCGGTGCTTCACGCGAAGGCGGAAAGAACCTCGCCGGACAAGCGGCGCCTCCGTTCAGCCCTTCAAATTCACCACCGTCACCGCTTCGCCGCCGCGGCCGGGCGCCTCGGCGGAAATCGTTTCCACCAGCGGGTGCGCCTTCAGGAACTCGGCGAGGCCCCGCCGCAGCGCCCCGGTTCCGTATCCATGAATGATGCGAATCCGCCCCTTGCCCAAGAGCGCCGCCCGGTCGAGAAACCGGTCGACGCGCCCGGCCGCCTCTTCGACCGTGCAGCCGATCACGTTGATCTCTTCGCCCTCTTCGCCCTCTTCGCCGCCGGCCTGGGTTTGAACCGTGATCCGGCTCCGTTCCGGCATCCCTGGTTCGACCCGCTCCTGGACCGAGCCCAGAATATCCTCCACCGGCACTTTCATCCGCAGCGGTCCAGCCTGCACCTCGACCATGCGGCCCTGCCGCTGGCGCACGACCACGGGCTTTTCCAGCCCGCGCACGCGCACCGTCATCCCGGCGGCGAGCTCGGCGGGATCGAGCGGAACCAGAGCCGGCTCGCTCGCGACGCCCATCTCCTGTTGCGACTGGCCGCGAAAGGCAAGAACGGCGCCGTCGGTTTCGGCGCGCGCCCGCGACCCGATCGCCGCCATCCGTCGCGCCGACTGTTTCTCGACGACGGCTCGCAGCTTTTTGTCCTGAACTTCAGCCGAAAGGCGACGGACTTCCTTATCGGCGTTTGCCAGCGCTTCGCGAAACTGACCCTCAAGCTCCTCGATGCGATGGCGCTGCCGCTCGGTCCATTCCGCGCGCAGCCGTTGCCGTTCCTCTTCCAGGCGGGCGCGCTCGGCGGCGGTTTCGACCAGGCGCGCATCCAGGCGCTCGCGCATCCGGTGCAAATCGTCGATCAGCGTGGCGGCTTCGAGCGCTTCCGGCGCCATTTCCCGCCGCGCGCGCCCGATCACCTCGTCGGGCAGGCCGAGCCGCCGCGCGATCTCGATTCCGCCCGAAGTTCCCGGAAGCCCGAGCAGCAGCCGGTAGGTCGGCGCGAGCGTTTCCACGTCGAATTCCACGGCCGCGTTCACCACCCCTTCGGCCGCCAGCGCGTAGGTTTTCAGCCGGTCGTGATGCGTCGTGGCAAACGTCAGCGCGCGCCGCCGCCGGAACTCTTCGAGCAAGGCGACCGCCAGAGCCGAACCCTCCTCGGGCGCCGTTCCCGTGCCGATCTCGTCGATCAGCACGAGCGAGCGCTCGCCGGCAGCCTCGAGCATCGAGCGCAGATTCAGGATGTGCGCGGAAAAGGTGGAAAGATCGGCGGTGATCGACTGCTCGTCGCCGATGTCGGCCAGCACGCGGTCGGCGAGCGGCAGCTCGGCCTGGCCGGCGGCGACCGGAATCCCCGTCTGCGCCGCCAGCGCCGCCAGTCCCACGGTCTTCAATACGACCGTTTTCCCGCCGGCGTTCGGCCCGCTGATCACCATCACCGTTTCGGCCCCGCCCAGCTCGATCGTCACCGGAACCATCGAGCGCCCACGCTTGGCGAGAGCCAACTCCAGCACCGGATGCCGCGCCCCGGCCAGCCGCAGCCGCCCCTCGGAGGAAAACCGCGGCAGCGTGCACTCGAAACGGCGCGCAAAGCGCGCCCGCGCGAAGATGGAATCGATTTCCCCCAGGTTGCCGGCCATCCGCGCGAGCGCTTGCCGGTTCGCGCGCGCGCGCCCGGTCAGCTCGTCCAGGATTCTGGCGATTTCCGCGGCTTCGGCTTCGGCCAGCCGCACCAGCTCGTTGTTCTGCTCAACGGCATCGAAGGGCTCGACGAAAAGAGTCTGCCCGCTGGAACTGGCTCCGTGCACGACGCCCGGCGCCGTGCGCCGGTCAGGTGCCCGCACCGGAATCACATACCGGTCGTTGCGCAGCGTAACGTAATCCTCTTCTGCACCGGCTTCGCTGAGCCGCCGCAGCACCGCGCGCAGCAACTCGAGCGTGCGCTCGCGCGCGCGCACGCGCCCGGTCCGAATCCGTTTCAGCTCGGCCGAGGCGTCATCGGCGATTTCTCCTCCCGGCAGAATGGCCCGCCGGATCGCCGCCGCCACCGGCCGAAGATCGGCCAGCTCCGCCCCTAGCGCCGCCAGGCGCGGCCAGCGGTCGCGCAGCGCCCCGAGCGTTGCTCGCGTATCGTAAGCGGTTTCGATAAGCCCGGCCGTATCGAGCAGTTGCCTGGCATCGAGCACAACCGCCGGCAGCGCCAGCCGATCGAGCCACGGCTCGGGATCGGCCATCGCCCCCAGACCCAGTTCGGCTCCGGTTTCGAGGTATTCGGTCGCATCCCCGATCCGGGCGAAGCCGGCTTCGAGCGATTCGCGATCCTCGGAAAAGCGCAGCGATGCGAGCGCGCGCCGGCCGGGCGCCGACGTGGAAAATCCCTCCAGAATTTCTCGTAAAGCGTCGAATTCGAGAAGTTCTTCCGCCAGGCGAGCCACGTCGTTTCACCCTTCCTCGCGCTGCATACCGCGTCCGCCAAGTTCCCTGGTCCCGGGGGTCGGCGCTTCAGCGCCGACAAAAAGCAGCACGAGGCCCGGGGCTTTAGCCCCTGAAGATCCCCTCTGGCAGTTCATGCGACGGCTCCTACCGCGCCGATCGCCGGTTCTCGATCCGTTCGGCCAGGAACCTGGCCGCATCGCCGGGAGAGCCGGCGCGGAACACCACCAGGTCGCCGCGCGTCGGCCCTACGGTGCTCTTTCCCGTTTCGGCCAGGTTCACCTGTTCGATCACCGGCAGCCAGAAACCGCCCAGCACGGCCAGCGGCTTCGATCGCATCAACCCTTTGTTCAGCATCTCCCACACCACCGCCAGTTCCACCAGCGTTCCGGTTCCCCCTCGGCAAACAACATACCCCTGGCCCCGCCGCACCAGCTCGAACAGCCGCTCCTGCCAGCTATCCATTTGCACTTCGCGGGTCACCCAGGAATTAGCTCGTCCGCGGAAGGTCCGTGAGGTCACCGCCAGCGCTTCGCCGCCTGCTTCCCGCGCTCCGCGAGAGACCGCTTCCATCACCCCTCCGTAGCCGCCCGAGCATACCCCCAGCCCGCTGGCCGCCAGGGCGCGGCCCAGATCGCGGGCTTCCTCGTATTCGGGCGAACCCGCTCGCGCCCGGGAGCTGCCAAAAACCGTAATGATCATGTTCCTTCCTGTCGTTGGAACCTCCCTCAGCGGGGCCGCGTTGGCCGTCTCCCGGGCAAGCGCCGCGCCCGGCCGCCCCAATCCTTGACCATGGCGTCGGCGATCTCGTCGATGATGGGATTGAATTTCGCGCCTGGCGGAATATTGTTCACCATGATCGAAAACACCAGGTGTTTTCCATTGAGCGTCGTAGCGTAGCCGGAAAGCGAACGGTCGTGCATCAGCGTTCCGGTTTTGGCAAGCACGCGCCCGTTCGCCGCCATACGGTCCATCCGGTCGTCGAGCGTTCCGTCGCGGCCCGCATCCGGCAGCGCGTTTCTGTAGATCGCCGCCCAGCTTTGCCGGGCGGCGTAGCGCAGCAGCGTGACGATCGCGCGCGGCGTCACCAGGTCGTAATGCGAGAGCCCCGAGCCGTCGTAGAGCGCCACGTCGCCCTCGATTCCGAGCCCGCGCAGAAACGCTTTTTCGATTTCGAGGCCGTTTTTGACCGATCCCACTCCGGTCTTCACGTGCGCCACGGTTCGCAGCAGGCACTCCGCGTGCAAGTTCTGGCTCACTTTCAGCGTGAACCGGACGTCCTCGCCGAGGGTGGGCGAATCGTGTTCGGCCAGAACCTGCCGCGCGACCGGCGCCGGCGGCCTTTGATTCGGCAGCAGGTGCACGGCGCGGGAAACTCCCGATACGGCTACTCCTCGCTCCAAAAGCAGGTGCTTGAGCAGCGCCGCCGCGTAGCGGGCCGGCTGCTCGATCCCGATATAGAGCTTCTGCGTCCCTGCGCCCGCCGCGATCACGCCCTCGAGCCTCACGTTGAGCGAATCCGGTTCCTTTTTCAACTCCAAATCCGTGCCCGATCTTTCGGGTTCTGTCTTTGCCCAATCGATGAAATGATAAAAGGCCGGCCACGGCAGCACCTGAAACGCCGCGCCGTCGCCCGGCCGCGCGCCCGGACTGACGTCCACTTCGAGCGTGTTGTCGTCGATCACGATCGCGCTCACCGGCGCGCCGTATCCAGCCGTGAAATTGTCGATGGTCCATCCGGGCAGATAGCGGTCGTAGGTGAAGTAGCTGTCGTCGGCAACGATGTCGCCTTTGATGCGCTTGACTCCCTTGGCGACCAGTTGATCGGCCAGATCCGCCAGCGCTTTGTCTGGCGGTCCGTCGAACTGCTCCTTTTCCCCGAACGGAAACACCCGGTTCGAAAGATTCGGGTCGCCGCGGCCCACCAGCACCAGGTCGCCTTCGAGCGTACCCGCGCTGTCGATTCGCCCCGAGCTTTCAAGCGTCGTGCGCCAGCGGTACTGCGGACCGAGCTCCGCCAAAGCCAGAGCCGCCGTGAACAGCTTGGCATTCGATGCGGGAGTGAAATAGTGCGTGGCGTTGCGCTCGTAGAGCGTCCGCCCCGTCCCCTGGTCGGCCACCAGGATGCCCCAATCCGCCCGGGCCGCCTCGCGCTGCGCCAGAATCCGCCGCATGCTGGCGCGGAAGCGCGCGATTGCGCTCCGGCTTGGCTGCGGCGCGGCGCGCACCGTCCGTTCTGGATTTGGCATCAGCCAGCACGCCGTCACGGCCATCGCGACGGCGAAAACCCGAAATGAGCGCATGGAGACCAATTTCCTCGATTCGCAAGTCCGTGCGCGATTATAATTCACTGTGGCTCTTGCGGCTGGCGGCTCAGGCAGCCAGATCCCATATTTTGTCGTCCTATACTTCAGTGTCACATATGCATCCATTCCCAGGAATTGGCCTGGCGGCTAACCGCCACTGTGAGGAGAGATCATGAAACAGGTATGGATATTCCTGCTGGCCACGTTTCTCGCCGTACCGGCCATGGCGCAGAAAAAGGCGGTCGATCAGCGCCTCCAAAATACCGGCGCTGTTATCACCGAAATTCTCAACATTCCCGACAACATCCCCCAAAGCTTGCTCGATAGCGCCCGCTGCGTCATCGTCCTTCCATCTGTGCTGAAGGGCGCCTTCATCTTCGGCGCCAGCTACGGCCGTGGTGCCATGACCTGCCGCAGCGGAAAGCACTTCGACGGCCCTTGGAGCCCGCCCGTGATGATGATGCTCGCCGGAGGCAGCTTCGGCTTTCAGATCGGCGGCCAGGCGACCGATTTCGTTTTGTTGGTCATGAACAATCAGGGCGCCGATTCCTTGCTGAGCAGCAAGGTGAAACTCGGCGCCGATGCCTCCGCCGCGGCCGGCCCGGTCGGCCGCAACGCCGCCGCATCCACCGACGCCTATATGCGGGCTGAAATCCTCACCTATTCCCGCGCCCGAGGGGTATTCGCCGGCATCTCGCTCTCCGGCTCGACCCTCCGTCCCGATAACGACGCGAACCAGGCCCTCTACGGCCGCGACATTCCCCCCAAGCAGATCATCGAGGGTCACGCGCCGATGCCGGCGAGCGCCGCCATCCTGATGCGCGTCCTCACTCACCACTCGCCAAGACTCCATCGTTAGACGCTCATCTTGTCATGTCCTCTGTCACGCGAAAGGCGTGCCGGCTGTCGCCGGCGCGCCTTTCGCCTTGACACCGGGGTTGCAAAGGAAAAACCGAAACGAAATTTCAGGACAGCCGAGCCGCCGAGGGCCGCAAGCGGCTGGCTCTTCAAGCGTTCGCGAAGCAAATCGACAATTGCGGTGAGGCTGGCGGCGCGGGCCGCCGTTGCGGCACAGTTCCCAATCCATACCGGCGACGCAACCTGGCGACGCGGTCCCGAATTTTTTCCCGATACGCTTTCGGCGGCCCGCCGCGATCCACATACCACTCGCGGTATATTTCCGAGAATCGCGGCAGCCGCTCATCGAGAAACGGCAGAAACTGCCGCGCCGAAGACGGCATCAGAAACAAAATCGACGCCGAGAACCATTCCGCCCCGGCATCCTTCGCCGCCCGCGCCAGCCGGTCCAAATCCTCTTCCGAATCCGTCAGCCCCGGCAATACCGGCATCGCGAAAACCCCCGCTGAAAGCCCCGCTTCCCGCAGTTTTTCGAGCGCCCCCAGCCGCAAATCCGGCCGCGGCGCCCGAGGCTCGAGCAAGCGAGCGAGGCTCGTTCGCAGCGTCGTCACCGTCATATTGATTCGCAAATCCGACCGGGCGGCGATACGCCGCAGCAGGTCCAAATCCCGGACGATGCGATCGGATTTCGTCGTGATCGAAAGACTCAAGCCCTCGCGCCGCGCCAGGCGATCGAGCAGCGACCGCGTCACCCCGAAATCCGCCTCGGCCGGCTGGTAGGGGTCTGTCGCCGTGCCGATGGCGATATGCTCGCCCGGCCGGCACTTCTCCGCGAGGTCACGATCGATGGCGAGGGCCGCGTCGCGTTTCACGTAGATTTTCCGCTCGAATTCGCCGCCGTCGATTTCCATGTATTCGTGCGTGTAGCGGGCATAGCAGTATTGGCAGCCGAATTCGCAGCCCCGGTACGGGTTGATCGTCCAGGGGAATGGAACGCGGGAAGAATCGCAATGATTCAGGATCGAGCGGATGGGCAACAGATAATACTCGACGCCGCGTTTCGCTTCGGCACAGGGGGAAATCGAGGCGAGGCGCGCGATGCCGACCAGGGGCTGACGGGAGTGGGCAGCTCCCGCGGGATCGCCCTTGGCGCTCGGGTCGCCTTTTTCTGAGGAAAAAAGCGTTACGGCGGCAGGTACGGGTCGCCGCCGACGGGACGGCGGCATCTTTGAGGAGTGAACGACCCGAGCCAGCATCGAGCGCCTCGCAACGGCGCCAATATATTCTCCTTTTCTTCTCTGTGTCAAGAAAATATTTTCGCCTTGTGTTCGCCTTTGCCCGCGCACGTACGGGGCGCGCCTGGTGGTCGCCCGCGCGGCCTTCCGCGTTGCTGGGCGTTGCCGCCCAGCGCGACCCCCGCGACGAGAAAGAAACCGCGGCGCATACGATCTTCAAGGCTGGCGGATTCCCCTTGTCCGTTCCGCCGGCCTAGCCCGTGCCGGCTGCTAATTCCGCGCAAACACTCCCGCGCCTTTCGCTATACTGGCCGCCATGAAGGCTCTGACTGCGGAGCGCATGCGCGAAGTCGACCGGCTCACCACCGAGCGGTACGGCGTCGCCAGCCTCGACCTGATGGAAAATGCGGGGCGCGCGGTGGCCAGCTACGTCGCCGGCCGCCACGGGAACCTTGAGCGGCGGCGAATCGTCGTCCTGTGCGGCAAGGGAAACAACGGCGGTGACGGCTTCGTGGCCGCCCGCTACCTGGCCGAGCATGGAGCCAAGCCTTCGGTCTACCTTCTGGCGGCGCCCGAGAACGTGCGCGGCGACGCGGCCGTGAACTTGCAGCGCTGGCAGGCGGCGGGTCCCCTGAATGTCGTAACCACCCCCGAGGCGTTTGCGAACGTTCGGCCGGAGCTGGCGGCCGCCGACGTGGTGATCGACGGCCTCCTGGGAACCGGTCTGAGCGGGCCGGCCAGCGGCTTGATCGGCATGGCCATCGAAGAGGTGAACCGGCTGGCCGGCCGCGCGGAAGTGGTTGCGATCGACATCCCTTCGGGGATGGCTTCGGACGTCTTCGATTCGCCCGGGCCAAGCGTCGCCGCCGGCGCCACCATCACGTTCACGGCGCCGAAAATCGGGCTGCTGCTGCCGCCGAACGCCGAGCGCGTGGGGCGGCTCATCGTGCAGGAAATCGGATCGCCGCCGGAACTTTTCGAAGACGATGCGTCGCTCACGTTGCACTGGATCGAGCCGGGCGAGTTTCGCGCTTTGCCGCTGCGCCGCGCGCCGAACACCCACAAGGGCACCTACGGGCACGCGCTGATCGTCGCCGGTTCCCGCGGAAAATCGGGCGCCGCGGCGCTGGCGGGAATGGGAGCGTTGCGTTCGGGAACGGGTCTGGCGACGGTGGCGACGCCCGCGGCGGTTCTCGGTATCGTCGCGCAGCAGATGCCCGAGCTGATGACCGTGCCGCTCGAAGCGACGCCGGAGGGAACCGTCGCCTTCGGTGCTTTTGAATCGGGCCTGTGGCGCGATCTGCTCGACGGGAAAACGGCGGTCGCGATGGGCCCGGGGCTCACGACGAATCCCGACACCGTGCGATTCGTCCACGCAGTGCTCGCCGATTGTCCACTGCCTCTCATCCTCGACGCCGACGGATTGAACGCATTCGATCGCGACGCCGCCGCGCTGAAGACCCGCCGCGGGCCGCTCGCCGTGACGCCGCATCCGGGCGAGATGGCGCGGCTGGCGGAAACGACTGCTTCGCAGGTGCAAGAGCGCCGGCTCGAGACCGCGCTCCGGGCGGCGCGCACCTGGAACGCATTCGTGATCCTCAAGGGATTCCGGACCATCGTGGCCACGCCCGATGGACGCGCGTTCGTCAACTCGACCGGGAATCCGGGCATGGCCACCGGCGGCACCGGAGACGTTCTGACGGGGATCCTTGCCGGGCTGACGGCGTGGCTGGGCGCGGAACGTTGGGAAACGGTGCTGGCGATGGGAGTATACTTGCACGGCCTGGCGGGAGACCTGGCGGCCGAGCGCGTGGGGGAAATTTCGCTGGTAGCGACGGACCTGGTCGGCGAGCTGCCGCAGGCTTTCGGCCGCCTGATCGAGGCTTTGCGGCATGAGTGAGCGCGAGTGGGTGACCTCGTCGGCCGAAGAAAGCATTTCGATCGGCCGCGAGCTTGCCGCGCGGCTCAGCGCGCCGGCGCTGGTCTTTCTGACCGGGGATCTGGGGGCGGGGAAAACGACTCTCGCCAAGGGAATCATCGGCGGGCTGGGCGCGGCGCGGGAAGAGGACGTAACCAGCCCCACCTTCACGCTCGTCCACGTTTTCCATAACCACTTGACCGTTTATCACGTCGATCTGTACCGGATTACGAGCCTGCGCGACCTGGAAACGCTCGGGCTCGAGGACGTTTTCGACCGGCCGGCGATCGTCATCGTGGAATGGGCCGAGAAGTTCCTATTGCGCTCGGACTGGCCGGTGATTCGTATTCACCTGGAACACGCCGGCGAGGACAAGCGGCGGATTCGCGTGGAAGATTCGGCGGGAGTGCTTGCCGCCGGCACGCCCGCTTCGCGCCCGGATTAGGCGCGATTCGGGCGCATCCGCCCAAACAACAAAAATAATAAGGAGGACAATCTGATGCCGATGCAAGTGGTCGGGCTGCGTTCCCGGGGATTCATTTGCGTGAACGCTCATCCGGAAGGCTGCCGGCAAATGGTCGAGCGGCAAATCGATACGGTTCGCCGCGCCTTTCCCAACCCCGTAACAGGCAACCGAAATGCGCTGGTGATCGGCAGCTCGTCCGGCTACGGGCTGGCGTCGCGAATTGGCGCGGCGTGGGGGCTGGGCGCGCGGACGCTCGGCGTGGCCCTCGAGCGCCCGCCCGAAGGGAAACGAACGGCGACCGCCGGCTTCTACAACACCGCCGCTTTTCACCGCTTCGCGCGTCAGGACGGCATCGAAGCCCACAGCCTGAATATCGACGCCTTTTCCGACCAGGCCAAAAGCGAAGCGATCGCGCGCATTCGCGCCAGCATGGCTCCGCTGGATCTGGTGATTTACAGCTTGGCGGCTCCGCGCCGGGTGAACCCTCGCACCGGACAAGCTCATGTCTCGGCGCTCAAGCCGATCGGCCAGCCGTATACGAACAAGACCGTCGATCTCGATCGCGGGCAGGTGGGCGAAGTGACGATCCAGCCGGCCAGCGCCGAGGAGATTGCCGATACCATCACCGTGATGGGCGGCGAGGACTGGCAGTGGTGGATCGAGGCGCTCCTGAGCGAAGGGCTTCTGGCCGAGGGAGCGCGAACGCTGGCCTATTCCTACATCGGGCCCGAACTGACCTGGCCGATCTACCGGGACGGAACGATCGGCCGCGCGAAACAACACTTGGAAGAAACGGCTCGCCGCCTGGACGAGCAGCTTCGCGGCCGCGTGGGAGGGCGCGCGTGGGTGGCCGTCAATCAGGCGGTGATCACGCAGGCGGCGGCAGCGATTCCGGTGGTACCGCTATATCTGAGCCTGCTGCTGCGAATCACCGCAGAGAAAGGGATTCAGGAGGGTACGATCGAACAGATGGTGCGCTTGCTCCGCGATTTCCTCGCCGACGGGAAGACGCCGGCCGTGGATGAAAAGGGCCGGATTCGCCTGGACGACAAGGAACTCCGCGCCGACGTGCAGGAAGAAATCCGTTCGCTTTGGCCTGCGATCCAGACCGAAAATCTGCGGACAGCGACCGATTTCGACCTTTTCCAGCGCCAGTTCCGAAACCTTTTCGGATTCGAAGTCGCCGGAGTCGACTACGCGCAGGCGGTGGAAACCGATCTGACCGAGGAAAAATAGCCGAGTTCCCTCGCTGCAATTCAAATTTCATGGCGTTTGGAATCAGTGAGCTAGCAGGGTGCAAAGCGGGCCCAAGCGTCACAAATCCGGGTTGTTTTTGAAGAAAAAACGAAAGTTGCCGGCGGAATCCGAGATGGGTGTCACTGGCGCGTCAGCGTGACACGAAAAAATGGCAGGCGCAGGGACTGGAACTATGCGGGCTGAAATTCAAGGCGTAGGGGGTGCCAGTTCCAGGTTTGGGGATTCGAGGGATCGACGACGGCGATGTCTGCCGATCGGGGCTCATGAAGCGGCCCAAACGAGGAGAATAATACCGCGCCCCGACGAGGACGCGCCACCCGCGTATCCGGAGGTGTCTTAGCCAGATAATTCTGTCACCCCTTAACGGCCGCGTGAAAATGTCACCCCATGAGACAGGAGACATTCACGTTGAGCCAACGGGAGTTGCAAAAGGTGGCCGTCATCGCACAGTGCGTGAAAGGGGAACTG
>DATLSU010000020.1:0-90333 GCA_035533975.1 Patescibacteria group bacterium
TCCAGGACTTGGCCGGGCGCGTCGCCGTCTACCACGGCGACACAAAATTGCAGATCGAGGCCCTCTAAAAAAATAACGAGGGGGTGACATTTTCACTCGGCTGTTAGGGGTGACATTTTTACCTTGCTACAACAGCACGGCGTTTGGATCATGAGCGCCAGGAGATGGAACCACTGCGAAATCCAGGACTCGAGAAAGAAGGAGAAGCGGAGAGGTGTCCGCGGAAGCGATTTCGCGGCGGCCATGAGGCGCGCTCCAGCGGCAAATTCATTGTGTAGGGGAGCCGAACAGGTGTATCGTGCCCGAGCTAGGGTCCAAACCGAAAATTCCCGGATATGTGGTGCAGGAGAAAATGGAGCGGCAAGCATGGCCAAACCAGAATCGGAATCTTTTGACCGGCGGTTTTTTTTGAAAGTAGCCACGGGAGGGGTCGCGGCTCTGGCGGCCGGCGGGACGTTTGCCACCATGCCGGCTCTGGGCGTTTCTGGCCCTGCCGCTGCGGCTTCCGGAGCGCCGGATCGGTTGCGAATCGACGTCCACGCGCACATCTATCCCCCGGGTTACCTCGATATGCTGGACCGCATGGGCGGCGGCCCCATCGGAACGCGCGCCGTCCGGAGGTTCCCCGCCAGCGGGAACCCCGAAGATTTGGAGTCGCGTTTCCATACGATGGACCGCGCCGGGGTGAAGATGCAGGTGATTTCGCCCGCGCCGGAATTTCCCTATTTCCCCAAAAAAGAAGACGCGGTCGCCGCGGCCAAGTTCATCAACAACTCGTATGCCGAGTTCGTACGCCGTTATCCCGGCCGCTTCGCGTCGTACGTGGTCACTCCGCTGCCCCACGTCGATGAGTCCATCCAGGAGATGAATCGCGGTCTCGACGAACTGGGGATGGTGGGCGTGGTCATGGGTACGTCGGTGCTCACGCAGTCGGTGGCCGACCCGATGTTCGACCCGCTCTGGGAGGAGATGAACCGGCGCGGGGTGATTTTGTTCTTCCATCCGCCCGGCCTGGGGGCTTGCTCGCCGCTGTTGCGGGAAAAGCGCCTGACCTGGGCCGTGGGGGCTCCGGTCGAGGACACCGTGGTGGCGGCGCACCTGATCGCCAACCAGATTCCCAAACGGTATCCGCGGGTGCGAATCATCATCCCGCACCTGGGCGGGGATACCGGGATGCTGATGGGGCGCTTGGACGTCCAGCGGAAGGCATTCATGCCGAGCGGCGCGGAGCTGCCCAGCGTGACCGCCAAGCGATTCTGGTATGACACCGTATCCCACTCTTACCCGCCGGCGCTGCGCCTGGCCTGCACGTCCTTCGGCGTGGAAAAGATGGTGCTCGGCAGCGATTACCCTCTGGAGATCGGTAATTCCTACCAGCGCTGTGTGGACTACGTGGCCGATGCGGGCGTCGGATTGACTTCCGACGAGGTCGTAATGATCCTCGACCGGAACGCGCAGGGGCTTTTCCATTTGGTTCCCCACCCAAGGGTGTGAGGCCGGCAGGGTAGGCGCAAAATGCCCGTCGAAAGCCTCCGATCGATCAGCGGCGTCCGGCTCGAGGATGCGTTTCACGGAAGGAGACCCGAACGATGAGCGCGAAGCGGCAGAAGGAACCAGCGATCCGGGACTTCGACGAACACAACATCACCGATGCGGTGATCGATCGCATCCGGAACACGCCCGATCCGCGCCTGAAGACGATCATGACCCATCTGGTGCGCCACCTGCACGATTTCGTTCGCGAGGTCGACCTGACTTTCGATGAATGGCTGTACGCCGTTCGTTTTTTGACCCGCACCGGCCAGATCTGCAGCGATTCGCGCCAGGAGTTCGTCCTGCTTTCCGATACTCTCGGCATTTCCATGCTCGTCGACGCCATCAACCACCGCATGCCGGAAGGCGCCACCGCAACCACCGTGCTTGGCCCGTTCTATGTGGACAACCCGCCCGAATTCCCGCTGGGCTTCGATATTTCGCGCGGGCTGAAGGGTGAAAGGCTGTTCGTTCAAGCCGACGTCAGGTCCGCGTCGGGCGGCCCGCTCGAAAACGTTGTCGTCGACGTGTGGCAATCGGACACCGACGGGTATTACGACGTGCAGCGCCCCGATCTGACCGAGCCCACGCTGCGCGGGCGTTTCCGGCCGGACTCGCAGGGACGCTTCCACTTCTGGTCGATCCTGCCGAGTCCTTATCCCATTGCGAACGACGGGCCCGTGGGGCAGATGCTGGTCGCCACCGCGCGCCATCCCTGGCGGCCGGCGCATCTGCACTTCATGATTTCCGCCGACGGGCACGAGAAACTGATCACCCACGTATTCCCGCGGAACGACCCGTATCTCGATAGCGACGCGGTGTTCGGCGTGAAGAATTCGCTGATCGCAAACTACACGCAAGAAGGCGCCGGCGTGGCGCCCGACGGGAAGGAAATGAAAAGCCCCTGGCGGAAGCTGGTCTACCATTTCGGGCTGAAACGCCTCGCGTAAGCGGCCAGCCGGAACCTGAACCGTACCGGCGTTTGGCGCTTCCCGATTGTCCCTGCGACTGCGCGGGCCGCCGTTGCGCGTATCCGTCTACATTTGATACGGTGAAGCGTTGAAACGGGGAATGTGGCGATGAAGCCGGTGGGCGATGGCGCCCTCGGCGTTTCCATTGCGGAGCAGTTTGGGCCGAAATCGTGAAGTGACGTCGATGCAATTCTAGGAGGGAATCATGTCTGCAGAGTCGGATGAACGGGTTCGCAGAAATGCAGGAGAAACGGACGAGCTGGACCGTCCCGCGGCGGCTGCGCCTAATTCCAGAAGAGATTTCTTGAGGTCGGTCGGGGCTATCGGCGCGCTGGGCGCGGCTGCCATGGTTCCCGGCGCGACGCGCCTGGCCGCGCAAGCGGATGCGGGGAAAGGCAGCATGGGACCGCGGCGGATCGACGTTCACGAGCATATGTTTGCGCCGGCCTACAAGCGCGCGGCCAAAATGGGCGTGGCCCAGAGTGCCAGCACAAAACGGCGGGCGAGCCCTCTGGTGAGCCATTGGACGCCCGAAGGGGCGATCGAGGAAATGGAAAAAAACGGGGTCGCCACGGCGGTGGTTTCGATTCCGGTTTCGGGCATTTCATTCAATGAGCCGGGGGAGGCGTCCCGCGCCTTGGCGCGCGGCAACAACGAATACGGCGCGCAACTGGTCAGGGACTATCCGGGACACTTCGGTTTTTTCGCTTCGCTGCCTTTCGCGGACCGCGAAGGCAGTTTGAAGGAAATCGAGTATTCCCTGGACACCCTGCATGCCGACGGCATCGCCTTGATGACCAACTACGGCACCAGGTGGCCGGGCGATGCGATCTACGATCCGATCTACGAGGAGCTCAACCGCCGCAAGGCCGTCGTATTCGTTCACCCCACCACGCCGGCCTGCTGCGGGGAGCTGATTCCGGGCGTCTCGCCGGCTTGGGAGGAATTCGACTTCGATACCGCGCGCGCGGGCACCAGTCTTCTGGTCAACCACACGTTCGAGAAATTTCCCGACATCCAGTTTATTTTGACGCACTGCGGAGGGGCTCTCCCGGTCGAGTCGGCTCGCATCCAGGATTACATCACACCCGGGGTTTTCGGTAAGAAGCCGGGAACAGCGGAATCGTATTTCAGTAAGGTGTTTTACGACATCGCCGCGGGAGCCAATCCCATGGCCCTCGCCGCGCTCACCCAGTTGGTTGACACCTCACACATTCTCTTCGGCACCGATTTCCCGTTTGTCCGCATGGACACGACGGTCGATGGATACTTGCAGTGGGGATTCTCGTCGGAAGAGAGGCGGCAAATCAACCGGGAGAATGCGCTCGGCTTGCTGCCGCGCCTGAAGGCTCACGCCTAACCAAGCCGGCGTTAGCGCCCCCGCCGGCCCACGGCAAGCATCGCGGCCGTGAGCCGGCGGGCGCGTGGTTTCGGATTCCGATTACCGCTTCAGCCCGAAGACGGTGACCGTCGGGTTCCCGCCGCCGAGCGGCGGATGTGTGGCGTTGAGGGTAAAGCCCAGGCCGGAGACGATAGCGACGTACTGCCGGCCACTAGCCAGATAGGTTGACACTCCGCCTTCTATCTGATCGCCCACTTGGTATTGGTAGAGGACTTTCCCCGTTTTGGCGTTCAGCGCGTCGAAATTCCCCCCGAGTTCGCCGGTGAAAAGCAGATTGCTCGCCGTCACCGCCAGGCCCGCGACCTGGGGTTCGCGCGTCCGGTGGCGCCAAACCACTTTGCCCGTCGAAGCGTCGATGGCGACAATCCATCCGTGCGCTTTTGACCAGGGGTCGAACTTCCTTCCGCCCCCAAAATAGAGCCCTCCCGAGTGGGCGAATTTCACGCTCGGCTCTTTGCTGGCCGCCCACTCCGTCGTGCACCAATCGAGGCTATCCACGATCAGCAGGTTCAGCTTCAGGTCGTAGGCGGGTCCACTCCACTCATCTCCTCCGAGCGATCCCGGGCAGACGCGGGTGGGCTTGGTTGTTAGCGGCGTCTGGTTGTTAAGCTGCGTGGTGAAGGGAACGCTGTAAACCAGCTGGTGCGTGTCGCGGTTGAGCACGCTGAGCACGCCGTCCTTACCGGTCGAAGCCACGAGCGGTTGCGTTTTCCCGTCGATCTTCGTCTCGAAGATCGGGGTGGCGTGATTCGTATCGTAGTCGTGCGTGTCGTGGGGAATGAACTGGTGATACCAGACCAGATGACCCGTCTTGGCATCGAGCACGATCAGCGAGTTCGTGTAGAGATTGGCTCCCGGCCGGCTCTTGCTGTAGAAATCCGGCGCGGCGTTCCCGCCCGGCACGTAAAGCAAGCCATGCGCCGGGTCGAGGCCGTACTCCGTCCATACATTCCCTCCGCCATGGGCGCGCGCGGCGGGATTGGGTCCCCACGTTTCCGCGCCCGGCTGGCCGTCGAGCGGCACCACGTGGAATTTCCATGCGAGCGCGCCATTGGACAACTTGTAAGCGCCCACCCATCCGCTGCTGGCCGCCTCGGCGCCCGCCGGCCCCACGTAGATGAGCCCGTCGTAAACGATCGGAGACATGGTGATGGAGTAGCCGTCGTGCGGATTGGCGATTCGCCTCGCCCACACGACGCGGCCGTTCGTGGCGTTCATCACGACCAGATAACCGTCGCTCGTTCCGCGAATGATCTTCCCATCGGCGTAGATCGCGCCCCTTTGCGCTCCCGACCGCTGAATGTCACGCGGCTTCCAGTGGTCCAGCCATTTCACATGGCAGTTGGAGCCGTCGAGGGCAACGGTGTAATTCGCGCTCGCCGCGTAGATCACTCCGTCCCACACCGCCGGCGTAAATTCCGCCTGCTGCTTCGCCGGAAACGTGTACGAACACACTTTGGTGAGATGGGCCACGTTTTCCGGCGTGATCTGGGTGAGGGGGCTGAAAAGCATGGCCGCCGGGCCGCGATCCGCATCCGGCCAATCGCTGGCGGGCAAGCCTGCGTCCTCGGTTTTCTTCGGTGCGGACGCAGCCTGCTTTCCGGCGCTACGGGCCGGCTGCGCGCCGGCAAACGCCGCCGGCGCCAAACTGATGAAGAAAGATATTAGGAACAGTACAGTGATTCTTCGCATGTCTCCCCCCTGTTTGCCGATGTCGCTTTCGACCCGGGCACCGCCAGCGCCGCACGCCTCGAGACAACCGGAAATGGCTTTGCCTGGAATTTCCGTTTTAGACCCCCCGGACAGGAACCCTTCTACACTCGAGGACCTACTCGAAACCCTACTAAGTGAACCAAATTGTTCTTCTTCGCACAAGTTTCCGGGCTCGGCAAACCGGCCGTCGCCCCGGCCCGCGCCGCCTGCTCGCGGCGCGGCTTCCGGAGGAATTAAAGGATGCGCCCGTCCGGTTTTTCGTCCGGGTTTCTACTTCTGCTTCAGCCCGAAGACGGTGACCGTCGGGTTGCCGCCGCCGATTTGCGGTTCGACGTGGTTGTAGACTGCGCCCGCGCCGGAAACCACGGCGACGTACTGCCGGCCACTCGCCAGATAGGTTGCCACGCCGCCTTCCACCGGATCGTGCAGTTGGTATTGGTAGAGTATCTTCCCCGTGCGGGCGTTCAGCACGTCGAAATTCCCCGTAAGTTCGCCGGTGAAAACCAGGTTCGCCGTCAGCGCCACGCCCCCGACCATCGGCTCGGGCGTCTGGTGGCGCCATACCACTTTCCCCGTCGACGCATCGAAGGCCGTCACCCGCCCGCCGGCTTCCGGCCACGGGTCGGGCTTCATTCCGCCGCCGAAATAGAGCCCTTTCGTATGAGCGAATTTCACGCTCGGCTTTTCGCTTGCCGCCCACTCCGTCTCGCACCACTCGATGCTCTGTACGATCAGCAGGTTCAGCCGCGGATTGTAGCCGCTTCCATTCCACTCCTGTCCGCCAAGCGATCCCGGACAGACGTGGGTCGGCTTGGTTGTCAGCGACGCCCGGCTATTGACCTGCTTAGCGAAGGGAACGCTGTAAATCATCTGGTGCGTGTCGCGATTCAGCACGCGGAGCACGCCATCCTTGCCGGTCGAGGCCACCAGGGGCTGCTTCTTCCCGTCGATCTTCGCCTCGAAGATCGGGGTGGCGTGAGTCGTATCGTAGTCGTGCGTGTCGTGGGGAATGAACTGGTGATACCAGGCCAGGTGACCCGTCTTGGCATCGAGCGCGATAAGCGAGTTTGTGTAGAGATTGGCGCCGGGTCGTCCCTGGCTGTAGAAATCCGGCGCGGCGTTGCCGCCCGGCACGTAAAGCAAGCCGCGCGCCGGGTCGAGGCCGTACTCCGTCCAGGAATTCCCTCCGCCATGGGCGCGCGCGGCGGGATTGGGTCCCCATGTTTCCGCGCCCGGCTGGCCGTTGAGCGGCACCACGTGGAACTTCCACACCAGCGCGCCATCGGACAGCTTGAACGCACCCACCCATCCGCTGCTGGCCATCTCGGCGCCCGCCGGCCCCACGTAGATGAGCCCGTCGTAAACCAGCGGAGACATGCTGATAAAGTAGCCCTGGTGCGGATTGGCGATTTGCCTCGCCCAGATGACATGGCCGTTCTCGGCGTTCATCTCGATCAGATAATCGTCCGGTGTTCCGCGAACGAGCTTTCCATCGGCGTAGGCAACGCCTCTTTGCGCCTCCGACCGCTCGATCCCGCGTGGCTTCCAATGATCCAGCCATTTCACGTGGCAATTGGACCCGTCGAGCGCAACGGTATAGTGCGCGCTCGTCGCGTAGACGACTCCGTCCCAGACCACCGGCGCCGACTCGGCCGGCTCCTTCGCTGGGAACGTGTACGAGCACACCTTGCCGAGTTGGGCGGCGTTCTCCGGCGTGATTTGCGTGAGGGGATTGAAACGCATGGCCTTGGGGCCGCGATCCGCATCCGGCCAATTGTCGCCCATCTCGTCCTTCGCCACCGGTTTCTTGGGCGCGGACGCGGCCTGATTCACCGCGCTTCGGGCCGGCTGCGCGCCGGCAAACGCCGGCGGCGCCATGCTGATGAAGAAAAATACCAGGAATAATCCGGTGATTCTCTTCATGCTCCTCCCTGTTTGCCGGCGTCGCCCTTGACCTGGGCGCCGCCAGCGTCCCGCGCTCCCAAACAAGCGGAAATTGTTTCGCCTGGAATTCCCGTCCTGACCACCCGGACAGGCGCCATTTTACTTACGCGTGAGGCCGTGCTCGAAACCCTTCTAAGTGAATCAAATTGTCTTTCTTCGCACAAGGCTCAGGGCTCGGGGACCCGTCCCTAGGTCTCCGGGGTGGGATCCAGCGGCTCGCGCATGATCTGCTCCCAGGCGCCGGCGGGCAGCGACGCCTTGAGGTCATCCGAGAATTTGCCGTCGATCAGAATGAAAGCCATGCGAGCGAGCCGGTCGGACCGGTTGTCCCAAGCGTGGCTGGTTCCCCGCTGAATGACCACGTCACCCGCTTCGAGACGCAACTCCGATTCGTTCAGCACGAGAAAAATTTCCCCTTCGAGCACGATTCCGTAATCGATCGTTTCCGTGCGATGGACCATCGCCTGCGGCGACCCACCTTTTTGGGACATGCCAGGGAGGAAATCGACAATCCGGAGAATGGTGCCTTGCGGAGAAGGAGGGATGCGGATCGGCCGGTCCGTAGGCTCGGGCTCGGCAGGCGTGACGGAAACGGGGGTGGGTTCCGTATTCCACAGTTCGAAGAAGGTGACTCCTCTCCGGCCAATTTTCAGAACGTTAGGAGGCGTTCCGTCCGATACGACGATGGATTTGCCGTTTCGATCGTGGCCGGTAACCACGCGGCGTGGCACGTCTCGCATAAAAGTCTCCTTGCTCGTCTCGTCGCATCGAACCGGCGCCGGGCAGCCGCTTCAGCGCACGATGCGTTGCGCGCTCAAATCGGATTTCCCCGTGGTCCACGTCACGCTCGACGAGCGGAATCCGGCCAGAGGCAGCGCCGCCAGGGCATTTACGATCGGATATTGGGTGGGCATATCCTCCCACCGCGCGGGGTGAAACTCGAAGCGGCCTTCCCCCTCCATTCGGCGCAGCAACTTTGTTTGCGACGATTCCGGAGCGAGACTCGTCATATACTCTACGTCCGGCTGGCCCCAATCGCCGGTTTTCGGGAAATATTTGTAGACGAAGGTGTCCGTGGGCTCGGCCGGCGGCGGCGCTTCTCGCAGACGTTTTACCTCGAGTTCGAAAAAGCGAAACCCCATCCAACTGGCCGAGCACTGATATGCGTCGCCGAGGACGATCGGAGGGGGAATCTCGGCATAGATCTTCGGCATGCCCAACTCTTCCCGGCCGGTGATGATGGGGTCGGCAAGGTTTTCCCACAGCACTGGTATAAATTCTCCCTCGACGCTATCCACCTTCCCGCGAAAGACGGCGGGAATCCGCACAGTGACGACGTTATAGCCCCGGCCGGCGAGCCATCCGAGGTTGGTCATAATCATGATGTGAATACGAACGAGCGGCTCCCCGCGCAGCTCGCAGCCTGGCGGGAGCAGCGCGGCGAGGGCTTCGCTATCGGTTAGCGCCGATACGTCCAGATGAACGGTATCGCCCGCGAAGCGATGGCTCTCCTGGCACTCGGGCACATTGCGAGGGCCGGGCGCCGGACCGAATACGGTCGGCATACGGTACATTTTCGCCAGACGCAAATCGGAGCGTGCCATGGTTGCCTCCCTCTAGATCGCCGTCGCGAGACCAGGAAGGAAACAACAGTCACAAACAGCATGCCTCGCTCGGGCGAGACTGTTTGCTTCCCAGGCTCGAATTCGAATGCAGGTTCCCATCGGCTATGCGGGCGCAGGCGTGATGCGGCCGCGGCATTCGCCGAGTCCAATCGAGACGTATCCCTCGCGGCGGGCGCGGCCGCGGAAAACGACTTCATCGCCGTCTTCGAGAAAATGCCGCATTTCGCCGTTGGGCAAAGCGAAGGGTTTGGCGTGCTCGGCCAGGCAGGCCGCGCTCTCGTCCGTTGGACCGGACACAGTGCCGCTTCCCAAAAGGTCTCCCGGCTGCAGGTTACAGCCGTTGCTGGTGTGATGGGCCACCATCTGCGCGAAAGTCCAATAGGCGTGGCGAAAATTCGTTTTCGTCACGCGCGCGGGAGGTTCGTTTTTCTCGCGCATACGCGGCGTCAGCAGAAACGCCTCCAGGTTGATATCCATTGCGCCCTCGGCCTGGTCTGTCTTCGAGAAGAGATAGGGAAGAAGGGCGGAGCAGCCGGCCGGGCGGCCGTAGACGGGAACGTGGAACGGGGCGAGCGCCTCGGCGGTGACGACCCATGGCGATATCGTCGTGGAGGCGCTTTTGCTCAGAAAAGGACCGAGCCGGCTTTCCCATCGTTGGATGTCGCGCGCGGACCAATCGTTGAGCAGGCAAAAGCCGAAAATGTGGGAGGGAGCGGCTTCGATCGGAACCGGTGAGCCCAGCGCGTTCTCCGATGCGATGAACGCCCCGACCTCCAATTCAAAATCGAGATCTTTCGAAGGGCCGAACCGGACTTCCTCACCCTCGGGTTTCGATTGCCCGTTCGGGCGCCGCATCGGCTCGCCACTGATGCGGACCGAGCTGGCGCGGCCATTATAGGCGACCGGCATGTGGCAGAGAACGGGCGAAAGGGGCGAATCGACCGGCAAGCGGTGGTAGCGGAGAGCGTGATAGCTCGAGCAGATGAAATCGGTGAAGTTGTTGACCTTGACGGGCAATTGCATTTGAACCGAGGACATCGGAACCAGCAGCCGCTTTGCCAGCGGCTCGACCCGGGAGCGTTCACGGCCGTCTGCGCGGAGCAGATCGAACAGGCGCGCCCGCAACGCCGAAGCCGGACCCAGGCCCAATGCCATGAGCGGATTCAAGGCCGGGCCGCCGGCCGCTCGCGCGGCTTCCGCCGCTTCACCGGTGAACAGACCTGCTTCCAGACCAGCCGCCAGGTCGAAAATCTGGTCGCCGATTGCGACACCCCCTCTCGCGGGGCTCCCTTCCTGGCGGAAGACGCCAAAAGGCAGGTTCTGAATGGGGAAATCGCCGTCTTCCTGGTTGGCCGCCGGCACCCAACTCCGGACGGCAGGATCATGTGTTTCGTTCAACTTCTCCATGTGCTTGACTCCTGGGTGCCAGCTCGGGCTAGCCGCCGGCAGAGTAAGAGTATACGCGCGGGAACAACCGGAATCTTTTTTCAGCCTGCGGGAAACGCATCCTTAGCCTTGCCCCGGTGGCGGTAACGAGCCATGCCTTCGAGGAGAACAGACAAGGAAGGGGGATTGGCATCGCCGCTGAATTCACGATAACAGGCATATACGTTCACGACGATGCGCTCGGCATCGGTCCAATTGGCGAAGGCGTCGAGCGCGATATCGCGGGCCGCCTCCTCATATCCCATTCCCGCCTGAAATCGTTTCCGCGACTCGTCGCGAACGTATTCGAGGTATTGCTTCAGGGAACGAACTCCGCTTTTGTCGGTGATCGGACCGTGACCCGGCACGACAGTCTCGACGTCCCAGCCGAGGATCGTGTCGCAGGCGCGAATCCAATTGCCAATCGGCCCGGCCCAGATCACGGGATGTCCTCCATTGAAGAGAATATCGCCCGTGAAAACCGTTCGATCCTGGGGCACGTAGGCGACGATATCGCCCCGCGTGTGCGCCGGGCCCAGCTCCAGCAGATGCACTTGCTTACCGCCGACGCTCAGCCGGAGTTCGCGGTCGAAGGTGCTGGAGGGAAGAGCCGCCTGGATGCCCTTGAGATCGAAGCGGCTGCCCAGCACCTCCTGGTAGAAGGCCGCGGCCTCGGCGGTCAATGCGGATTGCGACCGCCAGACCTGCTCCTGCATCTCCTCGAGGCAGGCGCGGGAAGAGATGATCCGGGCGCCGGTGACGAGCTGGTTCCCGTTGGTGTGATCCGGGTTCGAGTGCGTGTTCACCAGCGTGCCGATCTTCGCGGCAGCAGGCACCGCGTCCCGCATGGAGTCCAGCATCTCTCGCGTCAGCCGCAGGTCCATCAGCGTATCGACGAGCAGCGCCTGGCCACCATCGGCGATCAGGCCCGAATTGCTATAGCCCCAGGTGCCGTCCGGCTGGAGGTAGGCGTAAGAGCCGTTGCCGAGATCATGCAATCCTTTTGTGTATTGCCACTTCTGCATGGTGTTCCTCCGCGTCCGAAAGCGGCCGGGAATGGATTCGGTTGTGCAAGTACCGCCGCTATTCCCGAGCAGCCCCGGCCCCGGTGCCGTCTGGGAACTAAAACGGGCCGCGCCGGTTCACCGCGCGGCGTGTCCGCCGTTTTCCCCTTCCGTTTGAGACTTAAATGGGTTGCACGATTACCCGCTCCACCTCGTTCCAAAGGGAAATTGGATCGGCCTTGGGGTCCGGATGCTGCTCCCATTCGCCGAGCTGCAGGGACGCTTGGAGAATGAATTTGCAACGCTCGTAGCGGCGCTCTACAAAAGCATCTAGCAATTCTTCCAAAGGCGCATCCTTTTGAAGCACCTCGGCTAGAACGACCACATCCTCGACCGCCTGAGCCGCGCCTTGGCCAAGATGAGGAGTGATGGAATGGGTTGCATCGCCAAGCAGCACCACGCGGCCCTGATACCATGGCGGGGAAACCAGAACGGACCAGAGGGGACGGTAAACGACCTGATCGGGATCGGTGATGTGGGCGGAAAGCTTCCCGATCACGCCGCCAAACAGCTTCAGGCGGTCCCGCAGGGTGTTTGCCAATTCAGCATGGGGGAAGTGATGGTTGGCTGGTTCGGGCCCGATCCGAAATATGTACGCGCTCTCCTGGGTCAGGGGAATCAGCCCCGATTTGGGCCCCTCGCGGCTCACGTATAGCAAGCCATGGTCGAGGTCAGGAGGCCGGGGAACGCTGTAGCGCCAGACCCCTTCACCCGTGTACTTGGGCACGTACTTATCGCCAAATAACATCTCCCGAATCTGGGAGTGGACCCCGTCGGCGCCCACCACGAGGTCGTATTCACCGCTGGAACCATCGGTGAATTTCACGGCGACCTTGTCGGCCGACTGCTTGAAATCGGCAATCGTGAGACCCAGGCGAACCCGCGCGCCCCATTCCTGGGACGCATCGAAAAGGACCTTATGCAAGGCGGGACGAGTCAGGCCAAGGGTTAGCGGATATCCCGGCCCCGCCAGATTCGCGTTCGGCGGTTCCTTGAATACGTTCCCATTCGCGTCGCAATAGCGTATGCCGTTGTAGGGGAAGCCCGCCGCCACGGCGCGGTCGGCGAGGCCAAGCTGGAGGAGAGCGCGGATAAAATTGCTTTCCACGATGATGCCCACATGGTAGATGGCCCACTGCTTCTTGATCTCGACGACGTCGGCGTCGATTCCCGCCTGGCGCAGTCCAACCGATAATGCCAAGCCACCGATGCCGCCTCCCACAATCAGCACGCTTTGCACTTTGGCCATCTCTTCCCTCCTTTTTCAAGCAGTCGCGCGGGCGTTCCCAGCCAAGAGACGCGTCGCATTTCCACCTGGAATGAAATAGCGTTCCGGCTCGCCCAATTCCGAGCGCCCGTCCCCATGCCGGAGGGATCGTCCCTTTGGCGTGTGGGTACGCGGAAACGCGTGCCGGCCGTGGGCAACCGGCGGGGATCGGCGCTTGGCTGAGAGGATTGGATATGAGTCTTGGCGGGCGGCATGGTGCGCGGCCTACTCGTCTATACACTCATTGCGCTGCGTTCCGAGCCCCGTGATTGTGCCTTCCATGATGTCGCCGGCCTTCAGAAATCTGTTGTAGTGGGTTCCGTTTCCGGAGGGCGAGCCCGTCGCAATCAGGTCGCCAGGCCAAAGCTGAACGGAATCGGATAAAAATTCAATGATTCGCGCTACGGGGAAGATCATGTCGGCCGTACTCTCATCCTGCATCACCTTTCCGTTCAGCCGGAGAGTGATCTGGAGACTCTGTGGATCGGCGACGAAGGCGGCGGGGACCAGATACGGTCCCATCGGCAGATAGGTCGGGCAGCTCTTCGCCGAAATCCAGTCCGCGCCCAACTGCCCGGCATCTTTTCGAAAGATAAGGTCCCGGTTCGTGATGTCGTTGACAATCGTGTAACCGGCCACGTAGTCGAGTGCGTTGTCGCGGCGCACGTGGCGAGCCGGTTTGCCGATGATGACCGCCAGTTCCAGTTCCCAGTCGGGCTGGCGTGCGTGGCGGGGCAGAATCACTGGATCGTAAGGACCGGTAATGGCCGAAGGCGCCTTCGAGAAAATGAATGGGGCGCCGTGCGCCGCTCTCTCATCCATAAACTTTGTCGCCTGGATTCGCCTCTCTTCCAGGCTCAAGTCCTTGGTGCGGTCCATCTGCTGGTCGACCATGAGGTCGATCACATGCTTTCGATAGTTGGCGCCGGCGCAGAAAACTTGCCGGGGAAGCGAAACGGGAGGGTGAGACTGGAGCTGGCTGAGGGGAACGAAGGCCTCGTCCGGGCCGGCCTTGTCCTGCTTCTCGCGGAGCGAGTCTGCCGCCCGGCGCAGAGCCGCCAGATTCCGATCCCAGTCTTCGAGAAGCGAAAGGACCGATATGGCCCCGCGAGGAAACCCGGGCATCCGGGGCGCGAGGGCTTCGAGCTTCGCAACCCGATCATCCAGGACGAGCCCTGCGAAGGAAGGGCTGCCGGGGGCCGAAAACGTACCCAGTCCAAATCCCGCGCTTTCACCCGTATTCATCGTGGATGTCACCGGGCCGGGTGCTTTGGCCCGCCCGCGGCCGCGGGCTGCATTCCGAGTTCCGGGACGACCGGCTCGGGGGCCGGCGGAAATGCCTCCATGAAGGACGGCGGCACGTAGCCCGGGTAGTTGCGAAACATCACGTTCGCGCCTTGAGCGATCTTCCACGCCGAGGGCTGCCAGTCAGGGATGTAGTTCCGGTAGCCGCCGGTATTGAGTTCGAGCCGCAGCCCGGAAGGTTCCCGAAAATAGAGGTAGCCTTGCTCGCCGATCCCGTGCTTGCCGGGCCCGAATTCGATCTCGGTGCCCGATTCCAAGAGGATGTCAGCCCCGCGCAAAAGCGCCTCCTGGGACTCCACCCAGAAGGCCAAGTGGTGCAATCGACCGCGCACCGGCGACATGTCGCCGCCAAACCCGAGATCGTGCGATTTTTCGTTCGTCGTCACGACGCCGAAGATCACCGGGCCGGGATCGGGTTCGAGCGACGTATAGGCCATGAAACGGAAACCGAGAACGTCGCGATACCACTCGCACGTCTTCATTACGTCTTGCGTGTTCATCGTGACGTGATCGAGCTGGCGGGGGGCGATTCCCCGGCCCGTGAATCGCTGCGGCCGGTCGGGGTAGGAAGACTTCAGGTCGTCGGGCGGGACATATCTTTCGACTTCCCAAAACACTTCATGGGTGTGGCCGGATGGTCCCAGAAACCGGTAAGCCCGGCCGTGACCGACCGATTTGTCGATCCACGCGCCCCGGGTTCCGCTGCTTTCCAGCCGCGAAACCGCTTCCTGCAATTCCTCAGGCCCCTCCGTGCGCCAGGCCGCGTGGCCCAGGGCCGGCTGCTTCGCCGCCGTGAGCACGACGCTGTGGTGGTAGTACTCGTCCCAGCAGCGCAGGTAAACCGAATCGCCCACTCGACCCGTTTCGATCAGGCCCAATGTTTCCGTGAAGAAAGCCGCTGATTCATCCAGTTTCGGAGTCAGGAGTTCGACGTGCGCCAGGTGAGAAAGTAGACGTTTTGACACGATCTCGTCCCCCCGGGATGCAGAAGTTAGCGGGCACCGAATCCGAGCAGTCCGTTTTTCGCTTCGGTGAGTCTGGTTTCGTTCAGACAGCTTGCGCGCGTGGCCATGCGGGTTGCGCCGGACGGCTCTGAACCCGGCGGAATTATAGGCGCATGAATAGTGGAAATCAAGGCGGCACTTTTGGAACGATTGCGCGGGCTAGCGGCCCATCGTATATTGAAGGCGATTTCCGCGCGCACGGGCCGGCAGGGATTCGCTCCGGCGCGCGGACGAAGGCGGTGACCTCGCCATGGAAGATCCAAAACAAAGGCTGACCAGGAGCGTTTCCACCCAGGAACTCGAGCGGAGGTGGAATGCCGTCCGCGAGGAGATGCGGGAAAGAAAACTCGATTATTTGGTGATGCAGAACGCGGAAGAATATTTGGGAGGAACCATCCGCTGGTTCACCGATTTCACCGCGCGTCATCAGTTCCCCATGACGGTCATTTTCCCGGCCGACGGCGAGATGACGACGATCGTCTGCGGCGTGGATCCTCCCGGAGACAACTGGCCCCCGGCCTGGGCCGCCCGGGGCATCGGGAAAAAGCTGGGTCACGTCTATTTCCCCACCATTCAGTACACGCATACCTACGACGCGGAACTGGCGGTTGGCGTTCTCCAGCAGCGAAAGAATCCGGCCATCGGCTGGGTCGAGAAATCGTTCATCCCCGTGACTTTTTACGAATACGTGGTGAACCATCTGCCCGGCGCGATATTCGTCGATGCGACCGAGTTGGTGGACCGGATCCGGGTTCCCAAGAGCCCGGAGGAAATCGCGCTCATTCAGGGCACGGCCGCGATCCAGGATGCTTGCGCGGAAGAACTGAAAAAAATCATCCAGCCGGGCAAGCGCGACTTGGACGTCTATGCCGAGGCCCACTGCTTTCTCAGTAAGCTGGGCAGCGAGCGCGGCCTGGTCCAGATTGGTTCGGGCCGGCCCGGCACCATCGTTCCCTTCGATGTTCCCCGCTTTCAAAACCGGCAAATTCAGGATGGGGACCAGGTCTCCGTGCTGATTGAGGTCAATGGGCCCGGCGGATACTATACCGAGCTGTTGCGGGTCTACATGGTCGGCAAACAACCCCCTCCCGTGTTGCAAAATGCGTTCGGCGCCGCCCTGGAGGCCCAGGAGATGATCGCCAGGAATTTGGTCCCCGGCGCCGACCCGAAAGAGCTGTGGCGCATGTTTACGGAGTTCTGCGTCAGCAAAGGCTACTTTCCGCCGGGGCGCTCGTTTTCCCATGGCCAGGGGCAGTCGCTTGTGGATCGGCCGAATCTGCGTCCCGACGAGACCTGGAAGATTCAGGCGGGGATGAATCTTGCCGTGCACCCGGTCATGGTGTGCAAAGAGGCGTTTTGTCTCTGCGGCGATAATTACCTGACCACAGAGAAAAACGCCCTGCGCCTTCACAAGTATCCCCGGCAGATTACGGTTATCTGATCGTCGGCCGGGACGGCCCGGCCGCGATCGTACGGGAGGAGACGACGATTGACTGACTGGAAAATCATCGGAAAGCCGGCCCTGGTTCTCATCCACATGCAGCACGCGATTTGCGACCCCGAAGGCGCAGTCGCGCGCGTCGGACACGCCAAAGCGGCTCATGAATCGGGAATCCTGCCGCGGCAACAAGCTTTACTGAGCGCCTTTCGGGACAGAAATCTCCCGGTTATCTATGTCAATGCCGTCACGGACACAAGCAAACTCGGCGCCGCGCCGGTGCTTGGCCGCTTTTGGTCGACCGTGACCGGCGGCATCAATATGCCGCATAGCAAAGACGTCGAGGTCATCTCCGAGGTCGCTCCCCGGCCGGGCGAGCCCGTCATCGGCAACTTCCCGTTCAGCATGTTTGCGAACAACGACCTGGACAAGATGCTGAAGGATCTCAATGTTCAAACGCTCGTTTTGGCCGGAGTCGCCACGGATATGGCCGTCCTGGCCTCCTGCTGGCAGGCGGCGGATCTCTTGTACAACGTGGTCGTGCCATCGGACGCGTCGACCGGTGCAAACTACGCCAGCCAGGAGGCGGCCATGAAAATGATCGCCGCGATCGCCATGGTCACGCCCACCGACGACGTCATCGCGCACGTGAAGGCGGCCCCGGGAACCAACCAACACTGACACCTGAGGACGGAGGGGGAACAAATGTCCGCAAGATTGCAAGACAAGGTAGCCATTATCACCGGCGGCGGTTCCGGCATCGGCAAGGCCATCGCGAAGGCGTACGTGCGGGAGGGAGCGAAGGTTCTGCTCGCCGCCAGAAACCTGGCGAATCTGGAAAACACGGCCAAAGAGCTGAAGGGCATGGGCGGCACGGTCCAATTCACCCAGACCGACATCACAAGCGAGCAGCAGGTCATCGATATGGTCGCCGGGACGATGAAAATGTTCGGGCAAATCGACATTCTGGTGAACAACAGCGGCATTGGCGGCCCCACCTGCAATGTCGTCGACATGAAGCTTTCGGAATGGAACGAGATTCTGGCGACCGATCTCACCGGCAGCATGCTCTGCGCGCGAGAAACGCTCAAGCACATGATTCCCCGCAAGAACGGGACGATCATCAACCTCGGCGCCGAGGGCGGCCGGTCGGGAGATGGAAGGTCGGGTTATCCCATGCGAGCCGGTTATTGCTGCGCCAAAATGGGCGTGATCGGCCTCACCGAGACCCTGGCGCAAGAGGTGGGCGAGTACAACATTCGGGTGAACTGCCTCAGTGCGGCCGCCGTAAAAGGCGATCGGTTTCTGCGCGTCATGGCCGGCCGGGCGCAAGCTTCGGGGACTTCCCTGGAAGATACGATCAAGCGGGAGATGAGAAATTACTCGCTCCTGAGGCCGGCGGAAGAATCCGAGTTGGGGGACGTTTGCGTATTCCTCGCCTCGGAGGAGGCGAGCGCGATTACCGGCCAGACCATCGTTGCCCATTGCGGCCAGCACATCTCGTTCCGATAGGCGAAGCGCCACGCGGCCCAAACGAAAGGGGCCCGGATGCCCGTCGCTTTCGGGGCGGTCCTATGATACGGTATCGGTCGGTTTGGGGTCCGTAAGGGAAGTTCGTATTGAGAACGGACAGGCAGTTGGTTCGGCTTGCTTCTAGCTACGCCGAGTTACCCCGTTTTTGACGGTCTTCGGCGGGTTTTGTTCTTCGATTGTTCTCCGGTTCTTTCGCGGTCAAAGCGGTTGCGGCAAAGGAAAATTCTGGCTTACACGGAGCGCCATTATGCGAACGATCACACTTGAGGAGCATTTCGCCAGCCATGCCTTCCTGGACGGCCCGGGACGGATGGTGAAGGAACACTCCCAACAGCCCGGCAGCTCGGTTTTCGGAGTGGCCGAAAAGCTGTGGGAGCTTGGCGAGAAAAGAATCGCGGAAATGGATGCCGCCGGAATCGACGTCCAGGTGCTTTCTCTCACGGTTCCCGGCGTCGAGCAGCTCGACGCCTCCGAGGCTGTGCCGATTGCCCGCGATGAGAACGATTTGCTGGCCGAGGCGGTGCGGAAACACCCGGATCGCTTCGCTGGATTCGCCGCATTGCCGACCCCGGCGCCGGAGAAAGCCGCCGAAGAGTTGGAGCGCACGGTTCGCGAGTACGGATTCAAGGGAGCGTTGATCAACGGCCACGCCCGGGGCCGTTACCTGGATGATCCGTTTTTCTCGCCGATCCTGGAGCGCGCCGAAGCGCTAAACGTGCCGATCTACGTTCACCCGACGCGGCCTCCCAAAGCGGTGATCGAGGCGTCGTATGCAGGGTTTGCTCCGGCTGTCGTGGATGTATTCGCGAGTTACGGCTGGGGCTGGCATATCGAAACGGCCGTTCACGTCATCCGCCTGGCGGTCGGCGGGGTGTTCGACCGGTTCCCGAAGCTGCAAATCATCATCGGGCATCTAGGGGAAGGGCTTCCCTTCATGTTGCCTCGAATGGCGGCGCTGAAGCCGGTGACGAAGAACCTGCGTCGTCCGGTCACCGACTACTTCCGCGAAAACGTTCACTATACGTTCGGCGGTTTCAATTTCACCTCTACATTTCTGAATCTGCTGATGGAAGTGGGAGTGGACCGCATCATGTTTTCCACCGACTATCCCTACGCACCGATGGACCAGGCGCGTTCCTTTCTGGAGGGGTTGCCGGTCAGCCCGAGCGACCGGGAAAAGATCGCGCACGGAAACGCGGAGCGTCTGCTCGGAATGTGAGCGGGTTGCGCCCGAACCCGCAATCTCGCCCAAGGTCCCGCTCAAGCGGCAAATTCGCTCTGGAGAAGAGCGGAAGAGGTGTATCGTGTGGAGGCTGGAAATTCAAAACTGTGGTGAAGGGAGGCGGCCATGGCAGCGAAAGTGATCTTGGGCGACGGAGCCCTCGGCGAAGGCGCGACGGTTGACAAGGACGTCCTGGTTAGAATGAAGGACGGCGTTCACATCGCCTGCGACGTGTACCGGCCCAAGGCGCCGGGCAAGTATCCGGTGCTGTTCGCCTCCTCGCCCTACATCAAGGACTCGGTGGACCTGCCTTCCACCGGCATGTACCGCTACCGCGAGACCGGCAACATCGCCAAATGGGTGAGCCGCGGGTATGCCTACGTCCACGCCGATGTGCGCGGCAGCGGCAAGTCCGAAGGCACCTACGACGTCTGGGGCCCCAAAGAGCAGAGCGACTACGTTGAGATGATCGAATGGGCGGGGACGCAAGACTGGTCGAACGGCAAGGTCGGCATGATCGGCGAGTCTTACTACGGCATGAACCAGTGGCAGGCGGCGCAGCACAATCCCAAGCATCTGGCCTGTATCGCGCCCTACGACGCAGGCACGGACATCTACCGCCATTTCGTCTACAAGGGCGGCATCCTCGCCAGCGGGTTCCTGAACCACTGGTACAACAACAGCGTGCGCTACCGGCATTTCCTCGATTACGCCGAGCGGCCCAAGCGCGAGGACTATTTCGATTTCGACTTCCTGCGCGTGCTCGCGCTGCACCCGACCTTCGACGAGTACTGGAAGGTGCGCCGCGCGGATCTGAAGGCGATCCAGGTTCCTACCTTCACCATCGCCAACTGGGAAGGGCACGGAGTACACCTGCTCGGTAACCTGCAGGGCTTCATGCAGACCTCGGGCCCGAAGAAGCTCATGGTGACGACGGGCAATGCGCAGAAGCTGTTCCTCGAGCCCGCGGTCGAGGATGCGCTCGCGCGCTGGTACGACCACTGGCTGAAGGGAATCGACAACGGCGTCATGGCCGAGCCTCCTGTGCGCATCTTCGTGCGCGGCGGCGAAGCCTGGCGCGACGAGCAGGAGTGGCCGCTCGCGCGCGCGCGCAGCCGCACGCTGTACCTGGCGCCGGGCAAATCGGGCGCGGTCGAATCGCTAAACGACGGCGTGCTCTCCTGGGAGAAGCCCTCGGCCGCGAGCGCGGCGACCAGCTACGTGAGTCCCGACCCGGCGTGGACGGTCCCCGGGATTGGAAACCGCGTCATGGGCAAGATGGGCCTGCCGCACGCCACACGGCGCATTCTCACCTTCACGAGCGCGCCGCTCGCCGAGGACCTCGAAGTGACCGGCCCGGTGCTGTTCAAGCTGTGGGCCTCGAGCACGGCCGAGGACGCGCAGTTCATCGCCACGATCATGGACATGCCGCCGCTCGCCGCGGGCGTGATCGAGGCGGCGAAGACGCTGGACGTCGCGCCGCCGGCGCGCATGGTGACCATGGGATGGCTGAAAGCCTCGCACCGGGCGCTCGATGCGGCGCGCAGCACGCCGCTTGCGCCTTACCACACGCACGAGCATCCGCAGCCTCTCGAGCCCGGCAAGGTGTACGAGCTCGACATCGAGATCTGGCCGACGTCCTGGGTCTTCAAGGCCGGACACCGCATCCGCCTGGACGTCGCGTCGTTCGACCTGGGCCACCACCTGGGCCACCTGCGCGGCACCGACACGCTGCATCACGACGCGAGCCGCCCGAGCCACCTCGTGCTGCCCGTGGTGCCCCGCTAGTCCATATTTTGCCCGCCGTTGCCGATAGTCGGCGCGCTCGATCCCGGGCGGTGCGCCCGCGGCCGAAAACTGGGACGCAATATCCGGTCTGGAAATGCGTGAATTGGCGAGGTCGCAGCCGGTCGGCGCAACTGCACCGGCGGGTGTATGGCGGAAGCGTGTGGGAGTCGAACCCACCATTCGGCTCGCGAGAGTCGAATCGCCGGCTTTGAAGGCCGGGAGGATCACCGGACCCCTTTCGCTTCCGTGTTGCGTAATGATATGTCATAGGAAGGCCCGGCTGCCATTGCGCGGCCAATCGGCACCGCGAATGCATTTCCTTTCTTCTGCTTCTCGATAATTTCCTTGGGAGGGGTTGCGCGGGAACCGCTAGCGCCGGGCCGCCCGTAGCCCTGCCAGGGTGGCGCCGATGGCTCCCCGGACGGCCAGGATTCCGCCGACAAGCGCAAGCATCTGCGGCGCCCGCTCGAACGGCATCCACGCCATCAAGAGCATCACCGCTCCCGCCAGCACCAGCGAACTTCCTCGCACCCGTTGCATCGCGCGCGCCGCCGGGCGCGCAAACCGGTTGCCGCGCATCCAGGCGCGCGCACCCCAGATCAGCAGGACAACGCCCAGGCCCAGCCAGAGCGTCAGACCGATAGGCAGGCTGAACCGCCCGCTCAGGGCCATGATCGTGAGCAACAAGCCGAGCACGAATATGACGGCTTCGGAGATGAGTTCGCCGAGGCGCGCTGGATTCATGACAGCATTCATTATGCGGATGCCGGAGCGTAGCGCAAGCCCCTGGTTGGGGCGAGTGGCCGTGCTACAATTTCCGGGCGTAGCGAAGCTGTTCGAAAAAAACCACTACCACGAAAGAGTTTGCGCCGAAATGAATTCACCGAATCCTGAAATCGAGAATGTGGTCATTCTGGGCAGCGGCTGCGCGGGCTTGACGGCTGCTATTTACATGGCGCGGGCCGACCTCTTGCCCGTCCTTGTCGATGGATACGAGCCGGGCGGCCAGCTTAGCTTGACCACGATGGTGGAGAATTTCCCGGGATTTCCCGAAGGAGTCATGGGGCCGGAACTGATCGACCGGATGCGGCAGCAGGCCGAGCGGTTCGGAACCCGGTTCGTCGAGGGTGCGGCGAAGAGCGTGGATTTGAGCAAGCGGCCGTTTACGATCGAGCTGCAAGAGCGCCGGTTGCAAGCGCGCGCGCTGGTGGTGGCCGCCGGAGCGTCGGCGCGGATGCTGGGCCTCGAATCGGAGCGGAAACTGATCGGCCACGGCGTTTCCACCTGCGCGACTTGCGATGGTTCCTTTTTCCGCAACCAGGAGATCGCGGTAATCGGCGGCGGCGATTCGGCGATGGAAGAGGCGACGTTCCTGACCAAATTCGCCAGCCGGGTGACCATCGTGCATCGGCGCAACGAGTTCCGCGCGACGAAAATCATGCTCGACCGCGCGCAGGCGAATCCCAAAATTCGCTTCCTGACGCCCTACCTCGTCGAAGACATCCTCGACGTGAGCAAGGGGGTGGTCGAAGCTATCCGGCTGCGGCAGGTGGAAACCGGAGCGATCGAGACGATCGCGGTCAATGGCGTCTTCCTCGGCATCGGGCACGACCCGAACACCAAGGTCTTCCAAGGCATTCTCGATATGGACGGAGACGGCTATCTGCGGACGAGCAACGGCACCCACGCCAGCGTTGAGGGCGTCTTCGTCGCGGGCGATGTCGCCGACCGCGTCTACAAGCAGGCGATCACCGCGGCCGGCAGCGGTTGCATGGCCGCCCTGGACGCCGAGAAATTCCTGGCCGAGCAGAAGCACAAAAGCTGAGTCGCCGCGGCGCGGCAATTGCCCCCCCCCCCCCGCCTCGCCCGCCCTTCACTGCACGAACCCGCCGAACCGGCACGAGACGCCTTCCGGAAAATCAGGCTGGAGGATTTATCCCTTGCGGCAGATGGCGACGCCGTCACGCAACGGGACGATAACGGGGAAGAGCTGCTTGCTGGCGTATATCGCGCGGTTGAATTCCTGAACCGCGCGGAGGGTCCGGTCGCCCGCCTGGGCGCGGCGAACGACGTGGCCCGACCACAATACGTTGTCGGCAATCAGCAGGCCGCCGCGGCGAAGCCGTGGCAGGGCCAGCCGGAGCGCCTCGGGATACTGTTCTTTATCGATATCCATGAAAATGATGTCGAACTTTCCCGGCGTGCGCCGGAAGGATTCGATCGCGTCGCCCAGCAGCAGCTCCACGCGCTTCAATACGCCGGCGCGGCGCAAAAAAATCCGCGCCTGAGCGAGACGCTGCGGGTCGGCATCGGTGTAGTAGACCTTGGCGGAGGGTCCGGCCGCGCGGGCCAGCCACGTGGTCGAATAGCCGATGGCCGAGCCCATCTCGAAAATCCTCCGCGCCCGAATGAGTTGAGCCGACAAAGCCAGCAAGCGCCCGCACGCGGGGCCGATGATCGGGATGTGATCGCGTCTGGCCAGAGCCTCCATCTCTGCCAGCACCGCGTCGCGAGGCGGCAGAATCCGATCGAGGTAGCGACCCATCGCCGGAAAGAGGATGCCTTCTTCCTGGGCCCGGGGATTCCGACGGGGCATGACGATTCTCCTTTCGCTCTGCCGCCGAAGGCGTGCGGCGAATCGGCGCGGAGCGACGGCCGGCTGCTGGGCTGGGGTCGAATTTAGCCCAGCGACTCACCCGGCTGAAGGACGTGAATTTCCAGACCGCTAATCCCGGCGGCTTCGCTGCGAAAGGCTTCCGGCGTTCCGGTGAGCAGTGGAAAAGTGCCGTAATGAATCGGAACGACCTGCCGGACGCCAAGCAACCGTACGGCATGCGCGGCCTCGCGCGGGCCCATCGTGAACACGTCGCCGATCGGCAGCATGGCCAGTTCCGGCTTGTAGAGTTCGCCGATCAGGCGCATGTCGCCGAAGACGGCTGTGTCGCCGGCGTGGTAGAGGGTGAAGCCGCCCGGCAGGCGGACGATGTATCCGCCCGGCTCGCCGGCGTAGATCAGCTTGCCGCCGTCATCGATGGAATTCGAATGAAAGGCATGGACCAGCGTGACCGAGATGTCCCCGATCGTATGCGTGCCGCCCTTGCCCATCGGCAGCACGTTTTGCGCTTTCTTGGACCCGAGCCACATGGCGGTTTCATAAATGGCCGTCACTTTCGGCTGGAATTTCTCGATGAGGGAGGGAACGTCGGCGAAATGGTCGGAGTGGCCGTGCGTCACCAGGATCAGATCGACGCGGTCGAATTCCTTGAGGTTTTTCGGACAGGTGGGGCCGCTGATCCAAGGGTCGATGAGGACCACCTGACCGGAAGCAGTCGTGATTTTGAAGCTGGAGTGACCGAGCCAAGTGATCCGGTTTCCGTGCGTGTCGAGCATGCATACCCTCCCTTGTTGTGTGGTCGCGAGGCAAGCAGAACCAGGCCCTCTGCCGTTACGGGCCCGAAAAGAGCAGTGTACGCTCGGCATTGTACCCGGCGGGGGGAACGCCTGCAACCGGCTCCGCGCAGACCGGGTCGAAGACAACGCGCCGGCCGGCGCGCGGCGCGACCAGTTTCTGTTAGCGGCGAAACCCGCGGGAGAACGGATCGAGGAGGCCGTGAACTTTGTGCGCTTGAGTGCAGTTCAAGAAGAAGGGCCTACTGAAGCGAATGAGCAGTCGCTAGTGAGTGCTTGGGATATCTGGTTGCGGGGGCTGGATTTGAACCAGCGACCTCCGGGTTATGAGCCCGACGAGCTACCAGACTGCTCCACCCCGCACGTTCATATTAGCATATCTCTCCCGGGCCGGCGACGGCACGAGGCTGACGTAATTACGGGGGTGCGGCAGGTCTTGCTGTAGGAAACGTGGGAACCAGGATCAGCGGGGAAGACCGTCCGGCTCGCCATTCCGATTGAGTTTCGCCAGTTCGTTGGCAAAGTCTGGATTTTCCGGGAATTCCAGATGCAACCGAGCCAGAAGCGACCGGGCGAGCTTCGGCTGCCGCTCCCGCAGCGCCGCCATCGCCAAAAGCACTTCCGCGAACGGTTTGAGATAATGGCCTTGATCGCTGGCTAGCTTCAACTGCTGCATGCCGAGCGCCCGGCTGCCGTGAATCCCTGCCAAACCCAGAAAGAATCGTTTGTAGCCCGGCAAGCAGCCGATGATGTAGTTGGCCGCGCCTAGAGCGAGATAGGCATCATCGGCTTTGGGGTTGACCGATAGAAGGAGGTTCGCGGATTGCTGCGTTTGGTGCAGCAACGCCAAGCTGGCGATGTCTTCTTTCGCGATCAGAGCGTCGTAATCGGCCAGCATGCCATTGGCGAGAGTCAGCACGAAGAGACCGTCGGGATCCCGCGGCCTAGTTTTGAGCAGGGTTTCGGCCATCTCTCGCGCCTGCACGTCCGTCCTCACGAAATCCGCCTGCTGGGAGTCGCGCTGTGGATTGGGAACACCGCCTAGCAGTTTCTTATCGCTGAGAAAAAAGGAAGATGTGAGAACGCCCTGTTTGTTGAACTCCTCGAACAGGTAGCTGGCCGCTAGCGCGGCCTCGCCCATCGGGTCTTGTGGATGCGCTCGAATGTAGGAATTGAAGCAGTCGCGAGCGGTCGAGAACCGAAGCTCGTACATCTGTGCGAATCCGGTATCGAGCGTAGCCGCCGGCCGCGGAGCCGCCACCGCCTGCTCGCATCCCATGAGCGCGAATAACAGAATCGCCGCGGTTGAACCCACGGCAGCACGAGTGATCCGCATTCGGCTCATTGCACTCTTAGTTTACGGGACTCCCGGGCAGTGTGGAACGGTTCCTTCCTGGCAGACGCGAAAAGATCCGCGGCAGGAATCGGGGCTTATGCCCCATCTTGCGGCGATAATCCGGGTTGGCCATGAGCATCCGATCTTCGACGCGGAGGCGCGCGCGAAGAACCAGCCAATGCGCCGGTGTGGCCACGGCTGCCGTCAGCCACGCTGTATGGATCAGCGGCAGCGCGAGCATCTCGACGAAAACGGCGGCATAGTTCGGATGCCGGATGAATCGATAGGGCCCCTGGTCCACCACTCCCAGGCTGCCCGCATCGATCACATCGACGCTCCAATGCCCGCCCAGCGTGTGGATTACCCACCACCGCATGCCGTTGGCGGCCAGGAACAACCCCCCCGTCACCGCCGCGAGAACGGGCACGAAGGGCCGCCGCAGAAACCAGACTTCCGCCGCGGCGCCGGCGAGCACCGCCGCGTGCAGGATCACCATCCAGCGGAAACTGGGGTCAGGAGGAATTTTGGCGCCGCGTGCCAGCAAACGCCGCTCGTGGCGGCGCGAAATGCGAAGCTCTACCAGGCGCAGCAGGCCGACCGCGGCCAGCAGCGCGAGGAAAGCCAATCGCGTCAGTTCCATCTAAGCAGAACCATCTCCGCGCTGAATCCAGGTCCGAATCCGACCAGCAGGCCGGACGATCCGGGTGGCACCGGTTGTTGTTTGCTCAGCCAGCGCTCCAGGACGAATAGCACGCTGGCGCTCGAGAGATTGCCGCACTCGCGCAGCACATCCCAGGAGGGTCGCGTCTGCTCCGGTGTGAGCCCCAGTTCCTGCTCGACGTAGGCCAGCAGCTTCTGCCCTCCGGGATGAAGCACCCAGGCGGCAATATCTTCTTGGCGCAGATGGTGGCGTCCCAGAAACTCACCGACCAGTTGCTTGACGTGCGACCGGATCAAGTCGGGCACTTCGCGGGCCAGAATGATGTGGAATCCGGTCTCCCGCAGGTCGAATCCCATGGCATCGAGCGAGTTCGGGAACAGGTAGGTTTCCGCGCCCATCATTCGCGGCCCCGGTCTGGGCTCGCCCGTGATCACGGCTGCGGCGGCGCCGTCGCCAAATAATGCGCAGGAGATCAGGTTGGCCTGCGAGAGATCGTTTCTCTGAAAAGTCAGCGTCGGCAGTTCCACCGCCACGACCAAGGCGCGCCCCTGCGGGAATCCGCGCAAGAAATGCCAAGCATGACCCATGGCCGCCGCGCCCGCGGCGCATCCGAGCTCGGTGATCGGCAGCCGCCTCACGTCCGAGCGGAAGCCCATGTCGTTGATGAGATGCGCGTCGAGAGAAGGAATCATGACCCCCGTGCAGGAGACCGTAATGAATAGGTCGATATCGGCCGGTTGCAAACCCGCCGCACTGAGCGCGGCGCAGGCTGCCTGCCGGCCCAGGCGTATCGCATGCTCGCGATATTCGGCCGTAAGTTGCGCGAGCGGTCTCGGCTCGATGAAGTAGTCGAGCGGGAAAATGCTATAACGCGTCTCCACCCGCGTATTGTCCACCACGGCATAAAGCGCGCGCAGCCGCCGCTCGTCCACGGGAAACACCGCGCGCATGTACTTCTTCACTTCCTCGCGCGACATCGTGTACGCGGGCAAGGCCGTTGCTACCGAAACGATCGTTCCGGCTCCCTGATCCCGGCCAATCTCCTTTGGAGAACTAATCACGGCCAACTCCTTTCCGCGCAAGGCGAGGCCCTCGTTCGATTTGCACAGCAACAGCATACATGGTTTCGGCTTCACTCACGACGATTTTCGCCAGTCTCCGGGTACCGGCTCGAAAGCTGGATTTTATACCGCCGGGCCCCGGATCAGGCCAGTCCATGCGGGAATGGGAAGTTTCGGAGTTGACGCGAAAGGGAAGCACCGGGTACGCTGCGTTCGGCCGGGAGGCGTGATGAGGCGACATTCCTGATGAAGCGGTTTACCAGGAGGGAACTGCTTCGGGGATTGGCGGTTGGGCCCGGGCTTGCTATTTGGGAATCGATCGCGCATGCGGCTCCGCGCTTCCGGAGTCAATTCGCCGCCAGCCCGTTCCAGCGCCTCAATATCCTCTTCCACGGCCTTTCGGTCATCGAGTTCTCGAGCGACGAAGTCCACGTTTATCTTCCCCTCGCCGCGTCCGACTACGCGTACCTGGCCGGCACTTGGATGCAGGAGGTTTCCCTGGCTCGTGGCGGCGAATATCGCCTGTCGGGCGTGATGACCGGCCCTCGCCCCGAACTGCGGCTGATCCGCCCCGAGCAAAACGCGGTCTTCCATGATCGGGCAATCGATCAGGCGTTTTCCTTCTGCAAGTTCGTTCTGCCTTTTCCCGACTACGTCACTCCGCTTCGCTTGCTCCGCAAGGAGCGCGGGAGGAATTTTTTCGCCGGCTCTCCCGGGCCGATTCTGGATCCGGCCGCGATTCCGCAGGTGCTTGCCTTCGGCTATGCTCGTCCCGCTTCCACCGAGCCGCTCGAGCTTCGTCCGCTTTCCTGGACCCCGGTGATTGTAGGAGGCTGCGTGAACCTTCACGTCTGGGACGCTCCGGCGAAAAGGCCCACGCAGCAAGAGGCCCTGTATGCCTTCTCCCAGATGACCAAGCTGGCCGGAGCGCCGGCCCTTGCGCTCAATCCCGCCTACGCGGAAATCAAGCCGCCCGCGCCGGATGAGAGGCCGGATCTGCCCGGCCTGAGTTGCCAAGGGGAATGGACTTTGGTCGAGAGGTTGAAGGTTCCGGATAGCTGCGGCCGGCACAGGAAACGCGACTCGAAAAAGGCGCCCTTCGACAGCCTCTCCCTCATCCTCTACTGATTGCGCCGCCGGCGCGCTCGAGCTGCCCGAATACGGTTCGATGCGGCCACTCCATCGGGAAGGTTACAGCCGGAATTCGCGATGAATCGCGCGCACGGAACGGCCCAGGGCGCTCGGCTCGACGGCCAGGGCGACGCCGTGGCCGGAAGGGCCGTTGGCGACGGCGAGGACGTTGATGCGGCGGCGGGCCAGCGCGGCGAAAATTCTCGCGGTGACTCCGGGGGCGTGGCGAATTTGAGCGCCAACCGCCGTAACGAGGCCGACTTCCTCGGAGGACTCGAGCACCAGGCCGTGGCCTTGGGCGCGAGAGGAGAGTTGCTGCTCGATATTGGCCAGAACCGGCATCTCCTCGTGCGTGATGGCCAGGGCGAGGCTGTTTTCCGCCGAGGATTGCAGCAGGAGCAGGGGATGGGCGCGTGTCGGCTCGAGCCAGCCGAGAACGCGCCTGGCCAGTTCGACCGGACCGAGGGCGCGATCGGCACGGACAGCCACCAGATGAACGCGGGGAACAGCTGTGACGGCGGTAACGCTGGCGCGGCTGCTGGCGCCAGGAAGAATGAGCGTGCCGGACGTGGAGGGCCGGAAGGAATTGCGCACGCGCAAGGGAACGCCACTCTCCATGACGGGCAAAATCGCCTTCCAGTGAATGACCTTGGCCCCAAAGAAGGCCAGTTCGACCGCTTCGGCATAAGTCAGCCGGGGAATCACGCGCGCGCCGGGAACCAGGCGCGGATCGGCGGTCATCACCCCGTCGACGTCGGTCCAGATGGTTACTTCGTTGGCCCGCAGAAGGGCTCCGATGAGCGTCGCGGTGTAATCGGAGGAGCCGCGGCCGAGCGTGGTGGGAATGCCCGAGCGAGTGGCGCCGCGAAAGCCGGTGACTACGGGAAGAATGCCTCGCTTCAAAAGTGGAAACAAAGTCCGGCGAAGGCGCGCTTTGGTCGCCTCGGGAAACACGGTGGCATCGCCGAAGCGGTCGTCGGTGAGGATGAGCCTGGCGGCGTCGATGGCCACGGCGGGAACGCCGGATGCGCAGAGCGTTGACGCCAGCAGATCGGCCGAGATCAGTTCGCCGAGCGAGGCGATGCTGTCGAGGCCGCGGGGCGTCGCCTCTCCAACCAGACCAAAGCCCTGGCAGATGTCTTCAAATACGCGAACGGATTTCTCGAGGCGCTGCGCAAAGCGGGATTGCTCGGCCGGCGGCAGCAGGGCCCGGGCGGTTTCGATGTGACGCTGGCGAATCTGCCGGGAGGCTTCCCGCCAGGAATGATCGCGGCCGACGGCCGAACGCGCCGAGTTCAGCAAAAGATTGGTGGTACCGGCCATCGCCGAGACAACCACGATCGTCTGCCGGGCCCGCGACGTAGCGGCGGAGCGGCGGGCGACCCAGGCGATTCGCTTGGCGTCGCCGACCGAAGTGCCGCCGAACTTCAGAACGCACAGCGGGCCGCGGGAGCCCTGACGGGCCGGGCGGGAACTCATGCGGTCACCGCAGCGCCACCGGCGATCGACGGAACCAGCATGACTTCGTCGCCGTCATGAAATTGATAGGCGGTACCGCCAAGAAAGCGAATGTCCTCCTCATTGACGTAAATGTTTACGAACGGCCGCAACTGGCCGGAATCATCGCGCAGATGACGGCTCAGATCGGGATGCTGGCGGCCGAGGTCGTCGAGCAGTTCGGCGAGCGTGGCCGCCGAGCATTCGACGCTGGCTGCTCCGCCTGTGAACCGGCGAAGCGCGGTCGGAATCCGCACGGATATAGACATCAGCATGCTCCTCTCGCTTCCCCGAGCCGGTCCTGGATCGCTCAGTCCGAAAGACGACGCGGAGGTGATTCGCCGGAGAAAAAGCCGGCTGCACCGGAACGGCGAAGCGACGACAGCTTCTACGAGTGAGGGAAGATACGGCTACCCATTCGCGTGTTCAGGCCTCATGTTTTCCCCTGTCGCGGGGGCGGGAGTTGGCACCAATCGCCCGGGTCGTTCCCAGGCCGGCTGCCGTGGCGTCGTCGGGCCCGTTCCCTCGGCCACTCATCATGAGACTCAGATCGCAAGGACCTGAGTCCAAGCAAACAATGGCGAGTGTAGCAGGCGCCGGTAGAGGCGGCAAGCGAGCTACGCCCGCCGGTTTGGCCCATGGCAACCGGCAACGAGGCGGAGGTATACTAGTTCGGAAGAGCCTTATTCCAGGGCGGAAAGCGCGGCATTGAAGATCGGCCCAGCCCCGCCGGCACCGCTCCCATTTCACGAAAGCGTGAACGAGGCTTCGCGGAGGAAAGACAGCCGTGGAAGATCCGCAGGAGCGATTGTTTCACCTGGTGCGCGAGCAAGCGGGCGCCGGGGACGATGGGTCTCCCGGTTCGCGGAACCGGGGGCTGCGGCGGATGATGGTGCTGCTGGCGACATCCTGCCTGGCGTTTGGTCTGACGGCCTTGTGGCTATCCCGCCTGGCGGCTCAAACTTCCACCCGGGGCGCCGATTCGCAGGCGGTAAAAGTGGTCGAAGCGCACTTTGCCGCGCTGCACCGCGGCGATTTCCGCGCCGCCTACGCGCTCTTCTCCACCCACTTGCGGCGCGAGATGTCGTTCCAGGAGTTCCATGAAATCATGGAGGCTCACCTGCCGCTGCTGCGGGGGAAAGTCAGCGTTTTCCCCGAGACGATCACGGCCGGCCGCGTCGTCGTGGATATCGCCTTCCGCGGAACCAATCCCGCGGACCTGACGGCCGTTTTTACCCTGGTGCAGAGCGGCGGCCGCTGGTGGATCGACGCCATACACTGGGATATCGAGCGGCCGCGGCCGCAACGCCTGATTCGCGCCTGATCGCGCCGGGGCGCGGCCCGATGCGCTCGCCTGCCCGTTGAAACCATTCGCTCGAAAAACCGGCAAGACTCTCGCTTCGCACGATGGGGCACGGTATCATTTGCTCGGGCCGTCGCCAGAGAGCGAAACGAATTCATGACCCTTCTCCACGTCATCATTCTCGCCATCGTGCAAGGTTTCGCCGAGCTGCTCCCCGTATCGAGTTCGGCCCACGTGATCGTTGCCGAGGAGCTGATGGGGATGAACCCCTCGGCGCCCCAGATGACCTTCCTGCTGGTCATGCTGCATACGGGCACGATGCTGGCGGTGATCGTTTATTTCTGGCAGCGGTGGCGGCGGGCGTTTTTTCAGAGTGTCGAGGGATTCAAACGCTTTGCCTACGTCTTCATTTTGGCCAATGTCTTTACCGGCGTGATCGGCCTCGCTCTGATCGAGGGAATCGAGAGGATCGTCTTCCGCCACCAGGCGCATGCCTGGGTCGAGCAGCTGTTCAGCCATCTGAACCTGATCGCGCCGGCGCTGGCCGCGGCGGGCATTCTGATTCTGGCCGCGGGCCTGCGCGAAGGGCGCGGGCGGGAACCGGATTCGGGCGGGACGGGCGAATTGACGGCCAAGCAGGCGGGGTGGATCGGCGCGGTACAGGGCCTGTGTATTCCCTTTCGCGGCTTTTCCCGCTCCGGGGCGACCATCTCGGTGGGCATGCTTGCCGGCGTGCCGAGAAGGATCTCGGAAGATTTCAGCTTCGCGCTGGCCGTTGCGCTCACGCCGGCTGCCGATGCCCGCGAGCTATGGCGGCTGGTCAAGATGGAGCATATCCAGCACAGCGCCAGCTTGTTTCCGAGCGTCATGCCGAGCATCCTGGGCGCATTTTTCGCGTTTCTGGCCGGTCTGGTGGCGCTCAAATGGCTGAGCCGCTGGCTCGAGTCGGGACGGTGGTACATTTTCGGTTTTTACTGCCTGCTTGCCGCCTGCGTCGTCGGATACCTCTATCACGTCGGCTTCTAAGCCGGAATCCTTGCTTTGGCCAATATATTGGGGCAGGCAAGCCGGCCGCACCGGGGATGTGTCTGCGATTCGGAGCGCGAATGGCGGTCTAGCGGAACGACGGCAGGCTGCCGCCGGGCTCCCTGTTTTTTCGGATCACAATCCAGGCGAAGGCGAGCAGCGAGCAGCCCGGAACGACGATCCCGGAGAGCGGATAGAACCAGATCGCGTCGTTTCCTTCCGCGACCAGTATCACCAGCGGCGCCGAAACGAATGCGAGCAGGAAAATCTCCACCACGCGGCGAAGCCTCGTATCCGGCCGCAGGCCCAGCCGGCGCAGTTTCGCGCTTCGGTAGGCGAGCGCCCCGAGGATCATCGTGACGCCGCCAACCAAACTGTCCATCGCGAAGGGGTAACCGCGAAGTCCGGTGTAGATTAAATAAGCTCCCAATACGATGGCAAAAATCGTGCCGACGAGCGGTTTCACAAGGGGCAGTATACGGCGGTTTCTCCGGCGGACGACGGGCGTCTCCGCTGGCCACGCCGGCCGGCACGAGGGATGGGGCAATCCGCTCTAGGCTGCCGGGGAGGGAGCCGGCGGTTAGGCGCCCAGCTTGAAGGTCACGTTCGAGGTCTTACCCGCGCGCACCGTAACCCGCTCTGTCCTGGTTCCCAGCTTCTTCTGCCAAACCTTGATCTGATAAGTACCCGGCGGGACGCCGGTCAGCTCGAATACTCCGCCCGAACGCGTGAGGGCGTAATAGGGATTTTGGGCGATGACGACGTAGCTCGTCATGTCCTTGTGAATGTCGCAAGCTACCGTCACCGTCTCGGGCCGTATCATCGTCAATTCGAGCGGTTTGCTTCCCTTGGGCATCACATGATTCGAGGAGGGGTTGAGACGGGCAAAAATTTGGACGTCGTGAGCCACCGGATCGCTGTTCTCCACTTTCAACCGGCCCGGCGCCATGAGGACAACGGAGGGAGTAAAAGCGCACTTCTTCTGATTGACGACCGCCTTCGGGAAAGCGAAGGCCTTGCCGTGGGTGATGTGATCGATCCAGACGACGGCATCGACGACCCCGCCCTTTTCCACCCGAATCGGGTACGACACCATCGTGCTGCCGCAATAGGCGGGATCCTCCGTGTTGACCATCGTCACTGGCCGCACGGGCTTGCCAACGTACAAAACCCTCCCCTGAATCGTACCGCTGGGCCCGGCCTGCACGGTGTAATCCTCGGCGGGAGGCCCCGCCGCCCGTCCCCTGCCGCCAATCGCCGCGACGGCCAAAACGGCCAGCGCCGGCGCGGCCACTGCCAGGACCGCTTTCCCCTTCCACGTTCTCCGAATATCTCGCATTTCATTTCCTCCTTTCCGAAGCGGGAAATTCAAGCTGATCCGCCGGCGGCCCTGCTGTTTTTTGCCCGGCTCATGTTCTCGCCGGAAAAAAGATTGCCCTCCAGATTACACCGTTCGGCACGGATCGCATCACGGAAAACCATGGCTGCAATGACGCGTCGCCGGCGGCGGCTTGTGAGCCCGCGCCGCTTCCGGTAGAATGACGCGCAGCGGGAATCCTGCGTCAAGCAGCGGAAGCGGAGGTAAGTTCGGAACCTAGCGGATGGCGCCGAAATATATTTTTGTGACCGGTGGCGTGGTTTCCTCGTTGGGAAAAGGAGTCGCCGCTTCGTCGATCGGCTGCCTGCTCGAAAGTCGCGGTCTCCGCATCACCCTCCAGAAGTGCGATCCCTACCTGAACGTCGATCCGGGAACGATGTCGCCCTACCAGCACGGCGAGGTCTACGTGACCGAGGACGGCGCGGAAACCGATCTCGATCTGGGCCACTACGAGCGGTTCACCAACGCGCGGTTGAGGCGCGAGAACAACTGGACCAGCGGGCGCATCTACGAATCGATTTTGGCCAAGGAGCGCCGCGGCGATTACCTGGGCAAGACGGTGCAGGTGATTCCCCACGTCACCGATGAGATCAAGGCGGCCTTCCAGCGCGTCGCCGACGGCGTCGACGTCGTCATCATCGAAATCGGCGGCACGGTGGGCGACATCGAATCGCTCCCGTTCCTCGAAGCGGTGCGCCAAATGCGCCTGGAATTGGGGCAGGAGCAGACGCTCTACTGCCATGTCACCCTGGTTCCCTTCATCCCGAGCGCCGGCGAGCTGAAGACCAAGCCGACCCAGCACAGCGTCAAGGAACTGCTGAGCATCGGCGTGCAGCCGGACATCCTGCTCTGCCGCAGCGACCGCCAGCTGCCGAAAGAACTGAAAACGAAAATCGCCCTCTTCTGCAACGTCGCCGAACCCTGCGTGATTTCCGTTCCCGACGTTGACACGATCTACCAAGTGCCGCTCTCGCTGGCCCGCGAAGGACTCGACGAGCAGATCCTCTCCCGGCTCCATATCGATGCGCCGCCGGGCAATCTGGACCCGTGGATCGATCTGGTCGAGCGCATTCGCCATCCCGGTGGCCAGGTGCGCATCGGCGTGGTCGGCAAGTACGTGCAGCTCGAAGACGCCTACAAGAGCCTGCACGAGGCGCTCTCGCACGGCGGCCTGGCGCATAACCTGCGCACCCGGGTCGAATGGGTCGAATCCGAGCACCTCGATTCTCCCGAAACCGCCGAGCGCCTGCTGGCCCCGATGGATGGCATCCTGGTCCCCGGCGGCTTCGGCAAGCGCGGCATTGGCGGCATGCTCGAGGCCATCCGCTTCGCGCGGGAGCGGAAAGTGCCGTATTTCGGCATCTGTTTGGGGATGCAGTGCGCGGTGATCGAATTCGCGCGGCACGCCGCCGGCCTCGAAGGCGCCAATTCCACCGAGTTCGATTCCCACACCCCGCACCGCGTCATTTACAAGCTGCGCGAGCTGATCGGCATCGAAGAGATGGGTGGAACGATGCGCCTGGGGAGCTGGCCGTGCCGGCTCGAGCCCGGCTCTTTCGCCGAGTGCGCCTATCGTGTCACCGAGATTCACGAGCGCCATCGCCATCGCTACGAATTCAATCGCGACTACGAAGCCCCCCTCACCCGGGCCGGCCTGCGGATCAGCGGCCGCACGCCCGATGCCACCTACGTCGAGGTGGTGGAGGTTCCCGATCATCCCTGGTTCCTCGGCTGCCAGTTTCACCCCGAATTCAAATCGAAGCCTCTGGCGCCGCATCCGCTTTTCCGGGACTTCATCGGTGCCGCCCTCGAACATCAGCGGCGCCGCCGCGCCGAAGCGGGCGAATCAGCCGAAACGATTCCCCCGCCGGTGCCCGCCGCATAATCGCGGCGCCGGCCCGCGCCGCTTAAAAGCGACTGACTTCCATGAATATCCTCGCGCCCGGCTCGCCTTCGACGTTTTCCTGCACCGCCTGCGGTCGTCGATTGGCGCGATGCTCGCTTCGCTCGGCGGCCTGGACGCCTTGGTGTTTACCGCCGGCATTGGCGAGAATTCGCCCGAAGTGCGCGCCGGAGCCTGCCAGCCCTGCGGCTTTCTCGGTCTCGAAGTCGATCGCTCACGGAACCGGCAGCCGGCGCAAGCCGAAGACCGGGACATTGCGGCAAAGGATTCCGCCGTGCGCGTTCTGGTCATTCGCGCGCAGGAGGACAGGGCGATTGCCACCGAATGCTGGCGGCTGCTGAGCCAAGACTGAATTCTCGCCAAGAGTAATTGGGAAAAGATGAGTGACATTCGCACTTCTTCGTCGCAAAATGGTCCGTCGGCTCCCAAACAAAATAGAGTTCCGATCAATGGGAGGTTATAGCGATGCTACGGCGAACATTGATCTACACGGCGGCGGCTCTTCTGTTCCTGTTCGGCATGCGCCTGGGAACGATGGCAAAGGCGCAAGAGGGGCGGCAAAGCAGCGCTTCACTGGCCAGTACTATCCTGGCCGGCCATTCGGCTTTGCCCGAGGGGCGTCTGGCTCCCACGCTTCCGGCAAGCGATTTTCCCGATAATCCCGTGGCGCAACATGCCTACGCCACGGCGGCGAAAATCGAGCCGCTGCTCAGTCGGTTGCCCTCCGAATGCGGCGCTCAAGCAAAGGCGGCCCACGCCAGTCTGCTCGGCTGTTTTCAGGACCGGCAGGCGTCCCGCTGCCCGGCATGCCAAAGGGAGGATTATTACGCCTACCAGAAGAGCCGCGACGGCAAAAGCGCCCGCCAGATTCGCCAGGGAATCCTTCAGGGCGCCTGGAAGAAGGCGAATCTTTCGAGTTGGAAGCAGCCGCTGACCGTGAAAACCGCCGCCGTCAGGTAGGTCTGGCACGAGCAACTCAGCAACGCCGGCCCCGGGCGGCTCCCGAAATTGACAATCGCGCGGCGGGACGATAATTGTTATGCCGCCACTTGCAGACAATTGACTGCCCGGGCGCGCATCGGCGCCGGCACAACGAGTAACGGGAATGACTGCGGAGCCAATTCACCAAGCGACGAAACCCCGGGGAGAGTCCCATGACGCTTCCCGCGTGGAAGCCCTCCTCATCACCGACGGCTCCTGCATTTGCAACCCCGGCCCGGGCGGCTGGGCCTGCGTGATGCGCTCGGGCGATTCCACCCGCGAAATTTTCGGTAGCGAGGCCCGCACCACTAACAACCGCATGGAACTTCGCGCGGCCATCGAAGGCCTCAATGCTCTGGGCCGTCCTGGCCGAGTCACGGTCGTCACTGACTCGCAGTATCTCAAGAACGGAATCACGCAGTGGCTTCCCCGCTGGAAGGCCAACGGCTGGCAGAGAAAGTCCGGCGGCGACGGCCGGCGCGGGGTGTTGAACAGGGATCTGTGGGAGGAACTCGACGCCGCTGCCTCCCGCCACACGGTCCGGTGGCAATGGGTCAGGGGCCACGCCGATCATGCGGCAAATAATCGTGCCCACGACCTCGCTAGCGCCGCGGCCCGAACGGCCGGCCGAAACGGAAAAAGCTGAACGGAGCGGATTCTGCTATGCCGGCGCGGAGATTGCCCGGCCGCGGCGCTAGCGGTGCTTGGCGCGCGCCTTCAGAACATTGTTGTCCAGAAAGTCCGGGACGTTCTTTTCCCGCACCAGGATTGGATAACGCGAGCCGCCGTGATAGTCGATCGTGCACGTCTTGTTGTAGCCGTCGTTGAGCACGATCAGTTGGAGGGGTGCGGAATTCGTGCTGCTGGCCGCGATCGCGTTCCGCAAAAGCGTGGGCGAAAATGCCCTGCCGTTCACTTCGATCACTTTCATTCCGGGCGTGATGCCGGCCTGGAACGCGGGGCCGTTCCAGATCGAATCGTACACCGTCCCATCTCCACTGACACCGAGCCCGATGGAATAGAGGGCGTTCACGCCGCCCCCGTATCGCCGTTGCCCTCCGCTGGGAGGCTGATCGGTGAATTCCAGTTTCCACCCCGCCGCTTCGACTCCGCCCAGTGGCGCCTGGGCTGATGTCGAATCCAGGCGCTCGTTGAGGAATGTCGCCCAGTCGTAGGGAGCGACCTGGTTCAGCGCGCGGACCAGATCGTCGAAGGTGTAGGTTTCGAGTTGCGGTCCCTTGTTCGGACCGCCGAAGAACAGCTTGCAGAAATCATCGAGCGATTTCCGGCCGTGGGTCTGGCGGTTGATGATCGTGTCCACCTCCAGCCAAAGCAGATCCCCTTCTTCGTAGTAATCGGTTCCGCGCAGCCAGTTCATCCACCGGCCCGGATCCTCCTGTTCCATCGGTTCGGCGACCGCCGTATCCAGCAGCGGCCTCCAGGTTCGTCCGGGGCGCCCCGGCCCGAGCGATGCGGCGACTTCGGCCAGGTAGTGGTGGTAATCGTCCTTGGTCCACAAGCCGCTGCGCGTCGCCAGAACGTTGCCCCAAAAGTCGGTCAGTCCCTCGTAGACCCACAGCATGTCGGTTTTCTCGGGCACCTCGTAGTAGGGCGTACTCAGGTCGGCCGGGCGGCGGAATTTGCCGTTCCACGAGTGGGTGAATTCGTGCGCCAGCAAAGCGCCCACGTCGATCGCCGCGCTGGGCCCGGTCAACGTTCGTTCGGGCAGCCGGCTGTCGTCCGATTCGTGGTGTTCCAGGCCGAAATGCGAAACGTAATTGCTCAGCGTCAGCAGAAAGTGGTAGTCGCGGTAGTGCCGCGTGCCGAACAATTTCCCCGTTTCCGCCACCAGGTTCGTCAGGCCTTTGCGGACCTTCTTGCTCATGTCGAGGGCTTCCGGACTATCGGCCGCGATATCGATCTCGTGGTGGATGGGCTCGCCCGGCGGCGTCAGATCGATGGCCCGGTAATACTCGCCCGCGATCACCGGCGAATCGACCAGCCGGTTGAGCGAAACCGGCTGGAAGACGATCTGGTTTCCGGAATGGCTTTTGACCGCCAGCGCCGTGCCGAACTGCCAGCCGTCGGGCAGCACGAGCGTCGCGTCGAAGGTTTGATCCTGCGCGCGAATCGCCGCCAGATACAACAGGTCTTGATTCCAATTCACGTCCACCAGCTTGTCGGTCGACGATACCCCTTCCGTGTATTCCCCGTGCGAGCCGCTCGGCTCGAGATATTGGAACGCGATATGCAGCCGGCTCACTCCCGGCGGCACATCCAGATGGAAGGTCCACGCGTCGAGCAGATCGCGTTTCCACGGAATGGTTTTTCCGTTCGCGGTGAGCTTCAGGCCGGCGACGCTCATGACCGGTCCGTCGGGCGCGTGCTCGCCGGGAATCCATTTCGGGTAGTAAAGCGTCAGGGGGCCGGGACGCACCGGCACGTCCATTTCGGTGCGAATGATTCCTTCCGGGGCCTGGCGGGCGTCGACGGTCAACTCGATCGTCGGCCCTGCCAGCGCAAACGCCGGCACGGCCAGAGCGAGCGACAGAGCCAGATACAGGTATGAGAACAAACGAAATCGGGAACGGCACATGCGGGATCCTCCTTCCCGTGCGGCGAGACGCGTTGTAGCAATTGGAGACGATACCGCGCAGCAGGCCGCAACGATGTTAGGCTTCGTTTCCAACCCCCGTCAACGCGAGCAGGGGATAGGAGATAGAGCCGCGCAAAACCGGCCCTCAACATGTCGTGGGTCGGCGGCTGGGCGGACGCAAGGGAGGAATTGCACTGGGCAAGCATGCGAGAAGTATGGTGCGTTATGGCAGAAAATAGCATGGAAATCGCATGCTTATTCCCAACCGCTCTGGAAGTTGCATCCTCGTGACTTTTTCAATCACAGGTGGCAAGTCTATGTGGTAATTCTGGGACAGCTGAAACGCTGCTTCATTATAGAATTCAACCACCTGAAAATTGCTACCGAATCTCCTCTCAAACGTGTTGTCATCATAAAATGCAAATGGATCAAGAAAATACACCTCGACCATCCCCTTAATCACCAATCCGCGTTCAGCAGCACTCGCTAGCGGACCAAACCGTTGACGCAGCAACATCATAGTTTTCAGATTGTCTTCCGAAAGGCGCATGGTGCGATATTGCGCACCGTTCAGGATGTCCTCACGAGTGAAACCTATGACAGAAAAAACATCTGCATTCTTAAACTCAGGTTCTGCCATTTGCTCTATACTCCCATGCGGCGAATGTCAGTCAAGGTTTTCCCTAAGAAGACTATCTAAATCACTTTCATTTCGTAGGCGCTCCCCGGTTTCGGCATCTAAGGCTGCGAGAGACAATCTATTGAGTATTTCTTCCCGGTGATCTCTGCCGCGCAGGTAAAGCACAAAGAATCGAAGAATTGCCAGACGGATCGGAGAAGCCCACCGTTCGCATTCCTCATGTGTGACAAACTTGCCCTCAAGGTAAGGATCCACATCGTACTGGCCATGCACTAATTGACTTCTGCGTGAGTAGAACTTCTTTATTTCACGGAAAATGTTGGCTCTCTCTTCCGGTGTGGTTCCCACAAGCTGACTCACGCTCTGCGCAATGCGAAATGTGAATTCACTTTTGTCATTTGGCGAAAGTAGCGATTCGAGGGCAATGGCTAAACTGATTAGTCTGTCGGCTGGCTTGTCCTGCGTGTGACTGAATTCAAAATAATCTCCGGCGCGATAACTGGACTGACGCAAGCTGCTACGGAGGTCGTTTATTCGATCAAGAAACTTCGGGTGCTGATATAGCGCCCACCAGCGGGTGACGGTATCTCGCTCATCTGCGTTAAGAGTGTAAAATCGACGACCGCCTTCATATGGGAAACGACGAGGATTCCCGATAAAGAAAACTCCCCACTTGCGGATTTGGTTGACCCATTCCGGCAGGAAGTGAGGCGCTGCATAATCAATGTGAACTACTCCATCCTTGAAGTATTGCAACGCGTGGAGGAAAAGCTCGGCCTTGTTTTTTTCTCAAATAGCCACTTGACGGGCTCTTCACACGGCCCTTCCTGTTCCGAGACGATGAAAAACTCACCCGTGCCAGGGGGATTGAAGAAGGATACCGCAGAGGTCTCGCCGAGTATTTTTGAGATGGTAGGGCCGCCGAGGCGCTCCATCCTCACGTCTCCGAATTTCAGACTCGGTTCTTCGGCATGAAAGTTGAACACGTGACACAGTGATATTGCCTTGAAGCGTCCCTCCCCATAAATGGTGGCATCAAATCGCTGAAAGAGTTCCTCCAATCTCTCCTGGGGTGCACCGTCGTTGATCAGCAATGCAGCAGGACTCACAAACCCGACATCGAGACAGTGAGCGAGGGGACCGAGACCAACACAACATTCTCTTAATTGCCTATCTTGAGCCAATATATCCGAAAGCGTTGTCCGCACTCGGTCACCCTCGAATCCGGCAGTGGAGAATTGTCCGCGCCTAGTCTCCAGGAACTTGGCTTGTTCCGCATCAGCAGGCTCCATGACCCAAGGGAAAGCGAGATACAGAAATGGCGAGGCGGCATCTGGAATGATTGTTTCTGTCCGCGTTTTGATGGTTGCCACCACGCGTGCCTGCGCGATGAGAAATTCTTTCAATTGTGAGTATTTCTCGGGGGTTGTATTAGTTGTGGACATAGCATCACATTTCCTAACTTAAGATGAAAAGCCCAGCGCCGTATTCTACATCAAGACTGGTTTATGGGCGTGTGTCCAGTTCTTCCCACTATATCGATGAGGCGCATCCGGTGTGATCGACGCGGCCTGCTCCGCGCGGCCCTGATCTCTTTCAGCGCACTCGGTGACATACCACTCTTTTTCACGAGGACCGACAGCGGTATTTTCTTCAACGCGGGCAGGATTGTCATTTGCCACTCATCCCGCTTGGGGTCCGGGTATTCGGTGTAAACCCCGCGCTCATCGTGAATCAGCCCGGCTTCTACATCTTCCAGACGGTTCGATTCTTTGCCGATACACTCGATGTGCTCAATTCGAATATGCCTTCGATACAACAGGCCAACGGTTTGTTTGACACAGGGGTTTCCGTTTGCATCGGCGCATTTTGATTCCGGGTGAAACTCGTATTCCTGCAAAACGTCGCCGTAGGTTTTGACGCGAGCGCAGTGCCTGGCGCCGTGGTGCCCTGCCGTTGTGATCCCGAATTCATTTCCCGAGTACAGGTCAGTCCAATCCATGCGCATCCATTTCATTGGATTTGATTCGTATGGTGCGATGAGATGAAATCGTGCAGGGTCCACACCGACGGGATGGCCCAGGGGACTGATGTGGCACGTCAAAAGAAAATTGAACGGTTTGATTTGGTCGCTGTATTTCTTGCTCTTGTTGAGCCGGGCAAAGGACCGCATAACGGTGGGGCTACTGATCGTCACGCGCCCCACGGCAGGTGATCCCTCGAATCCCATTTTCCCCGTGCTCATGCCGAGCGAACGGCGCACGATGTTAAGCCACGCCTGCCTGATCCAGTCCCGGTCTTCACTCTCGGGATCGGTCGGATTCAACAGATGCCCGAGGCCATGCTCTGACCATCGAAGCAACACAGGTTCACCCCCGCCATCCTGCAGAAAGAGTGCGTATCGTTTGGCTGAAATTGCCAAGCAGTACAGCTGCCGCTGACGACCAGTTTTCGGATCGAAATTGTCATCTTCTATTTTGAGAACGGACCCCGGCACTGCGCTGCGGTCGTAAGGGTTGAGCGCAGCGAAGCTCTCAGCAATCTCTCTCACTTGTGCCCATGACAAGGCCTTGATGGCTTCGCGGCCATCCTGCATCTGATACGGTCCACCAGGACATGGCACAAGTCCTCCATGCTCAGTGACCACAATCGCCATTGAATCTGTATCCTCCATCGCGTTCGTGCCACCCAATTCAGTGACTGAGTGTTCCAATAAGGCCAACATGAGACGTGCCGCGCCTGTAATCAGCGAAGCGAGTGGAGGGAAGCAATATTCGCCCGGCACCTCTGGGTGAGCGACACGGCAGGCGAAGGGGTCTGCGTCAATCCCGTGGCACGTCACGTTTGACTCTCGGTCAGCTTCTTGGCGGTTCATCTCCGCATAGATTCCATAGCTGGTCGAATTCGCGAGGACTTTTAGCGCTTTATCGAGCCGTCTTTTCTCAATGTCGGTGAGGTCGGAACGTGATGACAAGTGTTTCCGTTCCTCGATTACGACTCTGAAAAAATCCTCACGTCTGGGATCGACTTCGATAGCACCACGCAGCTTCACAGGCGCGAGGCCTGGAAGCGTACCTTGAGGCTCCATACGGAAGGCATCGACAATTTTGGGTATGCGCCCGGTCAAAAGCACAGACGCGACAACATCCGGGAGTGAGAACCACAACGCCACGCTGTCCTCGCTGCCCTTGGCGTAGAGATGATTGATGCCAATCTGCCAATCGTTGCCTCCTGTGCCGTATCTCGCCCGCGTCGGCAAAATATCCCCATTCGGAATGACTTTCACGAACGCAGGCAAGCGTAGCCACGTCTCGGGCTTGAAAAGATCGGCAGGCTTCAAATGTCTTAGGAATTCCTCAATTTCACTTTGGCAGTGCTCGACAACCTTAACCTCGTTCGCTATGACGTATTGCCAAAGCCCCATGAGGCTGTTGACCGTGGGATACATCGAAAGAAAATCCACGTATACAACCGGAACCGGCACTTTGCGGATGTGGGCGCTGGCACGTCCACCGAAGAAAGCAGACTGTGCGTATCCCAAATATTTCCTGGGAAAATCTGGCTGTCTTTCAAGGATGGGGATGATCCCCATGGCCCGCAGGTATGCCTTCCCGATGGAAGCAGGAGAATACGCCCTTGTGGCCTGAAGACTGATCGGATGTTTTTGATACTCTTCGATCAGCTTGCACGCCAATTCAGATGTTGCCAGAACGTCGCGCCGGTTGTAATCGATGTATTCCTCAGTGACTTCTCCGTGATGGTTTGTTTTCTGCTTTCCATGTGCGACACCGAACGCCTCGCACGCAGATTCCAGAGAATAGCCCCGGTCGGTTAGTGCAAATGCGAGTGTGCGCAAATCCAGCAAGTGACCGCGAAATTTATATCCCGGTTCAGGCTGACCGCTCGGCGATCCTTCGGGGATCATATCGGTCCGGTCCGCATTGTTCCGTGCTGTGAACCCCTTCAACGCACGCTTGCTATCGATCTGCTTGATGCCGATTCTGGGCCGGAAGTGATTTGTTCTTTGTCGCCCGTTCTTGTCCGTGTATTGCCACATGCCAAGTGAAAAGCCGCCAGCGAATCGGCCCCGCGCCGGTGCACAATCGTGGGCGATTCGCGACAGGTCAAACGGCTGATTGAAGGCAACGACAAGACATCGGCCTTTGTATGCAGCGAAATAAAGCACGTCCAGGAACTCGTTCAGGGATAACAAGCGCAGTTCCGGTCTGCCTTCCTGACACGTCTCGGCTCGGTGCGTTGCAACGTAGCGTTCCAGGATTTCGCGTTCCTTCGCTGGCAGTTCATCGGCGTATAAAAGTCCCTCTTCCAAGCATTCCCCGTTTACGAAAAACCGATAGCTTCCAAACGTCAAGCGTTGGGTGGGGTCGGTGCGTGTTTCTGTGTCGAAGACAAGCATTGCGGAAGGCAATTCGGGTGCCTGCTGTTTTCTGTTACTCCCTTTCGCGTCCGGTGGCTCCGGGTAAACGCGAACGGCAATAGGTAGCGATATTGGCTGATGAATCGACATTCGCTTAACGCCTGGGTGTGAATTTTCTTAGGTCAGTCTTCTCCCACCATCCCGGCCCGTGCTGTTCAACCATCGATGCGTTATACGTTTCAAGCATGTTTGCAATCCGAAGGAGCAATTCCTTCATGAGATAAACGAGAGTGTCTACAAAGCCCCGGATGGACGCGGCTGCCGCAAGCACCGGATTTCCGTCCGGGTTTTCCAGAGTGTCTTTTGGCCAGTCGTGTTGGGCTGGGCTCAGGACCGCACGGTGATCATTGACCGGCACGGGGACGGTCGCATTGCTATTCGACTTGCCCGCGACGTGGTGCGCATCGCATATGCTCTTCCCCTGCCCCTTCCGCTGGCAGGCTGCGCAGATGGTGGGGTTGCTTCCCTTTATGAGTGCTTCCGGTCGGCTCTCACCGCACGCGCATTTCTTGCCCGCTCCGATCCGCCGCGCCGCACTAGCTTTGCGCTGGTATTTTCTGATTGGATTACGCGGTGGTGGTTCCTTCGGCATCATGCAACCCCCGCATAGAGAGATTCGAACGACAAAGCGCCAGCCGACGCCAGTCGGTCCAGAACTTCCAGATCGGTCAGCAGTGGGATTCGCTTTCGGCTGGCGTCCATGATGCGCTTCTTCCTGAATTTCTCCAGAGCTGACGCATCCCCCGTTTGCAGATATTTCTGAACGGCTGCCCAATACTGACCAAGACGGCTCGCCTGCCGAGAATCGCGAAGGGCAATTTCTCTCACCCCCTCAGGGGAAGGAATGGTGAGGACCCGAAGCAGCGTATCAGTGGGTCTTGCTGCGTACCGCCCATTGCGGCCCTTGCGCAAGGCAGGCTTGGCCCAGCGGATCACCGTGCGCGGACCAAGACCAAATTCCTGGGACGCCTGTGTGAGCGACACCCCGTCGGCTCGCATCTTTGAGACCGCGTGGGTGATGCGGTTCCAGCGGTCTTGGGATCGGGCAGGCATGGCGGAAAATTGCTTTAGAGTTCGCGGTGCTACAAGCCGAATTCTCGTTGACCGACGTTTGCGATTTTTTCTTTTTGCTTTCATGCAGACAGGTTTTCGCGAACGCGAGGTAAACTCAATCAAGCGTCATTGTATTTGGGGATGAAATTGTCGCAACCTAATGAAAACAAAAGCCGAGGCAGACCGAGAAAAACTACCGATGAAGAACTTTTACGCTACGAGGGACTTTGGGTTGACACTTTCACTGGCCTGCGCGACGGCACCTCTGAGGCTGAAACCGTCGTTCCCGCCAGATCGGGCATGTTTGTCAAATCGAGCGGGGGAGAACGCGAACGGGTGTATTCACACGTTCCGGGCGAAGCCCCGCGCGTTGTGCATGAGCCAAGGTTTTCCACCACTCCCGACGAGAAGCGGCGTTGGACACTTCGCAAACAAGAAGAGGAAAAGCAGTTTGAAAAGACCATCCTGACGCCGCATGTTGACATTGCTCCAGCCATTCCCGATGAACGCAGCTTATGGGAAGCACTGAAGCGAGCACAGACAGCTGCTCAGGTCCGGAGAATTTGCAGTCGATCCAAAATATGGCTGAGGCCTCGAAGAATTGAGTTTCCGGACGGCGGTTTCGTGGAGTGGTGGGCCTTTCGGAGAGTCTTGTACCAAAGAGCGCAGGAATTTTGCCGAGCGAAACTCGACCCCCGGTATCCTGGGCGGGACCAGAGGGCATCGGGAGACTACCGGAGAATCGAATATTTCGCTCGTGTGCTGTCAGGCCTAACCGTTGGGCTTGCGCCATCAACCGCCGTGGAGCGACTTAGAAGAATGCGGCATCCGGGAGAATGCGGGTGTTGGCGCTGCTTCCTGGGGATCGGCTCACAGTACGGTAAGAGCTTGGTACAACTTTTGTGCGAGCGCGGCCCCGCATGGCGAATATAAGCGTTGTTCACTCAAGCAAAGAAAGGTTGACTGATACCTCTAAATAGACTACATATGTAGTGTGAGTATACGCTTAACGACAGTCGAAACCGCTACGAAAACGGGTCTCAATCGTGTCACCCTTCAGGAGTGGATTCGAACGGGCCGAGTGAAGGCTCCAAAGCTGGTGCTCCGCAACGGTAGGGCGGTGCGCCTCTGGTCTCAATCTGACATAGAGAGTTTGCAGCGGGTGAAGGCAGAAATCTACCGCAAAGGTAGAGGACGGAAGAAAAGCAAAGCATGACAGAGCAGGACGCGCCGGTGCAGCAGCACCGGACGCGCCCCTAACCACCAAAGGAGGCGTCACACTCCAATGGCAGCTACGCAGACGTTACCGCAGGTCCCGCAGGTCGGCAATTTCGAGGTTCCATCCTCAACCCCACCGGAACTCGGCATTTCAAAGAGCCAAACCGTAGAAGTGCTCACGCCAAGACGCGGTGTGGTTACTCTTTTTGGTTACGGGATCAGGGTCCGCGTGGATCGGGGCCACCTGATTCTTGAGGACGGGATCGGTGCTGCCCGTCGCGCGGGACGCTTCTCCCGCGTGAGGCATGGGCTAAAGCGTGTGGTTGCCATCGGGTCGGATGGCATGGTTTCGCTTGCGGCGCTCCGCTGGTTGGCTGACCAGGACGCGGCCTTTGCGATGCTCGACCGTAACGGCTCAGTGCTTGCCGTGACCGGCCCCGTTCGCCCCTCTGATGCCCGCTTGAGACGCGCTCAGGCTCTTGCAGTGCAATCCGGAACCGGCCTGCGAATTGCGCGACAATTGGTGAATCAGAAAGTCGCTGCCCAGGAGCGGCTGGCCAGCGATGGCCTGCAAGCCCCGGCTGTTGCGCAAACGATTCGCGAAGCTCGGTCTGCATTGGCTTCGGCTGCGACGATTGATTCCCTTCGCGCACAGGAAGCGCAGGCAGCCCACGCTTATTGGTCCGCATGGCGCAACATCCCGCTCACCTTTCCTAAGCAGGATGCCCGCCGCGTGCCGGATCACTGGCTGACTTTCGGGACGCGCATTTCTCCGCTTTCGGGTTCCCCCCGCCTTGCCGCCAATCCGGCTAATGCCATCCTGAATTACCTGTATGCCATCCTCGAAACGGAAGCCCGGCTTGCCGTTGCAGCACTTGGCCTCGATCCCGGTCTTGGCGTTATGCACCTCGATAGCCGGACACGCGACAGCTTGGCTTGCGATTTGATGGAACCGATCCGGCCACAGGTGGACGCCTATTTGCTCGAATGGATCACCCGCGAGGCATTCCGCCGGGAGTGGTTTTTTGAAGAGCGCAACGGCAACTGCCGCCTCATGGCTTCACTCGCTACCCAGTTGGCCGAAACCGGGCCGACTTGGGCAATGGCCGTTGCGCCCCTGGCGGAATGGGTGTCCCACACGCTGTGGAGAAGCATCTCCAAGTCAGTTCGCCGAAATTCGCCAGCAACAAGGCTCACCCAGTCTCACAAGCGCGGGGCCAAAGGAGCGACTCTCATGCCACCAGCCAAGCCCCTGCCCAGGCCTCCAGCTGTTTGCCGGGATTGCGGTGCCCCAATCAAACCAGGCCGGAATTACTGCGCTTTCTGCGGAGTTGTTTTTTCGAGGGCGGGTCTCATAGAGGCTGCAAAGCTCGGGCGAGCGGCCGGGCACAGCCCAGAGGCGCGTGCCCGCCAAGCTAAGAAGCAACGCCGCAATGCCGCTGCACTGAAGAGGTGGAATCCCACGGAGCAACCCGAGTGGCTGACGGAAAATTTCTATCGCGAAGAGATTCAGCCGCATCTTGCGGGTGTCACCGTACCGGCCATTGCTTCCGCCCTTGGCCTTTCCCAGCCTTACGCGGCGAGGATTCGGGCCGGTAAACAGTGCCCTCATCCAAGACATTGGCAAGCGTTGGCGCGGCTAGCAGGAGCTTCGCGGGATCGGAAGACACATCTTCAATGGTCGGCAAGCCGAATCGGAAGCCTATAGCATCGAAGACCCCCTATCTCGATCACGGCTGGACGCCTTCGCATTCCGCTCATTCTTCAGTAATTAAACAAGTGTTGTCGGAAAACAAAAGTTTTCTGTGGAAACTATTTTCTAATGTTATTTCACTGGACGAAGGTCTTGTCATCCTGAAATACTTTTTCAGGACATAGAAAGTAGGTGGCAGGCAGCCAATTCAGGTGTCTCCCCTCCGCAGCGACTCAAGGAAACACGTCTTCCGATGGAAGGCGGGTTTCCAAATGAATTCCGTTTGTGATGGTGAGGGTCATGCCGCTGGCAGACTGCCCATTGCTGCAACTACCGGCTTGAGGAGAACAAATGCCGAGAAGAAACTTGGAATCTCAAATCGTGCGGCTCCGACAGGAAATCGAAAGGCTCTCTGCTGAGCACGCGGAGAAGATGAAGCAACAATCGAGCACAGCGAATGCCAAGCTGCGCGCAGCAGAGGCGAAGCGAGCCGAAATCCTGGCTCGCCGCATACGTCAACTGAATGAGATGCTGGACGCCCTTCAGCGTGCGCAGTCAAATTGAGTGCTTGCCCACACGGGAAGCACGATCAAAAATGACGTCGAACACCCACCGGGACAGTGAATGAACTATCGAACCGAACGATGGTGCAATATATGAGTTCCGGTCGACTGAGCACCGATCCGTTCCCTGCCCCCTCTGGCCTACCCCAGGTCGAGAAGCGCAGCTTCGGCCCTAAGGCTTTCCAGAGTGTCTCGCAGGAGTTTCCTCGACTCTACACCGAACGATTTGGCCACAGCCTCAACGTCCTCCATGATCCAAGCCGCCGAGATGTCTACCGCCTCAGAAGGAGCAGCTTCACCATCGCCGCAGGTCTTCACTTGCCGTTTCGAAACGGTTAAGCGGAGCGAGCTCCCCCGTTCATTACTACGCATGAGGGCCACCTTTGTACAAGAATTGTTCCGAGATGGAGACAAGAACATGTTTGGCACGCTATCACTTTTCGCCTGGAATGCTGAGAGCTATACCCGTGGGAAAGTGGCGACCTTGCCAAGTGCCTTTGGAGTAAACGTTCCAGCAGTGACGTTCGACTCAATAGCACGAAAGTGCCATGGATTGCGCCATGTCCCGAACCTCCGCGTACTGGGCTGGCAATACCTTCAAGTTATAATGCTCTTGCTTTGCTCTGTAGCTCCGCGATAATCGTTTTCATTATGATCATTGGCGAACGCATTAGAACCTTGAGGGAACTGAAGGGGCTCTCGCAGGGCGATATCGAGAAACGCAGCGGCCTGTTGAGATGCTACATTTCCCGCGTCGAAAACGGTCACACCTCGCCGTCACTGGAAACCCTGGAGAAGTTCTCACGGGGGCTCGAAGTACCCCTACATGAACTGTTCTATGAGGGCGAGGAAGCTCCGGTTTTGTCTTCGCTAACCGCTGAAGACATCACCTTGCAGCCAAATAGCGGCCCGTCACTGCACCGACTCGCGGAACTGTTCAGAGGGTTGGGTCAGCAGGACCGCCAGATCGTGCTTCAGACAGCCGAGCGGTTAAGCAAGATTTAGCTTGTGCTGGCGCAGGTATGCTAGTGGGCTTGCAAGCTGACAGGGTGTTCCCAGCCCCCAAATCGAGCAAGGAAAGACTACTCGCAAGCTCTCCCATAAGCCGGACGATCCCCTGCGTCTTCGGCCTGTGCCTGTGTCATGTATTCGCCGTGCTTCGTGGTCCCATACCACCTCGTGCCGGGGCAATGATAGACGCCCGAGGACGTATTGACCCAAACCTTTACGTTGGGATTGCCTTGATGCTCAGTCTTACCCGTTGTGCTCCCATGCTTCTTGGACGTGTTGGGCGAGGCAGACTCGCCTCCGCCCGACTGACAGGTTCTTCCGTATGCGGGGCGGTAACCCTTTTGTTGGGCCTCACCCTGCGCCATGTATTCGCCGCTCTTTGTTGCCCCATACCACCTCGTGCCAGGGCAGTGGTAAACCCCAGAATGTGTGTTGACCCAGACCTTGATCTTGGAATTGTCCTGACTCTGTGAATGAGAGCGAGCTGTGTCCGACAACCCGTGCGGAATAGTGTTGGCTGGAACAGATGCCGGGACGAACAGCAAGGCCACGATGAGGCCAATGGTTGCCAGCAGCCGACGCATAGCCACCTCCTTGTGATCTAAGAAAAGACCCCTGGGGCTAGAGAACCTTTTAACACCAATCGCGAGGTGTGGAACACATAAAGGTGATTTTGTTTTCTCAGGAAAGACCGGCGCAGGATCGATCCGAGATGCCCCTTCCTATCGGGTTAGATTGAATCGTTCGAGTGCGGGAATAGCGGTTAATCCTTGCGACATAATCCATTGGAAACGAACGTGTCGCGTCGTAGCATATCTGCCAACGGACGCTGTTGATGTACAGGGGGGCGCATCCTGGAAACGTGCGGCCTTCTTTCTCCTGCTGCGGCCTGAATGGCCAGGAGGGTAACAACCCCAAATGACGAAAGAGCAATTGGGCGAAAGCCTCAGGTCGAGGCTGGCTCAGAAATGCACGCGCGGAGAAATGGACGGGAATCTGCCCAGTGGCAGGGAGTCTTTCTCGGAAAACCTGAAGAACACGAACGATGACAACCTGATAGTTGGCTTCCTGAAGTGCGCCGTATGCGGTCAGATGAGCATGTCAGTGGAAGAAGCCGTGCGGTTCGCAGGGCATTGCGAAACCGCTGATGATTGGGTCAGGTTCCTGGTTGGTTGGCAACAGCAGTTCGGTTGGTGTTGTCACGACATCGGCAAGCCGAATTGCTAGGGGTACCCAGAGACATTGGGAGCCTATTGCACGGCGTTTTTCACTTAGGCCGGAGTTAACTCCTAGTCAACAGGTACCTCACATCAAGGCAAAGTCTCCGGCTCCGGAAACGTTGTATTCCCCCGAAACGAGAAATAGGTGAAAACAATACCTACATTGGTGATAGGGGTGTATAAGATATGCGTTGCCAGTGTTAATGGATGTCGGCCTTGAAAGTTCGGCCGAAAGGAGTACTGAGAATGAAACACACATGGAGAATTGCACTCGCTTTGCTGTTGGGAGCGAGCACGGTGATGGCGCAGAATCCGGTGACGACGCCTGCGCCGGAACCCAAGCCAGCAGCGACTCCTGGGATCGTTCTGCAAGACGGCACGCCCGTGAAGCTCCGGTTGACTGAAACTATCTCGTCGGCAAGCGCTCACGTAAACGACACCGTTCCCTTTGAAGTACTGGAGCAGATCAAGGTAGGCGGTCTCCTCGTCATCCCCAAAGGCAGCATGGCCTGGGGCACAGTGACCGAGGCGCAGCATAAACGGAGACTTGGCCGGGCAGGAAAACTCAACATCAGCGTTGTCGCCGTAAGGTTGCAGGACGGCGAAAAAGCCGCGCTCCGCGCCGTCAAGGATGTCAAAGGCGGCGGCCACCAAGGAGCGATAACGGGGGCAATCGTTGCGACAAGCATTGTATTTTTCCCGGTGGCCCCTCTGTTTCTTCTAATTCATGGCAAAGATATAACCATCCCGCAAGGTACCGAAATTACGGCGTACATAAACGGGGACATGCCAATTGATCCGTCTAAATTCGGTGCGACGAATGCACCAGCGAATGCCGTAGCCAGCCCTGAGACCGTCCTGATTCAATCTGTGCCTACGGGAGCGGACATAACGATTGACGGTAACTATGCGGGGAGTACACCCTCGACCCTGAAGCTCGGTCCTGGCCAGCACACAATTATTGTCAGCAAGTCCGGGTTCAAGCCTTGGCAGCGTACACTCAGCACTGAACCCGGCGCAAATGTCACTGTTGGCGCGACGTTGCAGGAGGACCAGAAAAAACAGTAAAGAAAGGCTGTTGCATAACGCCCAACGAATCAGCCGCACGACAATATCGCGCCCGGCGTCGGTTCGACGGTGGAGTCTCGCGGAGGGAAAGAAAATTCCGCACTTGAAAATCCCGTGGAAGAACCGCCGGGACTGAGGGGAGGGCAAACGCGGTACGTTCCCTACAAGGTCGAGGCTACCTGTCGCCCGGAGTCCCCGGAGTTGGGTGCAGGGTAGAGGCGGGCTGGCTGGGCCGCAGCCTCTTTCTTCTATCATAGGAGTAATCTCGGAAGCCTTAGCTCCCGTCAATAGCTCGCGAGCTTTGTCAGACAGACCGCCACCCTCGCCCAATAGGTCTGCTAGCTTGAAATCTGCCATCGCACACTGCGTGGTCGCTTTCAGCAGGTCCAGCAGAACGGCATTTTCCCCCGCGAGCACCCTTGAGCCTGCCACCCATGCCTCCCCCCCCCAGTGCGCGCACGGCCCAGGCCACACCAATGAGTGCCCTTGTGCCCACCCTCGCCTCAACCACAAGCCGTAGGGGGGCCGGTTTTGGCGCGCTCTATCTCCTATCCCGTCAACGCGAGCAGTTGCCGAACAAGAACGGAAGCCGGATCGGAGAAACTCGGATTTCGAGGCCTTTGTCCCCGGGCGCTTGCGGCCGGCGGGCTTATAGCGCGCTTGCGCGGGACGCCGGGCGGAAATCCTGTCATAATCGATTCCACTTGCAGGACCGGCTGGGACCGTGTGAACGCAGCGGAAAATTCGAAACAATGAGGGGGCAGGGCATGAATCGCACGCGAATTTCACGAAAGTCGGGGTTCGCTTGGCTGGCGGCGATGGGCGCTTGCGCCACGCTGCTGGTCGGCGCGTTTATCGTCTGGTCCGCCGCTCAAGCGCAGGACGGAATGCTTCGAGAAGGGCCGGCGCCGCGGCAGATGGGCGCTCCCGGAGGGTCGGGCGCCCGGAAAACGGCGCCGCCGAAGCCATTCCCTTTCACGTTGACGATCGAGGACGGCACGAGCGTCTCCTACCGGGTGCGCGAACAGCTCGTGGGCATCGATTTCCCGGATGACGCCGTGGGCAGATCGACGGCCGTCACGGGCACGATCGTGTTCAATCGGGATGGCTCGATCGACAGCAGCCGGTCGAAGCTCACCTTCGATCTTCGCACCCTCAAGAGCGATCAGCCCATGCGCGATGGTTTCATCCAGAAGCGCACCCTCCAGACCGAACGGTATCCCACGGCCGTGTTCGTGCCGAAGACGATCGAGGGAATGCCCGATCCGCTCAAAAGGCAATTTGGATTCCGCCTGACGGGCGATATGACCATCCATGGCGTCACCGCGCCGGTCAGTTGGCAGGGCTACGCCACGGTCGACAATAACAGCACCCTCGTCGCGGGCCGCGCGTCGACCGAATTCAAGTTCGAAACGTTTGGCCTCGCCGTTCCCAAGCTCGCTCGCTTGCTGAGCGTGAACGACAACATAGCGCTCGAAGTGGAATTTCGCTGCAAGGTCAATTGACTCGCTCCGGGCGCACGGGGCCTGGCGCGGATTCCTCTAGCGCGTGTGCCGGGTAGCTTCCCAGGCCTTGCGCAGTTCCTCGCGCCGCCCGAGGACGTACGCCTTGGCCTTTTCGAAACTGCCCAATACGCGGCGCCCCTTGATGGCGTTGCACGAACGGCAGCAAGCGACCAGGTTGCGGGGATTCTTCCTGCCCTTGCGAGCCCTCGGCACAACGAAATCCACTCCCAAGCTCAGGGCGTTCTCGAAGCTGGCCTTGCCATCGAGTCCGCAGTACTGGCAGCGGAAGTGGTCGCGTTTCAGAATGCGCAGGCCCTCTTCCCGAGTCACCGGCTTGGCTACCCACTGCAGCGTCCAAGGATCAAGCGGCATCGCGCACCTTTGCCATGCCTGGTAGCTGCCGGGTTTGTGCGCAGCCAGGCCGGTCTTAGAGCTTCTTGATCCCTTGATAAGCCCAAATTCCCGCGCTAGCCAGCAGGAGCAACCCGGAGGTCACTGCCAGCGCGAGAATCGGCTCCGCCAGGCGGGAGATTTTGGCGACTATCTCCCGCTGTTCCTGGAAATGGGTCGTGGGCGCCTTTGCGCCGGCCATTTGGAAATGGTGCTGTTCCGGACTGTCGATGTAGATCTGATCGTCTTCCCTCGACGACAGGGCTGAACGGTAAAGGAGGAGGACGATCAGAACGGCCGTAACGACACCCCAACTGACAAGGAGAATCGCTTGCAATGCTTGAATGGCTCCCCTCCCCGGCGGCGGCACTCACCGGAAAAGGTCAACGGAGGGTGCCGCTTCCTTCCACGGCACGAAACTTTCCAATTTATATCATTGCCGAAGGAGTCGGAGAGAATCGATGGGAAGGGTGTATCCTGCGGGCAGGATGAAGATCCTGATTTTAGGCGCGACGGGAAGCATCGGCCGCCATCTGCTGCCGCAAGCCGTGAGCCGGGGTCACGAAGTTACGATACTGGTCCGCGATCAAAGGCGGCTCGGCGAGCGGGGCCGGAGCGCGCGCGTGGTAGAGGGCGATGCGCTCGATCCGGCCGCCGTGGATCGCGCCGCCCAAGGCCAGGACGCGGTCATCTACGCGCTGGGCACGCGGCAGCTCTTCAAGCCAACCACGCTGTTTTCCGATTCGACCCGCATCCTGATTGCGGCGATGCAGCGCCGCGGGGTCCGGCGCCTCGTGGCGATCACGGGCGTCGGCGCGGGCGACAGCCGCGGCCATGGAGGGTTCCTCTACGACCGCGTCTTCTTTCCACTGCTGCTCGCGCGCGTCTATGCGGATAAGGACCGCCAGGAAGCGCTCATCCGCCAGAGCGCGCTCGATTGGGTGATCCTCCGGCCGGCCGTTTTCACCAGCGGCCCCGAGCGCGGAGACCTGCGGGCGGAAACGAAACTGGCAGGTGTGACGATCCGGAAAATTTCGCGGGCCGACGTCGCCAGTTTTACGCTCGATCAGCTTTCGGATAACCGCTACGTCGGCAAAGCCCCGCTCATCGGTTATTGAGGGCCGGACCGCGCGCAAAGAAAATTATTGGCTCAATTCCGGCAGCCGGTGGCGCACGGTGAGGCTCATCATGGGCGCGATCGCATCCCATTCCGCGAACAATTTCTACGCGCCGTTTTGGCCGAGTACCTGCGCTGGCAAAGGTCCCCCGGCCAGATCGGAGAACTTGTTCACGCAGGATACGGTGACAAAATCGTTGTCATTGCCCCCGTACACTCGCCGGTAGGTTTCGAAATACTCGCCCGCCTTTTTGTAGATCGGCAGAACTTCGGTCCTTACGAAATTCCGGTACTCGCCGATTTTGCCCGGCAAGACGCGGCGGCGGGCAAACACGCAAACCGGCGGATGCTTTCCCGCGGGCGTGTTGCTGAGTTCCGGCAGCGGAGCAATGACGTATACGTGAACGCTTTGGGTGTACTGGCCCAAACTGTTTTCCTGCTGCTCGGCTTTTTTCTTGCCGAGGCCGATGACCCGCGCAGGCTGCCCGCTGGGTGAGGTGAATCTCACCAAGGGCCCCACAGTAGTGTATTGATACTCGTTACCAAAGACCGTTTGATAAGCCTCCTGTATTTCGGACCCTCCCTTTTTGAGCGCGGGAATCAGCACGTTTTTCACACCATCGACCCAGTCGGTCCTCATGCCGGGCTTCACGGTCACGACGGTCACGCGTAGATACGCGGGCCGCGCAGGCGCGGACTGAGCCAGGCCCACGCCAGGAGTCAGCAGGATGCCGCCGGATGCGATCAGGAAGCCAAACAGAACCAGCCTTCGATTCGTTCTCATGGCCTTCTCCCTTTCTCGGCTGTGATTTCGCGCAGCCCTGAGGCGTCTTGCTCGCAATGGCGTAAAAGTCCGGTGAAAATGGACCCAAACGCCAGACAACCCTCTGCTCGCAGCGTCCCACGCCAGCAAGCCGCCACCTGAACGCTCACAGATCCTCGGGAAAAAATTAATAGCTCATGTCCAGTCGGTGGCGAACAGTGATGCTAACGAGGGGTGCTATCGCATCCCATTCCGCGAACAGTTTCTCCGCGCCGTTTTGGCCGAGTACGCGCGCCGGCAAAGATCCGCCGGCTAAATCGGAGAATTTGTTCACGCAGGCCATGGAGACGAAATCGTTGTCATTGGCGCCATACACTCGCTGGTAGACTTCGAAGTACTCTCCCGCCTTTTTGTAGACCGGCAGAACTTCGGTCCTTACGAAATTCCGGTAGTCCTGCATTTTGCCGGGAAGCACGCGGCGGAGGGCAAACACACAAACAGGCGGATGCTCTCCTGCAGGCGTGTTGCTGAGTTCGGTCTGCGGAGCGATGACGATGACGTGGACGCTTTGGACGTACTTGCCCAGGCTGTCTTCCTGCTCCGCCGCTCCTTTCGTGCCCAGGGCGCGGACCCGTGCGCCCTGCGCTCCGGATAGGGTGAATCTCTGCAAGCGCCTGACGGTGTAATACTCGTATTCATTTCCGAATACAGTTTGGTAAATCGCGACGGATTTGACTCCTGCTTTATTCAGGGCGGGCATCAGCCGGGCTTGCACGCCGTCGAGCCACGCGGTCCTCATGCCGGGCTTGATGCGCGCGAGAGTCACCCGAAGGTACGTAGGTGGCGCAGGCGCGGACTGAGCCTGGCTCATGCCGGGGATCAGCAAGGCGCAAGCGGAAGCAATCAGGAAGCTAAACGGAACCAGCCTTCGATTCATTCTCATGGCTTTCTCCCTTTCGCGGTTTTGCATTTGCGGCAGCCCGGAGGCGCCCACGGCGGATAGCGTAAAAGGCCCATAAAAAGAGCCCGCCAAATTTGAGCTGGTTTTTCCTATATCCAATTCCCGCCCGGCCCGTCAGCTTACACCTGGCCGCTTCGAATACAAAGCCTCAAGGGCCGATCGGAGCGAGCGTGCCCGGTCCGGCATGCTATGCTCCAGCATGCAGCCGAACGAACCATTCAGATGAGGAGGAAGATAGTGGCGGCAAAACGATTCGATCCCGGACGCGAATGCCTTGAAATAGCTCTGGATTCTCTGAAGACCCAACTCGGCAAAATCACGGCGTGCCTGCAGAAACTTCCCGAGCGGGACCTCTGGTGGCGGCCCAATGAAGCCTCCAACAGCGCCGGCAATCTGGTGCTGCATCTTTCCGGAAACGTCGGCCAGTGGATCACCTCGGGGATCGGCGGCGCGCCGGACGTGCGCCGCAGGGACAGGGAATTCGCCGAACGCGGGCCGCTGCCGCGCCGGAAGCTGGTGGCTATGCTGCGTACCAACGTCAACCAAGCCTGCCGCGTTTTGGCGCGCACGCCGGGCGATTCGCTGGGAACGCCGTATAGCAACTTGGGATTCCAAATGACGCGGCTGGCCGCCATCTTGCGCATCGTGGAGCATTTCGCCTACCACTCGGGCCAGATCGCCTACATCACCAAGCTCAGGACGGAGCGCGATCTGGGGCTCACCCAGCTACCGGCAGCCCCGGCGGCCAAGCCCGCCAAAGCCTCGAAGCCTGCTCGAAAAGGGCCGCGCTCGCGGCGCGCCCGGTAAAAAATCCGGTTCCAGCCCTCCCTGTGGCGCGGGCAGGAATGCACGCGCCACGGGGATCCATAGTCAATACGGCCACTTCCAGTTGCGGATTTCCGGCATGTCGTCGCCGTTGTCGATGATGTACTGCTTGTGATCGACCAGGCGGTCGCGAACGAACTGCTGGAAGTGTCCGCTGAGGCGCGCGAGGCGGGGAACCCGGTCGACCAGGTCCGAGGCCAGGTGAAAGCGATCGAGATCGTTGCGAACGGTCATGTCGAACGGGGTGGTGGTCGTGCCCTCCTCCTTGTAGCCGCGGACGTGGAGATTGTCGTGATTGGTGCGGCGATAGGTGAGGCGGTGAATCAGCCAGGGATAGCCGTGATAGGCGAAGATGATGGGCTTGTCGGTGGTGAAGATGGAATCGAATTCGCGGTCGGAGAGGCCGTGCGGATGCTCGGTCGAGGGCTGGAGGGTCATCAGATCGACGACGTTGACCACGCGAATCCGTACATCGGGAAAATGGCGGCGCAGCAGATCGACGGCGGCGAGCGTTTCGAGCGTGGGCACGTCGCCCGCGCAGGCCATGACGGCGTCCGGTTCCGAGCCTTGGTCGTTGCTGGCCCAGTCCCAAATGCCGATCCCCGCCGTGCAGTGCCGGATGGCCGCTTCGCGGTCGAGCCACTGCAGGGCGGGCTGTTTGCCGGCGACAATCACGTTGACGTAGTTGCGGCTGCGCAGGCAATGGTCGGCGACCGAGAGCAGCGTATTCGCATCGGGCGGCAGATAGACCCTGACGACGTCGGCTTTCTTGTTCACGACGTGGTCGATAAAACCCGGATCCTGGTGGGAGAAGCCGTTGTGGTCCTGGCGCCAAACGTGGGAGGTGAGCAGATAGTTGAGCGAGGCGATCGGCCGGCGCCAGGGAATCTGGCGCGTGACTTTGAGCCACTTGGCATGCTGATTGAACATCGAATCGATGATGTGAATGAACGCCTCGTAGCAGGAAAAGAAGCCGTGGCGCCCGGTGAGCAGGTAGCCTTCGAGCCAGCCCTGGCAGAGATGCTCGCTCAAAACTTCCAGAACCCGGCCGTCGGGCGAGAGACGTTCGTCGGTCGCGAGAAAAGGCCCGGTGGACATTTTGGAGGTGACCTCGAACAGGGCGCTCAGGCGGTTCGAGTTGGTTTCGTCCGGGCCGACGACCAGGAACTTCGACGGATTGAGTTTCATCACGTCGCGCAGGAAACGGCCCAGGACGCGGGTCGCTTCGGCTGATTCGACGCCGGGCTTGGCCACCGGCACGGTGTAGTCGCGAAAATCGGGCATCGACAGATCGCGGAGCAGAAGGCCGCCGTTAGCATGGGGATTCGCGCCCATGCGCCTCTCGCCCTCCGGGGCGAGCGCGGCCAGTTCGGGCATCAGCTTTCCGGTGGAATCGAAGAGTTCCTCGGGTCGGTAGCTTTTCATCCATTCCTCGAGCATTTTCCGGTGGCCGGCATTGGTGGCTACTTCGGGAATGGGAACCTGATGCGCTCGCCAGGTGCCCTCGACCGGCAATCCGTCTACCTCCTTGGGCCCGGTCCAGCCCTTCGGCGTGCGGAGCACGATCATCGGCCAGATGGGACGGCCCGAAAATCCATGGGCTCGCGACTCGCGCTGAATCTGGTGAATTTCGCCGATGACGGCTTCGAGAGCAGCGGCCATTTTCCGGTGCATCGGCTCGGGCTGGTCACCCTCGACGAAAACGGGCTTGTAGCCGTAGCCGGTGAAGAGATGGGTCAATTCCTCGTCGGACATGCGGCCCAGCACGGTGGGATTGTCGATCTTGTAGCCGTTGAGATGGAGAACGAGCAGCACGGCGCCGTCGCGGACCGGATTCAGGAACTTGTTCGAATGCCAACTGGTCGCCAGAGGGCCGGTTTCGGCCTCGCCGTCGCCGACGACGCAGCAGACCAGCAGGCCCGGATTGTCGAAGGCGGCTCCGTAGGCGTGGGCGATCGAATAGCCGAGTTCGCCGCCTTCATGGATCGAGCCGGGCGTTTCCGGCGCTACGTGGCTGGGCACGCCGCCGGGAAAAGAGAACTGCTTGAAAAGGCGCGCAAGGCCGCTCTCGCTGGGGGGAATGCTCGAATAAAGCTCGCTGTAGGTGCCTTCGAGATAGGTGTTGGCCACCAGACCGGGCCCGCCGTGGCCGGGACCGGTGATGAAGATGGCGTCGAGACCGAGCTTTTTGATCATCCGGTTCATGTGCACGTAGATGAAATTGAGTCCGGGCGTCGTGCCCCAGTGGCCGAGCAGGCGCGTTTTGACGTCACCGGGCTCGAGCGGGCGGCGAAGCAAGGGGTTGTCGCGCAGATAGATTTGCCCGATGGAGAGGTAGTTGGCGGCGCGCCAGTAGGCGTTGATTTTACGCAGCTCATCCTCGCTGATCGGCGCGGCGGAATCATGAATGTGTTTGATTTGGGTCGAATGTTGAGCCATGGGTATACTCCTTGGAAAAAACTAGCGCCGGAAGGCCGGCGCTGCAAACACGAGTTACAAAGCGGATTCCTCGCCGCCCCAGCGCGGGCGCGTAGAACCGCGTGGCATATTCCTTCGCCATGCGCCGCGTGCTGAACTTCGGGGCGACGGTGCGGATCGCTTCCTTCATGGTGCGAACGAATTCGTGAGGAATTTCGTCGTCCGAGCGGCGGTAATAAAGCGGAACGGTCGTGTCCTCGATCAGGCGGTAGATGGATTCCGCGTCTGGTTTCCGGCGATCCTCGGGATTCGCTCCGTTTCCGAACGCCCAGCCGTTGCCGTCATCGTACCCTTCGATCCACCAGCCGTCGAGAAGCGAAAGATTCGGCACCCCATTGACGCTGGCTTTCATGCCGCTGGTTCCGCTGCCCTCGAGCGGCGGCACGGGGTTGTTGAGCCAGACGTCCACGCCGCGCACCATCCGCAGGGCCAGTTCCTGATCGTAGTCCTCGACGAAGGCGAGTCGCGCGCTAAATTCGGGGTCCTGGGCCAGGCGGTTGAAAACCAGCCCGTTTGCGAAGAGCAGCCGCCGGAGAACCGTTCCCAGACATCGTCGTATAGATTGAGGAACCCGGCGTCATTTGCCGTGCTTTTCAGGGTCTGCTGGGGCAAAGAAGCGAGTATCCGGACCGGATTTTCGTCGCTTTCCCGCCACGCCCGCAGGTCGAGAGCGCGAAACATATCAGAGGCCCTGCGGTGCCATCTCCACCACAGGTTGTAGGCGATCTCTTCCAGGCGGCGGATGCGCTGGGGGAGTTGGGGAAAAAGGTTGCTGCGGCTGGGTCCCTGTTCCATGGCCATGACAGTCCTACGAGCGAGCCAGCAGGATCACGCTCGATCGCGGGCCGACCCGGTAGAGTCCTTGATTTTCAAAAGTAAGTTCGCGGCCATCCTCCAAAAAATCCTGCGGAGGGTCGCGAAAGGTGTCCGCGGCCAGACGCCACGAGCCGCCGGCGAAAGGCTTCGGCAAGACGAATGCCGCCGGTTCCACGCCGGCATTGAAGATGAGGCAGAGATCGGGTTCGCCGCGGCCGAAAATCAGGCAGGCGAGCGAGCGCGTTTCGGGATCGAACCAATCGGGCACAGCGCCTTCCGGGTTGAACCAGCGAAGATCGTCAACGGTGTAGAAGGTTTCTTGCCGCAGAACCGGATGGGCGCGGCGGAACGCGATCATGCCGCGGCAAAAGCGATGGATTTCGCGATTTTTCTCGGCCAGGCCCCAATCGTACCAGCTGATCTGGTTGTCCTGGCAGTAGGCGTTGTTGTTGCCGCGCTGCGTGCGGCGGAATTCGTCGCCGCCGAGCAGCATCGGAATGCCGCGCGAGACGAACAGGGTAAGCAGAAAATTCTTGATCTGGCGGCGGCGGAGCGACCCGACGCCGGGATCGTCGCTCGGGCCCTCGACGCCGCAATTGTCGCTGAAGTTGACGTCGTTGCCGTCCCGGTTGCCCTCGCCGTTGGCCTCGTTGTGCTTCGCCGAGTAGCTGACCAGGTCGTTGAGCGTGAATCCGTCGTGACAGGTGATGAAATTGACGCTGCAACCCGGAGTCTTCCCCGACGACTGGTAGAGATCGGAGCTGCCCGAGAGGCGGCTGGCGAAAGCGCCGGCCGCGCCGGGCGCCCGGGCCCAGAACCGGCGAACGTCGTCGCGGAAGCGGCCGTTCCATTCGGCCCAGCGCCTCTCGGAGAAGTTGCCGACCTGATAAGCGCCGCCTTCGTCCCATGCCTCGGCAATTAGCTTGACCTCGCGCAGGATCGGATCCTCGGCAATCGATTCGAGCAGCGGAGGATTGGGGAGCAGGCGGCCGTCCTCGCCTCGGCCCAGAACCGAAGCCAGATCGAAACGAAAGCCATCGACGCGCATTTCGGTCACCCAGTAGCGCAGCGCGTTCTTGATGAATTCGCGGACGACGGGATGATTGGCGTTGATCGTATTGCCGGTTCCGGTGAAATCCTTGTAGCGGCCGGGATCGGTTTCCTCGGTCATGTAATAGATCGAATTGTCGATGCCGCGCAGGCAAAGGGTGGGTCCCAGCTGGTTTCCCTCGGCGGTATGGTTCAGAACGACGTCGATGATGATTTCGATGCCGGCGCGGTGGAAGGCCTTCACCATCTCTTTGAATTCGAGCGTTTGCTGGCCCAGGTTGCCTCGGCTCGCATAGGAACCCTTGGGGGCGAAGAAGGCGACCGGGTTGTAGCCCCAGTAATTGCGGAGCCGCTCGCCGGTCTGGGGATTCACGCGGATGAGTTCGTTTTCGTTGAACTCCTGAATGGGCATCAGTTCGAGCGTGGTGACGCCCAGATCGCGGAAGTAGGGGATTCGCTCGACCAGGCCGCGATAGGTGCCCGGGTGCTGCGCGCCGGAGCTGGGGTGGATGGTCAGGCCGCGCACGTGCGTTTCATAGATCACCATGTCCGACGAGGGATGTCCCGGAGGACGAACTCCCTCCCAGTCGTAGTGATCGTGAGTGAAGACGCAACGGGGCATGGCGGCGGCGTCGTCCTTGGCCGAGGGGGTGGCATCCGGATAGGGAGCGGCCGGATCGAAGCCTCGCGCCGGGCGGAAATCCCACTGGTTGGCCCCGGTGATCGCGGTGGCGAAAGGGTCGAGAAGAAGCTTGCACGGATTGAAACGATGGCCGCTGGCGGGCTCGTAAGGCCCCTCGACCCGGAAGGCGTAAAGCTGGCCGGGGGCCAGTCCTTTCACCCAGACATGCCAAACGTCTCCGGTTCGATGACGCAAGGGATCGAGGTCGATTACGCGCGCAGGCGCCGGGTCCTCGGGGTGGTCGTAGAGTTCGAGGCGGACGCCGGTGGCGTGGCGGCTGAACAGGGAGAAGTTGACGCCTTCGGCGTGCGGCTGCGCTCCCCAGGGTAGCGGGCTGCCGCCGCGAACTTCGGCGCTCCCGGACACTGGCCGGGAATCCTCGGCCGGCAGAGTTTGCGCGCTATCGTCGGGCATGGCGGATTGTGCCGGCTGGCGAAACGAGCCGCGCGAGGGCGCCGGCGGGCCGTCGTGTGGTTCCGTCATATCTGGTTATGTTTCGTAAGACCGGCGAACGCGTTGTAGAGCCAGGCGAAGAGAAAGCCCGCGGTGGCTCCGTCGATCAGCCCGTCGATGGTTCCGATCACGGCGTCGCCAAAGCTTCGCGCGCCGTGAAACCAAGGATACACGGAAGCGACCATATCGAGGAAGGCTGCGCCGTATCCGGCAAAGCCCAAATGGATCAGGGCGACAAACAGAATCGCTCCGCCCCAGAGCAGGCCGCCGGCGATGGTCATCCCCTTCATGGAAAGTCGCGTCATCATTGCACCTCCTCGCACATTCAGGCTTGATGTAAAAGGGTCGGTCGAATTTTTCCATACACCGACTCCGGCTGTGGATCGAAGAAGCGGTACGCTGCCAGTTTCACGCGGTCATTGAGCAAAAACCAGGCGAGGGCGTACATCCAGACAAACGCCGCCCAGCCCCAGCCGATCGGGGGCATCAGGATTCCGTAAACGGCAAGCAGCGTGGCAATCGCCTGGGTGCCCACGACGGCCGAGAAAAGCACCGCCGCCGGCCGCAGCGTCCAGAAAGGACGGCGCGTGCGCGTGACGAAGATTGTGAGGTGGCCGGCAACCGAGAGCTTGAGATACATGAAGGACTGAATGGTTTCGCGCCCGAGGTGAAAAACGCGCTCGCCGAGATAGAACAGGCCAAAGGAAGCGACGACGCCGATGATCCCGAGGACCGTTGAAACGCCGAGCACGCGCCGCATGTTCCAGGCTTCGGGGATGTTGGCGTAGCGCACGCGGTCGTAGGCGATGGACAGAATCGCTCCGTCGTTGAGGATCGCCAGCAGCACGATCATGACCGCGGTGACGGGATAGAAATTGAAGACGAGAATGGCCAGCGTCATAAACAGAAGAACGCGGATCGTTTCCGCGATGCGGTAGATCGCGTAGCTGTTCATCCGCTGGAACATCTTGCGGCTTTCCTTGATTGCGTCGACGATCACCGATAGCCCCGGCGCCAGCAGGGCGATATCGGCGGCCGAGCGCGCCGCGTCGGTCGCGCCGGAGACGGCGATGCCGGCGTCGGCCTGCTTGAGCGCGGGAGCGTCGTTCACGCCGTCGCCGGTCATGCCGACGATGTGTTTTTCGTTCTGTAATGCCTGAACGATGCGGAACTTGTGTTCGGGGAAGACCTGAGCGAAGCCGTCGGCTTGCTCGATCTGCTTGGCGAACCGGCCGGTTTCGTAATGTTCCGTTTCTCCGAGAATCGAGGCATCCAGGATGTTCTGGCCGAGCCCAAGTTGCCGGGCCATTTCCTTGGCGATGGCCGTCTGATCGCCGGTGACCATTTTCACGCGGATGCCCATTTGCGTGGCGGTCTCGATCATCGGCCGGGAATCCTCGCGCGGCGGATCGAACAGGGGAAGGACGCCGAGAAACTGCCAGCGGCCCTCTTCGCCCGCGCGCGCGACTCCCAGGGAGCGAAAGCCGCGAGAGGCGAATTCGCCGACCGCTTTTAAGACGCCGGCGCGAACGCTATCGGCGTCGGCGGCCATAGCCAGGATGACTTGGGGCGCGCCCTTGGTCACGCGAAAGCGGGTTTTATCGGGTCCGATGATGTCGGCTTCGGTGCGTTTGTGGACCGGGTCGAACGGCTGGAAATGGGCGATGGCGTAGGGATCGGTGGCGCGGGGGTCTTTGAGCCCGCTGAAGACGGCGAGGTCGATGGGGTCCTGGTCCTCGGCGCGGGAAGCCAGGGCGGCGGCGAGAATCACGCCGCCCGGCTCGACGCCGGGCGCGCAAAAGGGCTCGGCGAGTGTGAGCCGGTTCTGGGTGAGTGTTCCGGTTTTATCGCAGCAGAGCACGTCGATGCCGGCCAGCTCCTCCATCGCCGCCAGGTGCGTGACGATCGCCCGCTTGTGAGCCAGGGTGCGGGCGCCGACGGCCATCGTGACGGAAAGGACCGCGGGCATGGCGACGGGAACGGCGGCCACGGTGAGAACCAGGGCGAACTCGACGGTCGTCACCATCCGGTCGTGCCGGACGAAGGCCACCGCGAGAATCAGAATCACCAGGGCCAGGGCGATGACGATCAGGAAGTTGCCGATCCGGAGAACGGCGCGCTGGAAGTGGCTGACGTTGCGGGCCGTTTCCACCAGATGGGCCGTCTTGCCGAAATAGGTGTTTGGGCCGGTGCCGAAGACTAGCGCGTCGGTTTCTCCTTGCTTCAGAATCGAACCGGAATAGACCGTATCGCCCGTCTTTCGTTCGACCGGGAGGGATTCTCCGGTTAGCGCCGACTGATCGACTTCGACGGGATCGCCTTCGAGCAGGCGGGCGTCGGCGGGAATCACGTCGCCGATTCGCACGCGAATCCGGTCGCCGGGCACCAGCTCGCGCGCGGCGATGGAAGTCCAGGCGCCATCGCGTTTGGCGCGGGCCTGGAGCGCGAGCGTGGCTTTGAGGGCGGCGACGGCGTTGCCGGCCTGATACTCCTCCCAGAAGCCGACGCCCGCGTTCATCAGCAGCAGCGCGGAAATGATGTAGAAATCCTCCCAGTGGCGAACCACGACGGAGAGAATCGCCGCCACTTCGATCATCCAGGGAATCGGGCCCCAAAAATAGGAGAGGAATTTCAGGAGCGGATTGGCTTTTTCCTCGGGCAGCTCGTTCCAGCCGTATTTCGCGAGCCGCTTTTTCGCCTCGGCCTGGCTGAGTCCGGCGGCCGTGGCGGACAGGGTTGCGTAGAGTTCCTCGATGCTTGGCGCGGGCGGATTGGCCTGGGCGGAAGAGGCAGCCGTGGCAGGGTGCGAAGATGGGGATCTCACTGCCATCGGCTATCTCCGAAACTCAACGGCCGCGGCCGCTGCGAACGACCATGACGGAGCAAGGCGCGTGACGGACAACCGCGTCGGAAACGCTTCCCATGAGAAAGCGTTCGAGCGCCTTGCGCCCATGGGAACCGACCACGATCAGGTCCGCTTTCCATTTTTTCGCGACATCGACAATCTTGCTTCGCGGGTCGCCTTGCATGACCATCGTCTTCACTTCGAGGTTCTTGGCGCGGAGATCGCCGGCAATTTTCAGCGTCATGGCTTGGGCGGCCTTGCGCTCTTGCTGCCAGATGGTCCTCATATCGGAGTCGTAGCCGGCCAGTCCCCGGGCGATCAGAGCCGTCGGCGGCTCGACTACATGTAAGACGCGGACCTGAGTATGCGGCGGGGCCAAAGCCTGGATGGCCTTGGCCGCGGCCTTGGAGAATTTTGAGCCATCAATGGCGAGCAGGATTCTCATATATCTCCTCCGCATGGGGGTGCAAACCATGGGCCGTTGTGGCGGCCATTCCATCTTCCATTGTGTCAAGTACTTGGACTGCACTATAGGGTCCAGCGGCTAGCGGTCAAGTGATTTGGCGCAGGCCTTCGTGTTAAATGACCGCGGACGGCCGGCTCGTGGGCGACGCTGCGCGGAAGTTGAATTCGGCGGCAACCACGCCGTTGCAGAGGGTAGAATCGGGCTTCGACGGGAGGCACAATGCCGATTCATCCGCTCGCGGGCAAGCCGGCGCCGGCCGATCTGCTGATCGACCCGGCAAAGCTGTGCAAGCTGTACTACGATCGCCAGCCCGATCCCGGCGACCCCGGCCAGCGCGTCGTCTTCGGAACCAGCGGGCATCGAGGCACGCCGGGCGAGGGAACCTTCACCGAGGCTCACATCCTGGCCATCGCGCAGGCAATTTGCGACTACCGGCGCAGCCTCCGGATCGACGGCCCGATCTTCGTCGGCAAGGACACCCACGCGCTCTCGGACCCGGCACAGCAGACGGCTCTCGAGGTCTTGGCCGGGAACGAAATGGAGACCTGCATTCAGCGCGCCGGCGAAGCGACACCGATTCCCGCCGTCTCGCGGGCCATCCTCCGGCACAACCGCGCCGGGGAAAAGGGACAGGCCGATGGAATCATCATCAGTCCCTCGCACAATCCCCCCGCTGACGGCGGCATCAAGTACAACCCGCCGAACGCAGGTCCGGCGGATACCGATGTGACGGCGTGGATCGAGGATCGCGCCAACGAGTTGCTGCGCGCGGCGAACGCGGAGGTCAAGCGGTTGGCGGCGGGCGCGGCCAAAAGCGCGACGACCACGCACGAATATGACTTCATCCTCCCCTACGTCCGGGAACTGGGCGGCGCGATCGACATGGAAGCGATTCGGAGGGCGCGCCTGCGGCTGGGAGCGGACCCGCTGGGCGGCTCTTCGCTCGACTATTGGGGGCCGATCAGCGAGATCTACCATCTCGATATCGAGGTCGTGAATACGAAGCTGGATCCCGCTTTCGGATTCATGCCGGTGGATCGTGACGGAAAAATCCGGATGGATTGCTCGAGTCCGTACGCCATGGCGAAGCTGGTTGGGTTAAAGGACCGTTTCGATGTGGCTTTCGGGAACGATCCCGACGCCGATCGCCACGGCATCGTCACTCCCTCGACGGGGTTGATGAATCCCAACCACTATTTGGCGGCGGCGATCGGCTATCTGCTGACGCACCGGCCGGCGTGGCGGCGCGAGGCCGCCGTCGGCAAGACGCTGGTCAGCAGCAGCATGATCGACCGTGTGGTGGAAAGCGAAAACCGGCGGCTGTGCGAAGTTCCGGTGGGATTCAAATGGTTCGCGCAAGGGCTTTTCGAAGCCAGCTTGTGTTTTGGCGGCGAGGAGAGCGCCGGCGCCAGCTTTCTGGACCGGAACGGGTCGGTCTGGACGACCGACAAGGACGGTCCGCTGATGGATTTACTGGCCGCGGAAATCACCGCGACGACGGGAAAGGATCCCGGCCAGCACTACGAGGAACTGACCGCGCGCTTCGGCGCGCCGCAATATCAGCGCGTCGATCTGCCTGCCACCCGGGAGCAGAAGCAGCGGCTGAAGCAACTGAAGCCGGAAGCGATCGTGGAAAAAGAGCTGGCCGGCGAGCCGATCCTGGCGACGCTCACCCGGGCGCCCGGCAACGGCGCCAGCATCGGCGGGTTGAAGGTGGTGGCCAAAAGCGGTTGGTTCGCCACGCGGCCCTCGGGCACGGAGAACATCTTGAAGATCTACGCGGAGAGCTTCCACGGGGCCTCGCACCTGAGCGCGATCCTGCGCGAGGCCCGGGAAATCGTTGCGCGGGCGCTTGCCGCCGGAGGCTAGCGCCTCTTTTTCTTGTTCTTGTCTTTTTCCGCCCCCGGGGCGACGAACTGCGTGTTTACGCCGGCGCCCAGCTGCTGCAGGACCTGCAAGGCCTGCTTGGCGTCTCCGGCGTGGGGCCCGGTAGGGGCGAGCGTGAGATATTTCTGGAAAGCTTCGGCCGTGCCGGGTTGGATGATGGCCGTCAGCTTGCCGTTGACCATTTTGCTCTGCATCGCGTTCATGAGAGCCTCGCCAAGCAGATACCAGGTGTCCGGATAGGAAGGATCGGCCTGGGCGGCCTTTTGCAGCGGACCAACGGCTTTCTGCATCTGGCTGGTGTTGTAGAGCACGACGCCGATATTACGCCAGCAAGTGCCGCCGGTCTGGGGCGAAAGCGTGGCCACCTTATCGCAATCGGCGCTGGCCTCATCAATCTTGCCGGAATAGGCCAGGTTCGTCGCTGCCCCCAGCAGGAGGCCCGGGTCGGTGGGCTTGAGCACGGCTGCCTTGGAGAACGAGTCGGCGGCCTGGTCGTGTTTGCCCGCAAACTCGTAGGCCAGCCCCAGATTGCCCAGGATGACGGGCATATTCGTGTCGGTGGGAGATTCGGCTTGCTGCGCCGCCAGCAGAGCGGTGATGGCCGTCTGGCTGAGCTGCGCGATCTGCTGCTGGGTTGCCGCGTGCTGCGCGGCGGGCTCGGTCTGCAGCTGTGTTTGCAGGGCCTGGGCCTGCTTCATCGCGCCGACTCCCTCATCGAAGCGCTTCTTGACTTGCGTGAACTGCTTCTGCTTCCGGAGTTGCGCGGCAAGTTTGGGGTTTTGCCCGATCAGCTTCTGGAAGTTGAGGTCCTGTTTGAGCGGCGAGCCGGATGAGATATGGATCTGGGATGACTGGGGCGGATACTCCGGCGTGTCGAAGGTAATCTTATAATCCCCCGCAGGCACCTTTTCGAAGGAGTACTTGCCGGCCGCGTCCGTGGTCGCGGTGAAGTGGGCGCCGGTCTTCGCATTGTCGATCGTCACGGTCACCCCCTGCCACGGCTTGCCGGTATCGTCCTCCACCGACCCGTTCACGCCGCCGACCGACTGGGCGATGGCGGCGGCAACCAGCACTCCAGCCATGGCCACGACCGCTAAAGTTGTTTTCCAATGCCTCATGACGAGCTTCCTCCTCGGAACGTTCGATGTGTCTTTCAGGGCGCTACCCGCGCCCGGTACGGGATCGGATCCGCGATGCCTGCGCGCACAAACGCGCGCAGGCGCAAAACGCAACTGTCGCACACCCCGCAAGCTTCGTCCTCGAATTGATAGCAGGACCATGTTTTCCCGAGCGGGGCCGACAGTTCCAATCCCTTTCTGACGATCTGTTCCTTGCTCATTTCAATCACCGGCGTTCGAATCTCGATGCCGCTCCCCGGCCGCGTGCCCTGGCGAACGACCTCGGCAAACGCTCGATAATACTCCGGACGGCAGTCGGGATAACCGGAACTATCCTCGGCTACCGCGCCGATAAAGACAACTCCGGCGCCGATGACTTCGGCCCAACTCACCGCCACCGCCAGGAAATGCGCGTTGCGGAAGGGAACGTAGGTCACCGGTATCTCCGGGCCGGGGCCGGTCTCGGGAATCGGGATCGACCGATCGAGCAGGGCCGACCCTCCGATCTGGCGGAAATGGTCCAGGCGTGCCACCAGGCGGTCATCGGCGCCGTAGAAATCGCAGATGTCGTCGAACGCCTGCCGTTCGCGGCGCTCGGTGCGTTGCCCGTAACTGACGTGGACCATCGCCAAGCGGTGCCTCTGGGCGGCGATCGCCGCGGCAACGCAGGAGTCCATGCCCCCGCTGAGCAGCACGACCGCCTTGGAACCATCCCCTTTCATTGCCTCTCTTCCATCAGATGCCGCCTAAACGCCTCGCGTCGCTGGGTCCCAGATCTGCTTGTGGATCTGCAGACCCAGACGCACCGGCAGACCATCGGCCAATATCCATTCGGCGAGCGAGCGCGGCTCCAAACCATCCCACGCGGCGGCTGGGTCGGCGGCAACCGGCGAGAAAATCACTTGTCCGGCGCGCTCGGCCAAGCGATGCTCGGCGGCGAAGTCCCGGGCGAACTCATAGTCGCGCCGGCTGGCGATCACGAATTTCACCTCGTCCTTCCCGTCGAGCGCGTCGAGGTTGTCCATGCGAAAGGTCCCGCACTGGCCCGAATCGGGGCATTTCACGTCGACGATCTTCACCACTGCCTGGGGCAGGGAACCGATTGCTCGCTCGCCACTGGTTTCAATCATTACCTGATAACCTTCGTCCACAAGGCGCCGGGCCAGCGAGGTGGCCTCGGGTTGCAGCAGCGGTTCGCCTCCAGTTAGTTCGACCAAACGAAGCGGCGATCCGTTTCGTCCGGCTAAGGCGCGTACCTGCCCCAGCACCTCATCGATTGTCATTCGCCGTCCGCCGTAGAAGGCGTAGGCCGTGTCGCACCACCGGCAGCGAAGGTTGCATCCGGTGAGGCGAACGAAGATGCACGGCTTGCCGGCGTGACTGCTCTCGCCTTGAATCGAACGGAAAATTTCGCTGACAACCATCGAAGCGATCCGGGTCAACGCGCCATGGGCGTGCGGCCCTGGCCGGCAGCGAGTTGCTCGGCCGCCCGGCGGCGCCGGGAATCGACTTTGGCGACAACCGCCATCACCAGCGTCAGCCCGATCGCTACGGTCAGAGCGACCCAGCGCCCCCAGAGCACCGCCGCGTAGAATGCCGCCACTCCCACCGCGGGAACGCCGATAATGATGAACGCGCGATTCATCGGGTTGCCTCGTCCGCGTCGCCTTGGCCGCCGGGCCAATAGGTGGCCGCGGCCGTGTCGGTTTCCCAAACGGTGACGTTCTTGATTTTGGGCCCGTCCGCTTGGGGCGGGAATCGCCGCGCGGTTTCGTCGTAAAAGTATTTCGCCAGATTTTCGGCCGAGGGATTGCGCTCGTCGAATGGGGCTTGGTCGTTCAGATACTTGTGATCGAGCCCCGACATCACCTCGCGCATCGATTGTTTCAGGGAGGAGAAATCGCAGAGCAGTCCCGTCCGGTCCAGCGTGGGGCCTTCCATCGTGAGCCGGACCTTGTAATTGTGTCCGTGTGGGTTCTCACACTTGCCTTTGTACCCGCGCAGGGCATGGCCCGCCGAGAAGCTTCCCTCGACATAGATCTCAAACATCGCCGGTTCCACCACATGCATTCACGTCGGTTCCCACCCGGTTTCACGGCCGGCCATGAATTTTTCGACGTCCGCCAGGTTCTCGCTGACCGTATAGTCAGGCAGCGATTCCAAGAAAATTTTACCATACGATTTACGGTGAATCCGGTTGTCGAGGATCACCAGCACTCCCCGGTCGCTGCGCGAGCGCACCAGACGGCCGAAGCCCTGCTTGAGAGCCAGGACCGCCTCGGGCACCTGATATTCCACAAAGGCGTTGCGCCCCTCCTCGGCGAGCGCCCGGACGCGCGCCGCGACCACCGGATCGCTCGGGACGGCGAACGGCAGCCGGTCGACGATGACGCAGGAGAGCTGCTCGCCCGGCACGTCGATGCCCTGCCAGAACGTGGAGGTCGCAAATAGCACGGCGCCGGGCGTTTGCCGGAAGCGATCGAGCAGCGCCGATCGTGGCGCCGTGCCCTGCAGGAGCAGCGGGTAATCGAGCCGCTCCGCGAGGCGCTGGTAGACTTCCCGCATCTGGCTGTAGCTGGTGAACAGGCAGAAGGCGCGTCCCCGGGTGATTTCGAGCACCTTCTCGATCTCGTCCGCCGCGCGGGCGGCAAAGGAGGGTTCCCGCACGTCGGGCAGACTAGGCGGGACGTAGAGCAGCGCTTGGCTCTGGTAATCGAATTCGTGCGCGAGCACGTTCTCGCTCGCCCCGTCGATACCGAGCCGCTGCTTGAGATAATCGAATTTCCCCTCGACGGCGAGCGTGGCCGAAGTCAGTACGACCGTATCGAAGGTCTCGAAGAGTTTCTGGCGCAGAAGGGTGCTCACGTCGATCGGGGTTGCCGCCAGGAATATGCCCTTGCCCCGCCGCTCGAACCAGTAGACGAAGCCGCGCTGGTCGGTTTCCACCAGAAAGGTCAGCTCGCCGCGCAATGCCGCGACGCGCCGGGCGACCGCAAGCAGTTCCTCGGGCCGGCCCTTCACCGCGGCGAGCTCGGCTTCCAGACGCCGCGCCGCGCCGGCCAGGGAGTCGTAGTATTCGCGGTTCTGCTCGAGGAATTGGGCCCGGGCTTCGGCTTCGAAGGGGAACCGGCCCTCCGATTGCGGAAAGCGGGAAAACCATTCGCGCGCGCTTTCGCGCAGCTTGGCGATCCGCTGCAGCAGATCCGCCGAGCCGCCGGCGCCCAGCCGGACCGCCTGCTCCGCGTCGCGCGCCAGATCCTCGAAGCGCCAATTCGAGATTTGCCGGCCGAAATAATCGCTGGCAACGTCTTCGATCTCGTGCGCTTCGTCGAAGATCACCGCCGAGTATTCCGGCAAAATCGAGCCGAAATCGTCCTGGCGAATGGCCAGGTCGGCGAAAAACAGATGATGATTGACGATCACCAGATCGGCTTCCCGCGCCCGTTGGTGCATCCAAGTGATGAAACAGCGGCTAAATTCGGGGCATTTCTGGCCCGAGCAGGTTTCGCTGCGCGCGTCCAGGCGGGGCCACAGCCCTGCGTCGTCGGGAAGAAAATCCAGCTCGGCGCGGTCGCCGGACTCGGTCCGGGGCTCCCAGTGGCGGATGCGCTCGAGCCAGTCAACCTCGTCGAGATCCTTGAGCAGCGGGCGCTGGCCGAGTAGATGGAGCTTTTGGCGGCAGAGGAAGTTGCTGCGTCCCTTCATTATGGCCGCTTTCAAGCCGGGCGAGAGATAGCGCTGGAGGAACGGGATGTCCTTCTGAAAGAGCTGCTCCTGCAAGGATTTTGTGGCCGTCGAAATCACCACCGTGCGGCCGCTGCGGATCGCGGGCACCAAATAGGCGAGCGTTTTGCCGGTTCCCGTGCCCGCTTCGACCACCAGATGGCGGCGTTTGTCGAACGCCTGCTCGACCATCTGCGCCATGGCGAGCTGCGAAGGACGGAATTCGTACCCCGGATGGCAGCGTTCGAGCAGGCCGCCGGGACCGAAAATCTCCGGCAGCGTCACAACTGGGGAATCATTTGAAGGTGCCGTTGAGGACATGCAAATGGACCGCGGCGGGCGCGTCCGCCGACTTCCGGTTAAAATAGCATAGAACCAGCGACCGTGCCGGTCCGTCCGGCAAACGGCGCTCGCTTCCCGCCCATGCCAACACGTCTGCCACTTGTCGCGATCGTCGGTCGGCCCAACGTCGGAAAATCCACGCTGTTCAACCGCTTGATCGGGCGCCGGCGCTCGATCGTCACCGACGAGGCCGGGATCACCCGCGACCGGATCTACGGCGCCTCCGATTGGCGCGGCCGCGCCTTCGCGGTGGTCGATACGGGAGGACTGGTTCCCGACGAGCGCGCCGGCGTAGCGGCGGAAATTTTCCGGCAGGCGCGTCTGGCGCTGGCCGAGGCCGATGCCATCATCTTGGTTGTCGACAGCCGGACCGGACCAACTCCTACCGATTCGGAACTGGCCCGCCGCATGCGCGTTTTCGGCAAGCCCATCGCCGTAGCCGCGAATAAGGTGGATTCGCGGGCGCAACTGACGGCCGCCTCGGCCTTCTTCGAGATGGGCGAGTCCGTCTTTCCCATATCCGCCGAGCAAGGCGTTGGCGTCGACGATCTGCTCGATCACGTCACGCGGGCGTTCCCGGTTGCCGAGGCCGAGCCGCCCTCCTCGGCGGTCCGGATTGCGATCATTGGCCGCCCCAACGTCGGCAAATCCACGCTTCTCAACCGCCTGGTGGGCGCGGAGCGTTCGATCGTCACCTCCGAGGCGGGAACCACGCGCGATGCCGTCGATACGCGGATCGAGAGGGAGGGCCGTTCGTATCTCTTCGTCGATACGGCGGGCATCCGGCGCAAGGCGCGCACGAAACTGGTGGCGGAAAAGCTCAGCGTCGTCATGGCGCGCCAGCATCTGGAGCGCGCCGACATGGCCCTGCTCGTCGCCGACGCCTCGCTCGGTGTGACCTCGCAGGACGCCACCGTCGCCGGCTACGCCGGCCAGGCCGGCCGCTCGTTGATCGTCGTGATGAACAAGTGGGATCTGGCCCTCGAGCGGGCGCGCGCCAGCGAAACGACCCGGCATCTCCGCCCGGCCGATCTTCGCGAGGAGTACGAGGCGTTGGTGCGGAAACGGCTTGGCTTCGTGAATTACGCGCCGGCAGTCTTCGTCTCGGCGCTCGACGGCGAGGGATCCGAGGGCCTTTTCGCGCTGATCGATCGAGTGGCCGATGCGCGCCGCCTGCGCGTGTCCACCTCGGAACTGAACCGCTGGCTGGCCGAAAGCGATCTGCATCGTTCCGGCACTCCGGCCGCCGAGGTGCCCGAAATCCTGTACCTCACGCAGGTTTCGTCCGACCCGCCGACGTTCGTTCTTTTCACTCGAACCCCGCGCAAGCTTCATTTCAGCTACGAGCGTTTCCTCCAGAACCGCCTGCGCGAGCGCTTCGATTTTACCGGCGCGCCGATTCGCTTTATCGTCCGCGCCCGCCGCCGCACCCCCGCCCGCTCCTCTCGCGCCGGTTGACACCGGCGGCCGGCGGCATAGGATAGTGGTTTGAATCATGACCGAAGATCTTTTTCCCGCCCCCACCCCCGATGCGCCCGCCGCCGGAGCTGACGCGCCGGCCGCCAATCCGGAGGAGGGTGTATTTCGGATCGGCGAGGTTTGCCGCCTCACCGCGACCAAAGCGTTCGTGCTGCGATACTGGGAAACCGAGTTCCCGATGCTGGCTCCGCACAAGAGTCCCAAGGGGCACCGGCTTTACCGCCGGGAAGACATCGACATGGTTTTCGAGATCAAGCGGCTGCTCTACGAGGAAGGGTTCACGATCGCGGGCGCCCGGCGCTGGCTCGAATCGAGCGGCCGCGAGGGACCGGAGGGTGATGCGACCTCGCCCCCCATCCTGCCATCCGGGTCCACGGCGGCGCGCAAACTCCTGGCCGATCTCGAGCAGGAGTTGCGGGCAATCTTGACGCTGCTCGGAAGCGGGTGATACGCTTCGATTTTGTGCGTCGGGACGTGGCGCAGCCTGGTAGCGCGCACGCTTGGGGTGCGTGAGGTCGCTGGTTCAAATCCAGTCGTCCCGACCATCCTTCCCCCAGCCGGACTTACCCGCCAGCTCGGTGCTAGGAACGCGATGCCCCATATTCTCGTTACCAACGACGATGGAATCGGCGCGCCGGGTCTGGAAGCCCTGGCCGGAGCCCTTTCCGCTTTCGCCGAAGTCACCATGGTCGCGCCGAGCGGCGAGCGCAGCGGCGCCGGCCATTCGATCAGCGTTCGCCGACCGGTCGCGTGCGAATCGCGCGGCGAAGGCCGTTGGTCGGTCGACGGCACGCCCGCCGACGCGGTGATCATCGCGCTGCACAAACTGCTCGATCACAAGCCCGACCTGGTCGTTTCCGGCATCAATCACGGAGCGAACGTGGGCCAGAACATCCACTACTCGGGTACCGTCGGGGCGGCTCTCGAAGCGACGGTCAACCACATCCCCGCATTCGCGCTTTCGGTGGCGTCCCGAAAGCCGGATTGCGACTGGGGTCCGGCCGCGCGGCTGGGAGTGGAACTGGCCCGGTTGGTCATCGAGGAACGGCTGCCCGACGGGGTGATGTTGAATGTGAACGTACCGGCCAAGTGGCGCGAACCAGGGCGCGTCCGCTTCACGCGGCAGTCGGAGAAGATCATTCGAAGCCTCGTGCGCGAAGAGCCCTGCGCGAGCGGCCGTGCCTTTCTGCTCCAGGAACTTCAAATTCCCGAATCCATCGAGCCCGATAGCGATTACGCGGCCCTTCAGGCCGGCGACGCCACGATCACGCCTCTCTACGCCCACCGAACCCACGCCGCTTCGCTCAATCACCTTTCCCATCTCGCTCTCCGTTTGCAATCGCTTCTGGAGGGCCGCTGACCGCGGCCGCCAGGGCCCGCTCCGAACGCACGAAACAGGTTTCCTTCTCAGTCGCCGGCTTCCTGGTAGGGATGTTTGAGCCAACGGCGCGCCTGCTCGGCCAGATCCGGGTCGCTGGTTTTTTCGACGACCTCTTGGTACTGCTGGACCGCCAACTGGCGTTCGCCCGCGAGGTCGTACATCTGGCCCGCCGCCAGTTGCGCGCGTAGCAATAGGTACGGGTTCGGGTGGGGCAATGTCCTGGCGCTGTCGTAGGCTTCGGCCGCGGCGCGCCAGTGGCGTTCGGAACGGAGCAGATTGCCCAATTCTATTGACGCCAGCCCCGCGTTTTCGTTCGCGAACTGGCCTTGCCTGCCGAGTTCGATCAGCCGGCGATAGGCCTGAATCGCCGCGGCCGGTTTTCCGGTATCCTTGAGCAAATCGGCCGCCGAAAGAGCGTAGAGAAAATTGCGGGGAAACGCGGCATAGAGCCACTCGGTCAGCTCGAGAGCCTCCGGGTAACGGTGTTCCCGGGCCAGAAACAATCCCAGGGTGGTCCGCGCGTCGACGCTGGCTTCGCCGCCGCCTTCCACGGCTTCGCGAATGAGGGAAAGGCCCTTCGATTTGCTCCCGTGAATCGTGGCCAGCAATGCGGCGATTTTGACCGGCCAGGGAAGGCTCCCGACGACGTAATTGTAGATTCCAACAATCAGCTTGGCGTCGCTGCAAGAGGGATCGATCGCGAGGACCTGCGTGGAATCGTCGTAAGCGCCCAAACTGCTGCGCAGGGCCGTAAACCATGCCTTGTCCACCAGCGCCTGGTCGACGGCGAGCAATCCCCGCGTCACACTGCGCGCGTAAAGCGCGCTCACGTCTTTGGGATTCTCCGCCAATCGCCGGTTTTCAATCGCCAGCGCCTGGTTGATGAGATTCTGGATGCGAGCAATCGTTTGGGCGGTTGGCTCTTTCTTCTTTACGTGCACGAATTCGTTGCTCATATAGAGTTCCGCGTCGAGTTTCCCTTCGCGGTGCAACTCCTGAAAGAGCACGGCCTCGAGCAAGTGGTTTATCGCGTAGGGATCGCCAGGATGGTCGGCAAGAGACTTTTCGAAATTGGAAATCGCGGGCTCGTATTCCAAATTGTAAAAATGGTCAAAGCCTTCTCGCGTGGCGGCATCGCCGGGAGTCAGCTTGAGAAAGGGGTGCTGCGGAGTGGGGCGCTGCTGACGCGAGGCCTTGGCCGAACCGGCGGTGGCAAGCGCCAGAACGAACACCGGCAGCGCCAACGACGGCCACCATCGGCCCTTTTGACGCTTTTGTGAACGAATTCCCGAATCCGCGGCCCGGGATTTTGAGCAGTACAACAACAGAAGCTTCATGCGCGCTCCATTGACAGACTACTCTAAGAGCCCGAGAAAAGACCACGGACCAGGGAGATCGCGCGCGATAGCCCGGCGCAAGTCTTGGCGGATCATTACCAATGAGTATATATTACCCGGGCAGACGGCTGGCCCCGGCTCAGGGACTAACCCTCCTGTTTATAGGCGCGCAAGGTGATATTTTCGAGGAGTTCCATTACGGGAAAATCCTACGGCGCGGTACCATGCCGTGGCGTTCAAGTAAATTTTCGATTCCTCTTGGAATCACTTTCGGATAGTATGTCGGAAGTGAACGAGGCGACATGAGTGGCTGCTCCTATTGCGGTGAGAAAGTAGGCGAGAACGCGCTCTATTGCCCGAAGTGCCTTGTGCCGATCTCCCGGGCAGCGCGGCGCCGCCATCCCGGCACGGCATCTCTGCTGGTTGCCGTTTCGCTTGTTTTCGGGGGACCGTGCGTTTGGGCCATCTCCGGCCAGTTCCGAGGCGAATTGTTGAAAGCTTCGATTTCAGAGGCTACCGTTCACGCCGCCACGGTTCCAGCGGCGCGAGCGGCCGATCAGGCCCAAGCGCTGATTCGCAGTTGCGGCGCTCCCGACCGCGACGTTTCGACGGCCAACAACGATCCCCGCCCGCCGATTCCATTCCGCGTTCTTTCCTACAACGGCCAGCACCTGCAATTTGCGTTCGTTCCCGGCGGCGGAGCCCAAATTGGCGATCCGCCTCCGTACCGTTGGGCGCTTTCCGGGATTCTCGATTCGACCACGAATCAGAGGGTCAGCCTCCAGCAGGCAACAGAACGCATGAGTTGCGCCGCTCCGCTGACGGCCCTTGCCGATGTGGCACCCAGTTCCGCTTCAGCACCCGATTCCACTTCAGCAAACGACCTGCCGCCGTCCGCAGGTCCGAGCATGGCCACGGTGCCCCGCCCCGCCCCGCAGCCCAATCTCGACCCACAGCCCAATCCCGGCCTACAATGAGCTCCGCGGCGAAATTCTCACCTACCTACGACGGCCGTCGCTGACCGTTGACCACGAGTTATCCCAAAATCGATGTTGGAAAAAACGGCGGTCGAAAGGGATGCGCGACGATCAAACGATAGACATCGGTACGACGGGCAGCACGGCGAAGCGCGACGCGTGGCTTCGGTGTTTTTTTACAAGCGTCCGCCCGCCCGTCCACACCAATAAAAGACCCGCGCACAGGGCAATCAATGCCACCGCCGTCTTCAATTTCCGCGTAGTGGCTCCTTTTGAGAGCAGGTACCCGACGACGACCCCAGGCACGCCTCCGGCAAGAAATTGGAGGAGAACATGACCGCTAATGGTGCCTAATCTCCAGTTCACTCCGCTTCCGATGGCCGACAGGACGAGGCCGAACAGGATGTCGGTGCCGACGACCTGGGCCGGCGTCATTTCCGAATAATTGAGCAATAAGACGGTGCCCAGCGCGCCCGCGCCGGCTGAGGAGAATCCGTTTTCGACACCGATGGGGAAAGCGAGCCACGGCAGCCACCGGGAGTTTTTCGCCACGAAATCCCGCCTCTGAGCGCGCGGGATGAAAGTAATGCTGGAGGAAGCGGCGAGTAGCACGCCGAGCAGAACCGTGACCAGCGGATTTTCTCCGTGGGCCGAGAGCAAGCGCAACATATACATCCCCAGCACGAGGCCCGGCACGGCTCCGAGCAATAAGAGGCGAAGATAACGCCAATGCATTTGGCGAAACGCCAGATAGAAGGGCACAGCCAGCATGCGCAGTGCGCCGCCAAAAACGAAAGCGGTTCCTACCGCTTCAGTGGCGGGCAGGCCGGCAATCAGCAAGAGGGCGGGAACCGTGAAGCTGCCACTTCCGATACCAGTCAAGCCGACCGCAACCGCGATAACAAACCCGATCGCGGCCCGGGTCATTCCACCTTTTCTGAAAACGTGTGGATGCCGCACTCGAGCTTCTGCCCGCCCCACCTTCCCGAGCGGGGATTGTTCGGATCGGCCGGTATGGCGGTGCATGGCTCGCAGCCGATGCTCGTGTAGGAGCGGTCGTATTGCGGCAGATAGGCGAGCTTGTTCGCGGCCGTGTATTCCCACACCTGTCCCGAGGTCCAATCGGCCAGCGGACTGACCTTCAGCAGGGTTCTTCCCGTGGGCAGACGGTGCTGCTCGACCTTTCGCAAATGTTTCCTCGTCGGGGATTGCTCCCGGCGGAGTCCGGTGAACCAGAGGTCAAAGGGCTCGAGCGCCTCCATCAAGGGTTCGACCTTGCGCAGATGGCAGCACTTGCCGGGGTCTTCCCGGTAGAGGATTCCCAGTTCCGACTCCTGCTGAGCGACCGTTTGCCGCGGCAGGACATTGACCAGCGCCAGGTTCCATTCCCGCTCGAGCTTGTCCCGAAACTCGTAGGTTTCCCGGAAGTGATAGCCGGTATCGAGGAACAGGACGGGAATGCCGGGCAAACGCTTCCGCAGCAGATCGAGAACGACGATGTCTTCGGCCTGAAAGCTGCACGTGATGCACGCCCGCGATTCCCCCCGGCCATCGAGGAGATGGGTGAGAATCTGCTCGGCGCCCCAGTTTTCCATGTTGGGCAACTGCTCGAATGCGGTCATTCGATTTCACCTGTCCTTCCCGATTCGCCGGTTCGGAGCGTTTCCGCAAAGGCGAGCGCCCGGTCGAGCGGCTCCTCGAACCCGTCCGATCCGTCGGGCGAAATCTCGAAGACGGGATCATCGATCATGCTCGCGAGCGAAGCCGATCCGCGCGGGGAGTTGCCATCGCTCCACAAAATGACCAGGATTCCGGCCGAGAGCAATCGCGGCAGAAAAAGCCGAAGAGCATCCGGGGGCAATTCCTCGCTCTTGACGATAAGGGTTTCGAAGCCTCGCTCGAAAAGCGATCGGTCCAGCAACTCCGCGAACGGCAGATCGCCGGTGATGGAAAAGACCGCGGAGCGGTGGCGATGGCGCCGGAAGCGCTCCTCCCGCGTCACGTTTCCGTTCCGCGACCAAACTTCGAGCGGGTCGCGCCAGGCGGCGTCCGCGTTTTGCTGCGAGATGTCTTCGCGAATCATGCCGGCTCCGACGGTCGCGTTCGAGAGCGGGTCGATCAGAATGAAGCTGCCCGTCGTCCGGTTGAGATCGTAGGAATCGAAGTACAAGGGGCTGGTGGTTTCGATCTCGACGGCGGCGATGTCGTTCATTTCGACGCGGCGGCAGGGCTGGTGAGCCAAGGTATTGACATCCACGGCGTAGCGAATCCGCGCCGCCTTGGCCTTGACGTGGCGTCCGGCATGTTTCAGGAGATAGGTTCGGCCCGCCACGAGCGGCTGGGCGTTGAGCCAAACGACCATGGCCGAGAAGCGGCTGGATACCTGCGGCGGGGCATCGGGGGCAACCAGCATGTCTCCGCGGCTCAAGTCGATCTGATCCCGGAGCGTCAAAACGACGGATTCAGCCGGCCCGGCGCGATCGAGGTTGCCGTCGTAGCTGACGATCGATTCGACGACCGTTTGCCGTCCCGAGGGAAGCGCGACAACCGCGTCGCCGGGGCGGATCTCTCCACTGGCCACGCGTCCGGCAAAGCCGCGGAACGTGGCGTCGGGCCGGATGACGAACTGAATGGGAAAGCGCAGGCTCTCGGCCTGCTCGGCGCGGGGGATCTCCACGGTTTCCAGATGGCCCAGCAGCGTCGGCCCCGAATACCACCCCATTCGCCCGCTGCGCTCGACGACGTTGTCGCCTTCCAGCGCGCTGATGGGAATGCATTGAACGAAGGGAACTCCCAGGCGGCCGGCCAGTTCGATGAAGCCCGCCTCCAGGTTGCGAAAAACGTCTTCCCGGTATCCGGCCAGGTCCATCTTGTTGATCGCGGCGAGAACGTTGGGAATGCCGAGAAGCGATGCGATGTAGAGGTGGCGGCGGGTCTGCGGCAGCAGGCCCTTGGTGGCGTCGACCAGGATCACGGCCAGGTCGGCGGTCGAGGCGCCGGTAGCCATGTTCCGCGTGTACTGTTCGTGGCCTGGCGTATCGGCGATGATGAACTTTCTTCGCGACGTGCTGAAATACCGATAGGCGACGTCGATCGTGATCCCTTGCTCGCGCTCGGCGCGCAACCCGTCGGTGAGCAGGGAAAAATCGATCGCTCCTCCGGAGCGGTTGATCCGGCTCTTCTTCACCGAGGCGAGCTGATCCTCGTAAACCCCCTTGGAATCGTGCAGCAACCTGCCGATCAGCGTGGACTTGCCGTCATCGACGCTTCCCGCGGTGGTGAAGCGCAGCAGATCCTTGTTCAAGTCCCGCTCGAGGAAGGCGGCGAAGCCGTCGCCGAGTTCGATCTCCGGACTGGAAAATATCAAAAGTAGCCTTCCCGCTTCTTGATCTCCATCGAGCCTTCCTCGTCGTGATCGATGACGCGGTTTTCGCGCTCGGAGCGGCGAAAGGAGATCATTTCCTCGACGATCTTCGGTACCGTGTCCGCCTCGGAGCGGATTGCCCCGGTGCACGGCACGCAGCCGAGCGAACGCATGCGGCACTTCACGCGCTGCGTTTTCTCGCCCGGCAGAAGGGTGTCTTTCGAATAGACCAGGACGAGAGAGCCGTTCCGGTCGACGACCTCCCGCTCGCGCGCGAAATAGAGGGGCACGATGGGAATTTTCTCGATGTGGATGTACATCCAGACGTCCAGCTCGGTCCAGTTCGAGAGGGGGAAGACGCGAATGCTCTCGCCTTTGTCCATCCGGGAATTCAGGATGTTCCACAATTCCGGCCGCTGGTTTTTCGGGTCCCACTGTCCGTACAAATCGCGGAAGGAATAGATGCGTTCCTTGGCTCGGGATTTCTCCTCATCGCGCCGCGCTCCTCCAAAAGCGGCGTCGAAGCCGCCCTCGCCCAGGGCGTCGAGCAGCGACTTGGTTTTCAGCAAGCCGCAGCATTTCTGGGTTCCGAGCGCGAAGGGATTGGCGCCCTGCGCGAGCGCCTCCCGGTTCTGATGGACGATCAGCTCCGCTCCGACCTGCTTCGCGTAGCGGTCGCGAAACTCGATCATTTCCGGGAACTTGTAGCTGGTGTCGATATGCAGGAGGGGGAAGGGAATTTTGCCGGGGAAGAAGGCTTTCTGGGCCAGCCGGAGCATCACCGACGAATCCTTCCCAATCGAATACAGCATCACCGGCCGCGCAAACTCCGCCGCGGCTTCCCGCAGGATGTAGATGCTTTCGGCCTCGAGGGCGCGCAGATGGCTGATCCGGGTCCCATCGAAAGGTTGCGGAAGTACCGGCTGTGGATTTTGCGGCCGATATTCGCCAACGAGGTTGACTGTTTCGTGCGCCATGGTCTGCCGATCCCCTTCGAAAAGAGATAAACAACAAAAAACCCACCGGCCAGTTGCTCTGGCGGTGGGCTTGACTGCGGCTCGATGATTACGGATTGCTAGGTAACGAGCCTCCCCGCGCCAGAGCACCCGCAGCAACAGCTACAACACATGTTTGCCGCACAGTTCCGACGCAAGCTCGTTGCCATGACCACTACGATACAGGGGGAAGCCGGAGAACGCAACTGCTTTCTTGCCGTGGACTCGCCCGCTCCCGAGCTGCCAGGAGCGCGCCGCCACTGCCTCATATGGCGGTCGTAATGGAATCGGGCGATGTGTCTCGGGAGGGGATCGTCATCAGCGGGAGTGGCGGCGACGGTCCCAGGCGCTCGGGCCATCGTGTTCTTCAAGCTCCTCGACGAATTGGAGCAGGTCAGAGAATGAGGACTCGGTTTTCGGCTGGTACAGTCCATCCAGGGTGTAAGCCCCGCCATTTTCAGCGTGAACGATCTGCCGTTTGAGACGCTCCGCCTGCATGCGGGTCGCGTTCGGAAGGAATTGCTCCTTCAGACGGCGGATTCGGTTGCCTCCATTCCTCGCCCCGATCAATTCCACGATGTTCGCCTCGCCATTGCGAACGTCCACCAAAATATTTCGCCTGGCGAGCGGCTTGGCGGGAAGGTCCGCCGGTGGATTCTTACGCGAGCGTTTGCGCCCGGCCAGGATGTCCGGTTTGTTTCGCAGCCACCGGAAAGCGCTCGTGCGAGGCTGGCTTTCCGGCGAGCTTTCCACAGGGGGCGATGGGAAGATGAGGCAGACTGCGCCGCTCGGGAATGTCAACTGGAGAACCGGGTCTTGGCCGGGAGCGGGGCGGGGTTGCTGGCCTTGCTGGGCGCCGTTTGCATAGGAGAACTCACCGCCGTGCAAGCTCAGCGTGATTTCGCATCCATTGCCCGAGACGGTGACGATTCCCTGCGAATCGAGCTTGGTGACGAGGCCATGAATCGATGTCAGCATCGTCTCCGTGAGTCCAGACGGGCCGAGGAAAGAGATTTGGATAGGGATCCGGCGGGAGTGCCAATCCACGAAGACGCGGAATGCCTCTTCGAAGGGAATGGCGTTCCGCGCTACTTTCGGCCGTTCTTCACCAATCATGCCCATTTTGAAGTAATAGGGCACGTGGTTCTCCACACTTGCATGTGCTCTTAAACATTGGTGGTTGGCTGCGGCCGGAGAAACGCGTGTGATATGTAGGCCATCTGCATGTTCCATGCCGGAACGGAAGGAACGATGATGGAACAGGGCCTTGACGCGGAGGTTCCGAATTAACCTTTGCTGTCACCGCCTGCCCGGCAGATCGTAGTCACGGGAAACGGCGCTGCGCTTGAAACAATGTCAATCGCGTATTCGACACGGATGGGCAACGTTTGCGGGGCAGCGATGATCCGAGGGCGCCAAATGGAACGATGCTGGTCTGGCCTGAAGCGGAGCGCGCGGCTCGGCTGGCGAGATAGCTCAAGCAGGATGGAATTGCTTCGGGTCCACGCCCTTCGGCAGTAAAGCCGGTCCCGTCAAGCCGGCGAAAAACCGCGAGGTGGCCGAGCAAACCTCGTCCATCGAGGGCAGGAACGCATGCAACGACCCGAGCATGTGAGATTTCAAGCTAAAGAACGATACATCCGCCTTTTTGATTTCGAGCGACGCAATGCCCGCTAATCTGGCCGATTCCACGAGCACAACTTGATCGCCGTCGGCGCACTTCGCGTGGTCGAAGTCATACCAATTCTTCGTGCCGTCTTGCCATTCAAGCACGGTAACGGTTCGTAGAGTTTCGCCGCCCGTGCCGTAGATCACGAAAGCGCGCCCGGCCAAACCAATCTCCGGACTTCTGACATCCGGCAATTCATTTATGAAGTCGCGCGCGGCCGTCAGGTGCCTTTGTTCCACATTGAAATCCTCCGGGTCTTGCGGGTCCGGAGTTACATTTTCCTGCCAGCTGTTGATATCGAATATGTCCAGCTCGTTTTCGTTCTGGATCACCGTTCTCGCCAGCTTGGGATTGGGCAGCAGTTCGTAGACTCCGGGGAACGTTCGCGCCAGCTTCCGCAGCTCTTTGCGCCCATCGAAGAGAGACGTTTCGCCACGAATCATCGCTTCGACCGCATCCAACGATCCCAGATGCGGAGTGGCAATGAAGACGATCCGGTTCACCGGCAGCGGATCGCCCGGCCAAGCGTGGCGCCAAGCGGCGAGGAATTGGCGAAAAACGAGTCCGCCCATGCTATGGCAGGCGAAATCAAAAGTCTTGTCCCATGGCGCGGACTGCGTTTGCTTCGGTCTCTTTTGTTGCAGCATGCGAACGAAATTCACCAGACGGCCGGCGGCGCGAACGTTGGAATAGCGCCAATCGTAAGGGAAGAGGTAAACCGGCTGGCCGCTCCGGCCGCGCAAGCCTCGCGCGAAACTTCCGTAGGCGATCGCCAGGAGCTGAGTAGCCCTGTTCACCACATCGGCGGCGCTGTCGGCTTGCGCGGCGGCGTCGAGGGAAAGACTTTCAAAGTCCACGTCTCCCAGGGACTGGTCCGCGGCCTCCCACGCGGACCAGGTGGTCGCGGGCGGGAGCGAATAGATGTTTGCCAGGCCGGTTCCTTTGATTCCAGGAATCACGATGCAGGGATGGTCAGGCTTCTGTATCGTTGGGGACATGGACTCCTCACTTTACTGGGGGCGCGTGGCCCTTTTGAAATTCGGATTTCAAACGGCCTGGCAGCGCCGCCAATATTTCGCCCTTGCGCATGCGGCGCCTGCCAGCGCAAGGCGGAATGCAATGCCCGGACTATCTTGCTTTTGCCGGCCCGGCAGCACCAAGGATTTTTCCCGGTCGTGCTTCCCGCTAAATCGGGCAGTTCGGCCCCGCGTTTTTAGCCCCGCGAAACCGACTAAGGCCCTGGCCTGGCTGGCCGTAGAGCGTAAAACGCTCTGGTCCGTTCCGGCGGCACGCGGGGAAAGGAGGCCTGCTAGACTAACCGCATGCCGGGCTACGTAGACCTGCTCTCGACGATTGCGATCGTTCTTTTCGTCATTTCAACCATTCCGCAGATCTGGAAACTTTCGAAAAACAAGACGGCCAGGGACGTGAGTCTTTGGATGTCGGTTCTGATCGCCGCTGGAAACGGTTTGATGCTCGTCCGTGCGATCGGCATTCACGACAGGTTCTTCCAGCTCAACTATGCCTTCCAGCTCGTCCTCTGGCTCGTAATCGTTGTTCTTGTCTTGAAATTCCGCAGCCGGTAGCCGGGCGGGTCATATTCCACCACAAAATGGTGCGAAGATCATCCCCTCCCGTGCACGAACCGGTGCAAAACAGAGGGCCCTGCGATCATATGCTACGGCTGCCGGCTCGGTGGGCCGTCACCTGGACTTTCGACAGCCCCCGCATCATGTTGTGGATCACTCGCCGGGTCTCGCCCAGCTCGAACCGGGCGACGCGTTTGAGCAGCGCGCCGAGCAATGCGCTGATCTCGAGCTTGGCCAGATGCATGCCCACGCACACATGCACGCCGAGCCCGAATCCCAGGTGATCGCCGTTATTGCGCCGGATGTCGAATCGCTCAGGGTCCTGCCACTTGCGCTCGTCCCGATTCGCGGAACCCCAGAGCACGATCACGCGGGAATCGCGCGGCACCGTCACGCCGTCGATTTCGACGTCGCGAGTCGTCATCCGCGAAAATCCCTGCAAGGGCGACTCGATGCGCAAGACTTCATTGATCGCGCGCGGAACGAGCGACGGGTCCGCGCGCAGCGCCTCCCACTGGCCGGGGTTCCGGGCGAACAGCCAGATGGCGCTGCTGGTTGCGAAGATGGTGGTATCGAGACTGGGCCCCATGTAGTCGTTCATCATCACCGGCGGCCGGTCGGCGGGAATCTCGCCGCGATCGGCGGCATCCCAGATCATCCGCGCCCAGCCATCCGGTTTCAGATTCTCGCGCGTGCACTGGGTAAATGCGTAGTCCATCATCTCCTTCACCGTCTCGAAGGCGGCCACCGTGCGCGCGTTGAGCGGTCCGAAACACTGGAAGTTCGCTTCTCCCCATTCGAACATCCGCTCGCGTCCCTTCTCGGGCAGTCCTACGAGCTTGGATACGATGGTCGCGGGCAGGTACATCGCGAGATCGGTCGCCGCATCGAAGCGCTTGCGCGCCACCAGGCGCTCGACCAGCGCGTCGGCTTCGCGCGTAATCAGCTCCGCGTATGCGGTGACGGCCTGAGCGGTGATCGGCTTGGCAATCACTCGCCGCAGCCTCCCGTGCTCGGGCTCATCGGAGCAGAGCACGATGCCGCGCAGCGTGTCGTTCATCTGCTGATTCAGCATCACGCCGCGCGCGGAGGAAAACACCTCCCAATTGGTCATCGCTTCCTTGACTTCCTTGTAACGGGGCAGCACGTACACGCCGTATTTCTCCAGCCACACGACGGGTCCCGTGTCGCGCAGTTCGCGGTAGAGCGGATAGGGGTCGAGCAGCGCCTCGTCGGTGTAGAGATCGATGTCGGACCTGGGGCAGAGAGCCGCCATGTGTTCCCCTCCGTCGAGCGGGCGCGCTCACAAAGAGCGCCCAGCCTGCGCCGGCGCAGCGCGCGGCGCAGGGATGCCAGCAGCGCAGATGGTATGTCTGTAGTGCTACGCGCGCAATCTGTCAACCGGAACCTTGCACCGCCTTGCGGGTCGCCTGGAGAGACCCATCCTGTCGCATCCGGGAGTGTCCGATGGAATCTCCGTAGGCCCCGGCGGGCCGGGTTTTCGGCGGAAGGCTTTCGCGACGCTGTCGCCTCCTTGCGCTCGGGGCCGCTGCATGAAAGGGGTCGATGGAACGCCCCAATAATCCGGTGCAATACACGCTGAGTCGCATCTATATTTGAAGGGAGGACCTGTGTATCGTTAGATGAAAGGCGATTTCCCCGTGTGTCGTCCTTCGGTTAAATATAGGACCGCGACACGATTGCGTGACCTCTGTTACAGCGCGACAACGCGCGAGCAGGTATAATTACGCGATTTTGGGCGGATCTCCTTCCGCATATTCACACAGCCGGCGCAACCTCTTGCAGATGGAATTCTTCGAGCAGGTAAAAATCGGGCTCTCGCGATGACCAGCTACCCGAGGATCATTCAGGGCGGTATGGGCGTGGGCATCTCCAACTGGCAGCTCGCGCAGGCCGTATCCCGCATCGGTCAACTCGGGGTTGTTTCCGGGACTGCTTTGGAGACGATTTTCGCCCGGCGCCTGCAGGATGGCGACCCTGGCGGCCATATGCGCCGGGGCCTCGATCATTTCCCCTTCCCCGGGATGGCCGAGCGCGCCTGGCGGACCTATTACCTCAGTGGCGGCAAGCCGGAGAGCGGGTCCTACAAGGCGCTGCCGATGCACGCCAAAGACAGCCCTCGGGAGCTCCAAGAGCTTTGCATCATTGCGAACTTTGTCGAGGTGTTTCTGGCCCGTGAAGGCCATGACAATCCGGTGGGGATCAACTATCTGGAAAAAATCCAGATTCCGCACCTGCCTTCGATTTACGGCGCCATGCTTGCGGGCGTGGGTTACGTGTTGATGGGCGCCGGTGTTCCGCTCAAGATTCCCGGCGTGCTCGATCGTTTCGCCAGTCACGACCAGGCGACCTATCCCCTGTCCGTGACAGGAGCGCAGGAAATCGGGGATGCGACGATGACGTTTGTTCCACGGGAATTTATGGAGCGCGATCTTCCGCCGCTGATCCGTCCCCGGTTTTTGGCCATCGTCTCTTCGAATACCCTGGCCACAACCATGGCCAGACGGGCCAACGGCAGGGTGGACGGATTCATCGTCGAGGGCCCGACGGCCGGGGGACACAATGCGCCGCCCAGGGGAAAGCCTCAGCTCAGCCAGGCCGGGGAACCCGTCTATGGAGAACGCGACAGGGTTGACTTTGAAAAAATGCGGGAACTGGGTCTGCCCTTCTGGCTGGCTGGAGGATACGGGGCCCCCGAAAAGCTGAGGGAAGCTTTGGCGGCCGGCGCCGCGGGAATTCAGGTCGGAACCGCATTCGCCTACTGTGCCGAGTCGGGATTGAGGGACGACTACAAGCAGGCGCTTTTGAAGAAGGTTGTTTCCGGCGATATTCGAGTATCCACCGATCCCGTGGCCTCTCCGACGAAGTTCCCGTTCAAGGTCGCGCATTTGGAGGGCACGATATCCGAGGCCGAAGTCTATTCGGCCAGGCCTCGCATCTGCGATCTCGGGTATCTGCGCGAGCCCTACTACACCGCCGCGGGCGCGATTGATTACCGCTGCCCGGCGGAGCCGGTAACGGTATACGTCTCAAAAGGCGGGAATCCGGAGAACACGGCAGGGAGAAAATGCCTGTGCAACGCACTGATGGCCAACATTGGCCACCCTCAAGCGCGGAGCAAGAAATACGTTGAAAAAGGCCTGGTGACCTCCGGGGACGACTTGACCGGAATCGCGCGCTTTCTGCCCGCCGATGGGCAGATCTATAGCGCCGCAGACGTGGTGGCCAAGCTAATAAACGGCTGACCGGCACCGGCTGAAACTACAAATCCCTCTCCCCCGGCAATCCACATGGCTCTCGGGCGGTTCCCGGCTTGGGCAGCCGCACGCAATCCCGCCCTTCTTCCGTGTGCCCGCAAGAATTCAGTTGTTGCATGGGAGCCGCTCATCTTGCGTGCTTGATCGTTGCAGGCTGCAGGGATAGCGGGTTCGTTGGGACGGTGGTGTGGACCAGAACCCAGAAGCCCAGCGAAGGTGAGTGAGAGGAGTGGTCGGGCGAGAGGATTTGTTGAGCCGCAGTGCGGGCGTCTGAGCCCGCAGGCGAAATCAGCCGAAGCCGGCGCGAAGGCGGAAACCTCCGACCTCCTGGTCCCGAACTAGAAGGGCCAAAACACTAAATGCTTTCTTTGGTGTCGCTTAGGGCCAGAAACGGCCTTCCAAACCTTCCTCATTTGTCCGTAAT
>DATLSU010000021.1:0-9675 GCA_035533975.1 Patescibacteria group bacterium
CGTCAGCAACGACAACGTCGTGCAATGGGAGGGACGTCGCTTCCAGATTCCGGCGCAACCGCACCGGTTCAGCTTCGCCGGGGCGCGCGTGCAACTCATCCAGGACTTGGCCGGGCGCGTCGCCGTCTACCACGGCGGCACAAAATTGCAGATCGAGGCCCTCTAAAAAAATAACGAGGGGGTGACATTTTCACTCGGCTGTTAGGGGTGACATTTTTACCTTGCTACAACAGTGGAAGACCCGCTGAGAACCATCTCTTTCTTTCATGGGGGGGGGACGGCGTGGCGCCGTGCGGCTCGCAACGGCCATGCCGCACGGGCCCCGCGGCGGCTATTTGCGGCCGAGAAAGCGGATGCGGCCCGTAAAGGCACGCCCTTGCGCCTGCTCGAAGGTGAGAAATGAGGGAGAATCGATGTTGTTGACGACTTTCGCCGGCCCGTGATGTTGTCGAAGCCGCCTCGAATCCCCCACAACGTTAAAAGGATAGCCTGTGCGCCAGTCGGCAACGTATTGGCGCTGGCTGCCACATTATTCAGATGGAAGGCTCCCGGCCCAATTGAACCCGGCGAGCGATAAATTGGCGACGGCCTCGAGCCGGCGCGCGCACGTTCCGGCAAGCATGATGAAAGCCACCCACACGGTCAGTGCGGAACGGGCAGGCCATCGCTGCGCTCGAATGCGGCTTGCCGGCATCACATTCCATTTTATCGCTCAGGCATCGGAAGGGATGCCGCGGCAGATTCGAGGGGAAGAACTGCAGAGTGGAATACGGGAGGGGAAAATCATTTTTGTTGCGGTCATGGACGCCACCGCCCGGAACGCCTGTCGGCGTCCCGGGCGGTGGCGTAAGGCAAACGCTGAAGAAACAGACTCAGGCCGCAGGCGCAGGGCCCGCAGCCGAGCTACTTCGCGCTACCTTTTTTTCTTCGGAGCCTTCCGCGCCGGTTTGGCTTTCTTGGCGCTCTTTGCCTTTTTCTTGGCCATACACGCTCCTCTCGAAAAAGATACCGCGCGCTTGCGCGCGCAACTAAACCATACGCAAGAAAATCCGCGCGTGCAATAGAGGAATTTCGTTGTTGATAAAAAAACTAAACGTCTATCTCGGCCACCGCTTTTCCGGATTTCGAAAATCGGCGGGCAGAGCGGGGGTGATGGACGCGAATTGATTCGTTTTTTTTCGTTGCGAGCGAATCGCTGGCGCTCGCTCGCGCTCGTTCCGTGCCCCGCCGCATGCGGCGCATGGCGGCTGCCCGGTGATTAAATTTCATTTCGAATTTTGCGGCCATCGCGCCGGCGCCCGCCGGGCGACCGCACCGGCCAGCGGAAGGCGGCGCGATTTTCGCGCGCTCCTTTCGACGCCAATTTTTTGCTTTTCAATCCGCGCGCCGCGCCACTGGCGCGATCGCGCTTGCCTAGTGGCAGGGCCTCCGCTATTCTATTTCCTACTCGTAGACTCAGGTTGTATCCCGCCTGGGTCTCATGAAGAGTGGCCGAGGGAACGGGCCCGACGACGCCACGGCAACCGGCTCGGCGGCAAACCGAGCGCGGTGCCAATTCCCGCCCCGAGTTCGGGGGACATGAGACGTTAGCCCTCATTGAAAACAGTCTCTGCCCACGCTCGGAACGTCGTGCGCCGGGAGTGTTCCGCTTGGCGGAGGGTTCCCGCCGCCGCAAAACCGAAAGGCGGTGGATCGTGAGCGAAGCCTACGAATTACATTGCCGGCAGTGCGGCCGGCACTTGGGGAACGCGCCCGTCTCGATGTGCGACGAGTGTATTGCCCCGCTCGAGGTCGCTTTCGATGTGGCGAGCCTGCGCGGGCGTCTGACGCGCGAGATGATTGCGGCGCGTCCGGCGAGCCTGTGGCGTTACCGCGAGCTGCTGCCGATTCCCGCCGACGCGCGGCCGGATCTGCCGGTCGGCTTCACGCCCCTGCTCGAATCGCCCCGGCTCGGCAAACAGCTCGGCTTGCCCGGGCTCTACGTCAAAAACGATTCGATCTGCATGCCAAGCCTCTCTTTCAAGGATCGCGTGGTTGCCGTGGCGCTCGAGCGCGCCAAGGCGTTTGGTTTGCGCGTCGTCGGTTGCGCCTCGACCGGAAACCTGGCCAACGCGGTGGCCGCGCAAGCGGCGCGCGCCGGCCTGGAAGCCTGGGTGTTTGTGCCGGCCGGAATCGAGCAAACCAAGATTGTCGCCAGCGCCGTCTACGGCGCCCGCGTGGTGCCGATCAACGGCAACTACGACCAGGTTAACCGCCTCTGCTCGCTCGTCGCCGACCAGTTTCACTGGGGGTTGGTCAACATCAATCTGCGGCCCTACTACGCCGAGGGATCGAAAACGGTGGCCTTTGAAATCGCCGAGCAGCTCGGCTGGCGTCTGCCCGACAACGTCGTCGTGCCGATGGCGGGCGGGGCGCTGATCAGCCGCATGCGCAAGGGTTTTGGGGAACTGGCCGCCCTCGGCCTGGTCGAGCCCAAGACGGTGAAATTCTTCGGCGCGCAGGCGACCGGCTGCTCGCCGATCTCGAGCGCCGTGAAGCAGGGCTTGAAGTTCCCCGAGCCCCAAAAGCCCCACACGATCTGCCACTCGCTGGCCATCGGAAATCCCGCCGACGGGCACGAGGCCATCGACACGATCGTCGCGACCGGCGGCTGGGCCGAGGACGTTAGCGACGAAGAAATCATCAAAGGCATGCAACTGCTGGCGGAAACCGAAGGCATCTTCACCGAGACCGCGGGCGGAGTCGCCGTCGGCGTCGCGCGCAAGCTCGTCGCGCAGGGACGCATTCGTCCCGGCGAAACCACCGTGCTCGCCATCACCGGCAACGGCCTGAAAACCACAGAAGCCCTGGTCGGCCGCACGCAACTTCTTCCCGCCGTCGAGCCCCGCCTGGCCGCGTTCGAAGCGTTGCTTGCCGAGGTGGGCGTTCCCGCGGCTGCCCACTGATGGCTGGCGAGGACGCGTCGATCGTCGTTCCGGCGACCTCGGCCAACTTGGGTTGCGGCTTCGATTGCGCCGGCCTGGCGGTGAACCTGTATTTGAAGGTGCGCGGACGGCTCGGCCGGTCGGGCGAATTCCGCTGCCGCTACCAAGGCCCCGGCGCCGAACTGGTTCCCCTGGATTCATCGAACCTCATCGCCCGCGCCGCTCTCGCCGCCGCCCGGCGCGCCGGAGCCGGAATTGCCGGCGGGGAAATCGAAATCGAGAATGAAATCCCGATGGCGAGGGGGCTCGGATCGAGTGCCGCGGCGATTGTCGCGGGCATTTTGCTGGTAGCTAGACATCTCGACCGGCCGCTCGATGCCGAACTCGTTCTCGAGCTGGCCGCCGAACTCGAAGGCCATCCCGATAACATTGCCGCCGCCCTTCACGGCGGCATGGTGGTTAGCGCGCAGGACGCGCAAGGGAAGATCCGTTTCGCGCGCGCCACGCTGCCTGCGGACCTGGATTTCATCGCCGTTGTTCCCGACCGCGAGCTTTCGACCGAGCGCGCCCGCGGCGTCCTTCCCGCTTCCTACGCCCGCCAGGATGCCGTCGCCAACCTCCAGCGTCTTTCTCTGCTGGTCGCCACCTGCTTTTCCGGAAAATTTCAAATCGACCCCGAGCTATTCCTCGACCGGCTGCATCAGCCTTACCGCGCGCCGCTCGTGCCGGGGTTGGAAGCCTGCTTCGAGCTTCGCCATCCCGATCTGCTTGGCGTTTTCCTGAGCGGCGCCGGCTCGTCGGTCATGGCGATGGCCCGCCGGAACGCCGCCGAGATCGGCGAGAGGCTGGCCGAGCAGTTTACCCGCCGCGGCGTTGGTGCGCGGGTTCTACTGCTGAAAGCGGAAAATCGCGGCGCCCTCGATTTCTTCGAGGGATCGGTGGCCTAAGCAACCTTGCCGCGCCGCGGGCGAGCGCGGCATGCGGCGGCCGGCCGGGCAGGCACTCGAATGAGGATGATGTTTTTTTAAGGCTTGTTTTTTCCGGAGACGCGGGCTAGGAAACGATCCGGAAGCTGGCGGCTGGGGCGGGCGAAGAGGCCGGTTCGGCCGCCGCGTCCGAGCGGGGCGGATATTTCGACGCCACGTAATCTTCGAGCAGCGCGCGGAAAGCGGCCGAAAGCTCCTCATAGGTTCCCCGCAGCGTGGTGACCTTGCGGCCGTCGATGTAGACCGGGCAGGCCGGTTCTTCGCCGGTGCCCGGAAGGCTGATCCCGATATTGGCGGCTTTCGATTCCCCCGGCCCGTTCACGATGCAGCCCATCACCGCCAGTGTCAGTTCCTCGACGCCTTCGTATTGCCGCTTCCATTCCGGCATCCGTTCGCGGATGTAGTCTTGAATCCGCTCGGCCAGTTCCTGGAACGTGCTGCTGGTGGTGCGGCCGCAGCCGGGGCAAGCCGTCACCGACGGCGCGAAGGAACGCAGGCCGAGCGCCTGCAGCAGCTCGCAGGCGGCGTAGACTTCATCGCGGCGGTCGCCGCCGGGCCGGGGCGTCAGCGAAATCCGGATCGTATCGCCAATCCCTTCGGCGAGCAGCACCGCCATCGAGGCCGCCGACCAGACCAGTCCCTTCGCGCCCATGCCCGCTTCGGTCAGCCCCAGATGGAGCGGCTGATCGGTTTTCGCCGAGAGGTCGCGGTAAATGGCGATGAGATCCTGGGGGCGCGAAATCTTGCAGGAAATGATGATCTGATCTTTCCGCAGGCCGGAAGCCAGAGCCAGTTCGGTCGATTCCAGCCCGGAAAGCACCATGCATTCGTTGATGATCTCTTCCGAGCCGCGGCCCAGGTCCCGATCGGTGTTTTCCTGCATTTTCCGCATCACCAGTTCCTGGTTGAGCGATCCGGCGTTGACGCCGATGCGGACCGGCTTGCCGTTATCGACGGCGATCTTGCAGATCGTCGAAAACTGCTCGTCGCGCCGGACCCCCTTGCCGACGTTGCCGGGATTGATTCGATATTTATCGAGGGCGGCGGCGCACAGGGGGTACTTGGCGAGCAGGACGTGGCCGTTGTAATGGAAGTCGCCGATCAGCGGCGCCTGGCAGCCGGCGTCGAGCATTCGCCGCTTGATTTCCGGCACGGCCGCGGCCGCTTCGGGCACGTTGACGGTGACGCGCACCATTTCCGAGCCGGCTTGCGCGAGCTCGATGCATTGCCGGGCCGTCGTCGAGGGGTCGGCGGTATCGGTGTTGGTCATCGACTGCACGACGACCGGCGCGCCGCCGCCAACCATGACGCGACCCACGCGCACGCCGGTGGTGGGCCGCCGCGGGCGGATGGGCGGCACGGGAAATGCCGGAAGTGGAACGTGAGATTCGCTCATTGCAACTTGCCGGGCCGCGCGGGCGGGTTCGAACCCGCCCCGCGGTTCTACTCTCGATTCTATCCAAGGTTCGCCCGCGCATGCCAGCGGCAACGCACCTATTCCCCGGCATTCGTGTTCCAAGCAGGGCCGGGCGCGCGTGGCCCGGCGATGACCCTTCCCTATGGCGATCCCGGTCCCGGCGGGCTCGCCGGCAGCAACGTGAAGGTTTGGTCGATCTCGGTTCGCCCGCGGTTGGTGTAGGTGACGTACCTGGCCTTGACGGGAACCAGTTGCGGCGCTGCGCCGGCGCTGGTCTGGACCAGGCGAAAAGTCGCGTCGTTGTAAAGTTCGACGACGATCACGCCGCGCGGGTAGGCCAGACTGCGGAACCCGACCGGCAATCCGCCCATCTCCATCCGAATGCGGGTTAGGGCGCCGCTTTTCGGATCGACGAACGCTTCCCCTTCGACGCACTGGCTGACGATGTTCGATTCCATCCAGTGACGGTGCACATCGGGCGGAGAACATGGCGTGCTCTTGAAATGCAGAATCCAGGGACCGGCCGCCGGTGTTTCCGCGCGGAGGGAAAGGTGACGGATCGATCCGGGTAGAAAAGCCAGCGGCAGCGTGACGCCGTCGGAGAGTTCGGCGTCGGCCTCGGCCTGGGGGCTGGCGGCCGGGAACGCGTAACGATAGGAGGAGCGGCGAGTCCGCTTGAGATGGCCGGAGGCGTCGAAAAAGCGCTCGGTTTGCCCCACTTCGATAGGGATTTTGGCGATGCCGGTTCGATAGGCTTCGGCGGCCGCCTCGATGCGTTGGGCGATGGGGGGCCGAGCCGGGGCGCCGCCAGGAACGGTTTGCGCGGCAAGGGCGGCTGCCGCGCACAACGCGAGCAGGGCGCAGGCTGCCACGGGCGCGCGGAGGGGTATTTTGGGCCTGAAAACCTTCATCGGATGACCCCGAGTTTGCCAATGTTTATGATGTTCAGTTCGACGCGAGCAATTCGCCGGCGGTTGCCGCGCCTCCGCCGGCGGCCGGGATTTTTGGGTGTTTGCGCGCGTGACGGGCGCGGCGCGCCGCGGCCCATCGTAATGGCCAGCCGTGAGTCCTCGGCTCGCGCCGCGCCGTCCAGGTCCGTTACATGCCCCGCAGCCGCAGCAGTTTGCGGGCGTTGCCTTCGTAGATTTTCTGGCGATCCTCGGCGGAAATCGGCAGCTCCTCGATGCAGCGGATGGTTTCGCGAATGTAGCCGGGCCCCTTTTCGGGATCGAACGGCATATCGCTGGCGAACAGGGTGTGATCGGCGCCGAAGAATTCCAGGCCGCACTGCAGGGCGTGCTTGGCGCCGAAAGTAGCGGTGTCGGCGTAGTACATCTTGAAATAGTCCTGCGGCCGCTTCTTGAGGCGGCGCAGATAGACGGTCAGATCCTCCTCGCTCGTGCGGGAGCCGAGCTGATCGAGCCCGGGACCGGTTCGGCCCGAGAAATAGGGAACCATGGCGCCCATGTGATGGGTGATGATCTTCAGATTCGGGAAGCGATCGAAATAGCCGGCGAAGAGAATTCGCGCCATGGCGATGCTGGTTTCATAGGGCCAGCCGAAAACCCACCAGAGCTCGTATTTGGATTTCTTTTCCGTCTGGTAGTCGGGAAAAGTCGCCGGGCGAGCCGGATGAATCCAGATGGGCAGATCGAGTTGGGCCATTTTCTCGAAGATCGGCAGGAACTCCGGCTCGTCGAGCGGGCGGCCGTTGACGTTCGAATAGAGCTGAATGCCCGTCGCGCCCAGTTTTCCCACGGCGCGCTCGATCTCGCCGACGGCGGCATCGGGGTTGTTCATCGGCAGCGTGGCGATAAACGCCGGGAAACGGTCCGGGTGCTTGCCGACCAGTTCCGCCAGACCGTCGTTCAGCAGCTCGGCCAGTTCAGGAGAATGCTGCGGATCACCGAGGACCTCGATCGGCGGCGAGGGGCTGGAAATGACCTGGACGTAATCAGGGAAGCTGTCCATCACGCGAAACCGCACGTCCAAATCGACCAATGACGGGATTTCCGTGATGCGCTTCTTCATCGACCCGCCGCGCTCGGGTAGTTTCTGTATGCGGTCGAAGAAGGTTTTGGGAAAGATATGATTGAAAACATCGATTTTCATGCTGTGCCTCCCATGGGACGTAAGACGCCGGTGGACAACCACGGCCTGAAATCTACCGAACCAGACCGGCTGCGCGGGGATTGTATATCAACTCCCGACCGATGCTATCCTCGCACACCCGGTCGCTACGCGCCGCGCGGCTCGACGCCACTCGGGGCCGGAAGCGGCCCGCTTCGGCCGGCCGCTTCGGTTGCGTTTTGCGCGCGGCCCATCAGGTAGATGGCCGCGGCGCCCACGATGGCAGGAACCGCGCTAGCCAAAAAAATCGTGTCGATCGGCCAGTGCCCCGAGAGCATGAAGGCTCCGAAAAAGGGACCGATAATGGATCCGATGCGGCCGATGCCCAGCGCCCAGCCAACGCCGGTCGAGCGAATCGCCGTCGGATAGATGGACGCCGCCACCAAATTGGCTCCCATCTGGCCGCCGATGACGCCAATTCCCGCGCAGAACGCCAAAATCATGATCCCGGCGGCGGAACGCGCCGGACCGAGCAGCGCGATGGCAACCGCGCCGAGCAGATACGTCCACGCGAGCACGCGATAGGCGCCGAACCGGTCGACGAAGCGGCCGAGCACGATCGAGGTGCCCGCTCCTCCCGCGTGGAAAAGCGCCGCGGCCACGATGGATAGCGTCAGGGCCAATCCGGCGTCGTGAAAGACGGTGGGAAGCCAGCTCGAAAGCAGGTACAGGTCCAGCAGGCTGGCAAAGAAAACGATCCATAAGAGGATCGTGGCCCGGGCGCGGCGCTGGCGGAAAAGGCTGCCGATGGCGGCCCGGGTGACCTGCTCTTCGTTGATGATGAAGTTGGCCTCGCCGGAAAAGACGAGGCGGGGATCGATGCGCGCGAGCAGCGCGGCAATTTGGCGTGATTTGCCGCCTTCGAGAACCAAGTGCCGAATCGATTCCGGCAATCCGACGATCAGCACCGGAACCAGAAGAATCGGCAAAACGCCCGAGAGCACGAAAACCGAGCGCCAGCCATAGGCCGGAATCATGGGCGCGGCGGCCAGGCCGGCGATCATCGCTCCGATCGGAAACCCGCAAAACATGGTCATGACCATGGTTGCGCGGCTGCGCTGGGGGCTGAACTCGGCGGTGAGCGCAATGGCATTCGGCATCGCGCCGCCCAGGCCAAAGCCGGCAAAGAGTCTGAGCAGGAACAAGGCCTCGAATGAATTGACGAGCGCGGTGGCCGCCGAGAGAACGCCGAATGTCAGGGTGCACGCAATCATGATGCCGCGGCGGCCGATCCGGTCGGCAAGAGGACCCAGGGTGAGGGTGCCCACCATGACGCCAACGAGGCTGGCGGCAAAAACAGGACCCATCTCTCGCTGGCTCAAATGCAAACCGACGGCGAGGGCGGGAGCGACGTAGCCGATCACCTGCGCATTGAAGCCGTCCAGCAGAACGGCCAGCGCGCACAAGACCAGCACGCGAATCTGGAACGAGCCTACCTTCTGCTCGTCCAGCAACTCGGAAACGTCGACGGTTGCCGGGCTGGTCATCAGTGAGCCTCTCCGCCAGTCCTGATCGCCCCACAATGTACCACGCCCTAGCCGCTGGACAGGCGATTCCGGGCCCGAGGACGGCTACGAGGCGCGCGCGCGACGCCGCCCTGGCGGGTGGCGGCGTCGTTTGGCATGAGGCGCCGAGTGGCGGAACTGGCAGACGCGCGAGACTCAAAATCGCTCTCCGGGTCTCGCACGGTGTCGCAGCAAATTGCAGTGCGAAACGCAACAAAGAGCTTACGCTGCGCGGTGGCGAGCTGTGCCGCAGGACGTCGCAGGGAATTGCAACTCAAACCGACTCCACACTAGCACCGGATTTGCCGTCCGGTTATTACGTTCGCGTTGCTGCCCTCCTCAGCGAATGGCAAAGAACGCGTCCTCGAAGCGTTGCCGCAAGACTGGCCTACGGTCGACGACGGCATCGATGTTCTTCGGCAGCCCGAATACAATGCCCGGATCTTCGGCAGGCCGAACGGCCAGGAAAAGCAGTGAGAGATGGACAAGCAATGTTCCCGCTGTTGTAGCAAGGTAAAAATGTCACCCCTAACAGCCGAGTGAAAATGTCACCCCCTCGTTATTTTTTTAGCGGGCCTCGATCTGCAATTTTGTGTCGCCGTGGTAGACGGCGACGCGCCCGGCCAAGTCCTGGACGAGTTGCACGCGCGCCCCGGCGAAGCTGAACCGGTGCGGTTGCGCCGGAATCTGGAAGCGACGTCCCTCCCATTGCA
>DATLSU010000022.1:0-3479 GCA_035533975.1 Patescibacteria group bacterium
TTGGAGCAATCCAGACAAAGGCCTGATCTGAAGCCCCGGTGAACGGCGGCCGTAACTATAACGGTCCTAAGGTAGCGAAATTCCTTGTCGGGTAAGTTCCGACCTGCACGAATGGCGTAACGATAGCGCGACTGTCTTGGCGAGTGGCTCGGCGAATTTGTGGTTCCGGTGAAGACGCCGGATGCCCGCATCTAGACGGAAAGACCCCGTGCACCTTAACTGCACCCTGGTCATGAGTAACGGAACGATCTGCGTAGCATAGGTGGGAGCCTAGGAACCCCGGCTTTTGGGCTGGGGGGAGGCACCAGTGAAATACCACCCTGATCGTTCTGTCGCCCTAACCCACGGCCCTAAACGGGTCGGGGGACATGGCCAGGCGGGTAGTTTGACTGGGGCGGTCGCCTCCTAAACGGTAACGGAGGCGCCCAAAGCTTGGCTCAGGCGGTTTGGCAATCCGCCGCGGAGTGCAAGGGCACAAGCCAGGTTGACTGCGAGACTGACAAGTCAAGCAGGAGCGAAAGCTGGGCCTAGTGATCCGGTGGTCCCGCGTGGAAGGGCCATCGCTCAACGGATAAAAGGTACGCCGGGGATAACAGGCTGATCGGAGCCGAGAGTTCACATCGACGCTCCGGTTTGGCACCTCGATGTCGGCTCATCGCATCCTGGGGCTGTAGAAGGTCCCAAGGGTTGGGCTGTTCGCCCATTAAAGCGGTACGTGAGCTGGGTTCAGAACGTCGCGAGACAGTTCGGTCCCTATCTGATGTGGGCGCAGGAGACTTGCGGGGAGCCGCCCCTAGTACGAGAGGACCGGGGTGGACGGACCTCTTGTGATCGAGTTGTCGCGCCAGCGGCACCGCTCGGTAGCGAAGTCCGGAAGGGATAAGTGCTGAAGGCATCTAAGCACGAAGCTCGCCCCAAGATAAGGTCTCCCAAGGTTCCTACGGGGATCTATGAAGGCCGGAGGTAGACTACCTCCTTGATAGGCGGGATGTGTAAGCGCAGTAATGCGTTCAGCTAACCCGTACTAATCGGCCGTTCGGCTTGACCATAAAATTTATCCAGCGTGTTGCTGGTTTTATGGCCCAATGTCCGAAGCGCCCGCTCGTATTTGTTGTGGCTGTTGCCTAACCTTGCAATTGTCTTCGATTTTCCTGGTGGCCGTGCCGCGGGGGATACACCCGTTCCCATCCCGAACACGGAAGTTAAGCCCCGCAGGGCCGATGATACTGCGCTGGTAACGGTGTGGGAAAGTAGGTCGCCGCCAGGAATTAATTTTTAGGAATAAAAAGGTGCTCGCTCCCGCGAGCACCTTTTTTTTATTTCTTCGCTCTGCCTGCGTGAGGGGTTCAGCCGCCAAATCGCGAACTTCAACGCTGCCGCATAGCTGACCAGAGCAAGTATGGAACCATCAGCCAGCAAAATTCGGGGCCGGGCTGGTTCTTTCGAGCAGGCCTGCCATATTGCCTCAGCAGCCACGGGCGTGCCTTGCCAACCGGGTGTGGGTACGATCGACTACGAATCCCATGACGGGGCTGAAGATGCCCAAAATCTGCGGGAAAAAAGCAGCGTACCGGCAACGGAAGGAGCGATCCCGGCGATGTCCGTATGGTAATAGACTACGGACTCGATGGCCGGCCTTGTCTCCGGTATTCCAGCCGGTTACCGATCCCTATAGGCCCGCATTGGGATCGTGGTAGAGCTGGCCGATGATGCCGGTCGTGCCGGGCGGCGCCGCGCCCAAGCAGTAGCGTCCGTCGCGGTCGCGGCAAAGCCGGCCCTCCTGGCGCAGGCCGTCGAGCGTGGCGGCGACTTCGCGGCCGTCCAGGCTGCCGACCGCCTCGACGATGTCGGCATAGAACAGCGGCCCCCCATCAAGCGCGTCCTCGACCGACTGGAACCGCGCCGGCCCTTGGAACACCTTCACGCCGCTTGCCGTCAGCGGAACCTCGCCCCCTCGGCCGAATGGTTTGGTGCAGTCGAACCCGGCCTTCGCGCCGGTGCGCCGGCCTTGCAAGGACGGGTCCATCGTCATCCCCGGCATGCCTTCGAGCAGCACGATGTCCTCGTGCGCCTGAAAACGCGTGCCGACCGCCCATTCGACCTGGCCCTCGTCATGAATGTCGATGTCCTCGTCGAAGACCCAGACATGCTTCAAGATGCGGATGCCGCCAAACAGCGCGGCAATGGCGGCGCGCGCTTCACCGGGATAGCGCTGGCGCAGCGCGAGCCGCAGATTGTTGGCGCCGCCCGAACGCATACGCAGCGACACCGCGACCGGATCATGGCCGGTAGCCCGCAGGATTCGCATCGCTTCGGCTTCGTTGCGCAAGGCGAGGATGTTGGCGCTGTCGGTCTGGTCGAGCACCTTGGCGGAGCCGTGCAACAGCGTCAGATGCAGCGCGTCGCGGCGCATCGTGATGGCGGTACAGTGGAAAACCGGGTCCATGTGGATGGTGCCGTAATAGCCCATGTATTCGCCGTAGGGGCCTTCCGGTTCGACGTAGCCGCGCTCGTCGAGATAGCCTTCGAGCGTCATCTCGGCGTCGGCCGGGACGAGAATGTCGTTGGTGAGGCTTTTGACGACCGCCGCGGGCTCGCCGCGGAACCGGGCGATTAGCTCCAATTCGTCTCCGCCCTGGCGCATCGTGGCGGCGACGAAATCGAGCGGGTGGGCGCCGAGCGTGAAGGTCACCGGCAGGCGCTGCCGGCGCGCGAGGCAGGCCTGGTAGATGCGCTTCAGATCCGAAGGGGAGCTGACGTTGGTGCCGGCCTCGTAGCGGTTGCGCAGCGAGAGGCGCCGGCAGCCGACATTACGGCGCCCGGTTGCCGGATCGATCGTGAAGTCCATCGCGGCGCTCAAGTAACAGCTGCCGTCGAAGGCGTGCTGCGGATGGAAGGGCAGCCGCGTCAGATCGACCTCGCTTTCCGCGATGACGATCTCGTGCACCGGCGCCTCGCGCGATCGTATTTCGACGAGCGGCTGCGGCTCGCCGAGGCGGCGGAAATATTCGTCGTAGAGCTTCTCCTCGGTGGTTGCGAAGGCGGCGGCGAGCCTCTGGCGGCTGCCGCCGGTCTTGGCAACGATCTCGGCGCGCTCGGGCCCGGCCGCCTTGAACAATACCGCCTTTTTCGTGCCCTCGATGATCGGCGCGAGGCCGACGAGGGGGACCGGCTCGTCATGGATATCGACCTCGCCCATCTCGATCAAGTGATCGACAAAGCGGCGCAGCCGAAATTTCTCCGTGTCGACGGCAGAGCTGGCGTTCATTTCTACCCCTCACCCGAGAGCCTTCGATAGGTCCGATTTTTAACCGGAATTAGTTTTTTCGCCTTCCAGCGATTGGGAGGACACACCCATTCGCGTCCAACCGAGCCTTCCGAGCACAATTTTTCTGCCAGACGGTCCCAACGCCTCCCATCCGCTCTTTTCCGGGACCTGAACCAGGATTTCCGTTTTGGCGTTCTCGGCACGGATGCTA
>DATLSU010000023.1:0-45743 GCA_035533975.1 Patescibacteria group bacterium
TCAACGTCGATACCTACCCGCAGGTTCTTCAGGCGGCGGGCAAATACCTGGACGTGGTCGAGGTCTGGGTTGAGCCGAAAGACGTCAACACGCTCGCCGACGCCTACAACATCGCCGGCAAGCCCGTCATCGTCTGGACCAGCCTGCAGGCGCAGCCCGATTCCGACACGACAACCGGCTGGGGAACGGTCTCGTCCACCTGCAACATCTCGGGTGGAACCAGCGACTACGACTACTCGACGCAGGACCTGCGTGGACAGTGCTACGAGCAACTGGTCAACTCCTACTGGAACACACAGGCGACCGACGGCTCCTATCCGGTTCTCGGCTTCGAATGGTGGGAGTTTGTCGACAAGGTGGTCAGCGGAGAAAACACCAATTTCGGTTTGGTGGATGTCTACGACAACGCCTACGACGGGGTCGAAGACCAGACCGCGACGAGCACGGACCCGTGGGGTTATGCGGTCGGGGGACAAAGCGCTAACTACGGCAATTTCCTCGGCTACGTGCAACAGGAAAATATCAGCATTATCCAGAAACTCGCGGGCACGTTCTGACGTTCGCCAAGAAGCCGGGCATGCGCCGGGTTCATTCCCCATGGCGCATGCTCGGCTCCTTGCCCCCTCGATGCCTATTTCCCGCTCGATAAGGCTGTTTTTGCGGCGATTGTATGCCGGTCTCTTGCTCCACTCTCCATCGACGGCGGTGCCGGGTTGAGCTGTGCCGCTTCCCCGTTCGACCCCGGCGGGCGAAGGTTGGCCGGTCTCGCCCGAACGTGTTATAGAATGGAAGGGATCGGGAGGAAATGGCAGAACATCCCCAAACTTCCGCCTCCGGTGAGGTGCGGCCGCCCGATTCGGGCTGGCTGCCGCACGAGGTTCGTCGCTGGCTGCGCGATCTTGCCGTCGCGCTGGCGCTGGCGATGTTTATCGTCGTGTTTCTCTATCAGCCGGTGAAAGTCGAAGGGACCAGCATGGCGCCGGGGATTTCCAACCAGGAGCGCATCTTCATCAATAAGTTCGTCTATCATTTCGAGCCGATTCGCCGGGGTGATGTTGTGGTCTTCTGGTATCCTCTGGACCCGTCGAAATCGTTCATCAAACGGGTGATCGGATTGCCGGGGGATACGGTCACAATTCGCAGCGGGCATGTGTACATCAACGGCCGCGAGATTCGCGAGCCCTATATCCTGCCCCGTTACCTGGACGACGACAGTTACCCGCCCGTGCATGTGCCGGCGGGCGAGTATTATGTGATGGGCGATCACCGTGACAGCTCCGACGATTCCCGCGTTTTCGGCCCGGTGCCGCGCCGCTACATCTACGGCAAGGCCGTTTTCGCCTATTGGCCAGTCGACCGCTTCGGTTCGATTGGCGAAGTCTCCGCCGCGCCGGGGAAATGATGATTTCGGGAGGACTCCCTGAACCTGTTAGAGAACGACCGCGCTACGCTGGCGCTCGAGGACGGGCGCGTCTTTAACGGCCGGCCGGCCGGCGCTCGGACGCGCCGTGGCGGCGAAGTCGTTTTCAATACCAGCCTTACCGGTTATCAGGAAGTCTTCACCGACCCCAGTTACGCTGGCCAGATCGTCTGCCTTACCTATCCCCACATCGGCAACGTCGGGGCCAATTTCGACGATGAAGAGTCTTCGCGGCCTTATATCGAAGCGCTCGTCGTCCGCGAGTTTTCCCATCTCGCTTCGAACTGGCGCTCGGCGGAAACCGCGCAGCAATATCTCGAGCGGCGAAACGTTCCCGTCATTTGGGACATCGATACGCGCGCGCTGGTACGCCACATTCGCCAGGTCGGCGCCCTGCGCGGCATCGTGGCAACCGACGGCACCCACCCCGAGCGGCTCGTCGAGGAGGCCCGCGCGCTGCCCTCGATGGCGGGGTTGGAACTGGCGAGCGGCGTAAGCTGCCAGAGCCCGTATCCCTGGAGCGAACCTTCGATCGAACTCTCGCGCGCGGCTAATGGCGCCGCCGGGGAAGGGGAACGCCGCCTTCGCGTGGTCGCGTACGATTTCGGCATCAAGCGCAACATCCTCCGGCTGCTGGTCGATTCCGGCTGCGAGGTGACCGTCGTTCCCGCCGCCACTTCGGCCGAGGACGCGCTCGCCCTTCGCCCGGACGGCATATTCCTCTCGAACGGCCCGGGCGATCCCGAGCCGGTCACCTACGCCGTCGCGGCGATCCGCCATCTGCTGGGCCGCGTTCCCATCTTCGGGATCTGCCTGGGGCATCAGCTTTGCGGGCTGGCCCTGGGCGGCCGTACCTTCAAGCTGAAATTCGGCCACCACGGCTCGAACCATCCGGTGAAGGACCTGGGAACGGGGAAAGTGGAAATCACGGCGCAGAATCACGGCTTCGCCGTCGATCCCCACTCGCTGCCCGCGAGCGAGGTCGAAATCACCCACGTGAATTTGAACGACGGTACCAACGAAGGGATGCGGCACCGCTCGCTGCCGCTCTTCAGCGTGCAATATCATCCCGAGGCGTCGCCCGGCCCGCACGACGCGCGCTATCTGTTCGCCCGTTTCGTCGACCTGATGCGAGGCGAGTCGCGATGACAATTGCAAACTTTGATCTAAAGCTTGTCTGGAACAACGTGATCCTCGTTCAAGCAACGGGCCGGGTTTACGAGTACGCGGAGAAATTTACTCCATACATACCGGAGCGGTACGCCCGTCCGGCCGTCTATAAGTGGTTCGTGCACCCCGCCGAGGCAGGGAAACAGGAACAGGTCTATATCGGCGAGGCGGAGAGCCTGATTATGCGGGTCCAAAGGGGCCTCACTCCGGCGAAAACTGCCAAGCGAGGTGACACGAACGCTAGGCTCAAAGCCATATTTGATTGTCACCTTGCCGCCCATAGACACGTCTCGCTGGCGACTCTAGACTTCTCGCCCTTCGAACTCGGCGGCGTCCTTTTCACGAATGACCATCTCTCTAATGTGTACGTGCGACGAACGCTGGAGAACCTTAGTCTCTGCGACGCCGAAGCCAAGGGCCAGGAGCTTCTGAACAAGGCGGTTGAAAATCCCGGCCAGCTTGTGCAGAAGTTCCGTGAGCTTCCGCCACACCAACAGCGTATGGCCCTCCGGAGAGCCTCGGATTGAGCGCCCTTATGGATGCCGGGATACTGGAATGTGCTTCGGGCCTGTGGTTTCGTCAGGGCACGGCTTCAGCCGTGCCGAAGCGCGCGGAGGAAAAAGCGGCTTTAGCCGCTGAGGGACCGATGGCGATACCGAAGCGACACGCCGCTCTGGCAGGCACGTACTTTGTCACCTCTCGCACGTGGCAAAGCAGGCGCCTGTTCCAGGTCGCCGATGCCTGTGACGTTTTCATGGAAAATCTGCTACGCCATCGCTCCGGGGGAAAATATGCGTTGCATGCATTTGTGCTCATGCCGGATCACTTTCACCTGCTGCTGACGCCGGCGCGAGAAGTTACCCTGGAACGAGCGGTGCAATTCGTGAAAGGCGGCTCGTCACGGTCGCTTGGAGAGGTGCGCCGGCTTTGCTCTCCCGTTTGGCAGCGGGGCTTCGACGACCACCGCATTCGGGACTTGGCGGATTACGATACGCATCTGGGGTACATTCATAGGAACCCGGTGAAAACGGGACTCGTGAGCGAGGCCAAACAATTTCACTGGTCTTCGGCATCTGGCGGGTGGACCGTGGACGGTGTCCCCCAGCGGCTGAAGCCGCACGATACGGGCGTTGAAAACGGCACGGCTGAAGCCGTGCCCTGACGAAGCGGTAGAAGGCCACGGGACGAACCCTGTGGGGGTCGGGCTAGGCGACGGAAGCATGTTCCAGCCCTGCGACCCGGCCTGCGGCGAGGAGGAAGAACGGGACGCGAAAGGGTCCCCAAGCAACCAGCGAAATGCCGAAACGGACTGACATTCATAAAATTCTGATCATCGGCTCCGGGCCGATCGTGATCGGCCAGGCGTGCGAATTCGACTATTCGGGCACGCAGGCCTGCAAGGCATTGCGCGCGGAGGGCTACTCGGTCGTCCTGGTGAATTCGAACCCGGCGACGATCATGACCGATCCGGAAATCGCCGACCGGACCTACATCGAGCCGCTCACCACCGCCTCGCTGGAAAAAATCATCGCCGCCGAGCGGCCCGACGCCGTGCTGCCCACCGTGGGAGGGCAAACCGGATTGAACGTCGCGGTCGAGCTGGCCGAGAGCGGCATCCTCGAAAAGTATGGAGTCGAGCTCATCGGAGCCTCGCTGCGGGCCATCCAGGTGGCCGAGGACCGGCTCCAGTTCAAGGATGCCTGCCGGCGCATCGGACTCGAGGTGCCGGCGTCGGTGCTGGTCAGCAACGCCAAGGATGCCCTGCCGGTCGCCGAGCAACTGGGCTATCCGGTCGTGATCCGGCCCTCCTTCACCCTGGGCGGCACGGGCGGTTCGATCGCCTACAACCGCGAGGAGTTTTCCGAGGCGATTTCCCTCGCGCTCGATTCGAGCCCGGTGCACGAAGCCCTGGTCGAGGAATCCGTGCTCGGGTGGAAGGAATTCGAGCTGGAGGTGATGCGCGACGCCCGCGACAATTTCGTCGTCATCTGCTCGATCGAGAATTTCGATCCCATGGGCGTTCACACGGGCGATTCGATCACCGTCGCGCCGGTGCAGACCCTCACCGACAAGGAGTATCAGCGGATGCGCGATGCTGCCGCCGCGGTGATTCGCGAGGTGGGCGTCGAAACGGGCGGATCGAACATCCAATTCGCCGTGGATCCGCAGACGGGCCGCATGGTCGTCATCGAGATGAACCCTCGCGTGTCGCGCAGTTCGGCGCTGGCGAGCAAGGCGACCGGCTTTCCTATTGCGAAGATCGCCGCGAAACTGGCCGTGGGCCTTCTGCTGGACGAAATTCCGAACGATATCACCCGCAAAACGCCCTCCTGCTTCGAGCCGACGATCGACTACGTCGTCGTCAAAATACCGAAGTGGCAGTTCGAAAAATTTCCCGGCGCCGATTCGACGCTCGGCACGCAGATGAAATCGGTGGGCGAGGTGATGGCCATCGGCCGCACCTTCAAGGAAGCGCTCGGGAAGGGAATCCGCTCGCTCGAAGCGGCCATCTGGCATCCGCCGGCCGGGCCGGCGCCGGCGATCCTGCGCGAACGCTTGCTCGTGCCGCGTCCCGATCGCATCCACTGGATTTTCGCCGCGCTCCGCGAGGGCATGAGCGCCGAGGAGATTCACGATCTGACGAAGGTCGATCCCTGGTTCATCGGACAGATGGCCGAGGTCATGGCGCTCGAACGGGAACTGGGCGCGGCGGGCCTGGCCGGGGCGACGCGCGAGCAATGGCTGGCCGCCAAGCGCGGCGGGCTCGCCGACGAGGAACTGGCCGAAATCTGGCGGGTCGATACCGCCGTCGTGAGCGCGCGGCGCGCGGAACTGGGCGTGCGGCCGGTTTTCAAGCGCGTCGATACCTGCGCCGCGGAATTCGAATCCTACACGCCCTATCTGTATTCGACCTACGAGGAGGAAGACGAAGCCGAAGCCGTCGCGCGGCCCAAGATCATGATTCTGGGCAGCGGCCCCAACCGGATCGGGCAGGGCATCGAATTCGATTCCTGCTGCTGCCACGCCGCGTTCGCGCTCAAGGACGAGGGTTACGAAACGGTGATGGTGAACTGCAACCCGGAGACCGTTTCGACCGACTACGATACGAGCGACCGCCTCTATTTCGAGCCGCTCACGCTCGAAGACGTGATGGAGGTCATCCGGCGCGAACAGCCGACCGGCGTGATCGTCCAATTCGGCGGCCAGACGCCGCTGAACCTGGCCCTGGACCTGAAGGCGCTGGGCGCGCCGATCATCGGCACGGCGCCCGAGTCGATCGATCTGGCCGAGGACCGGGACCGGTTCGGCCGCCTGCTCGACGGCCTGGGCATCCCCCAGCCGCGCCACGGCATGGCCCGCGACGCCGAAGAAGCCGTGCGCGTGGCCACCGAGATCGGCTTGCCGGTGCTGGTGAGGCCCAGCTACGTTCTCGGCGGGCGGGCGATGGTGATTGCCTACGACTTGGAGACGGTGCGCAGTTACGCGGGGCGCGCCGCGCAAATGGTCCCGCCGCGGCCGGTTCTGATCGACAAGTTCCTGGAACGGGCGACGGAGGTGGACGTCGACGCCCTGGCCGACGGCGAGGACGTCGTGATCGGCGGCATCATGGAGCATATCGAGGAGGCCGGCGTGCATTCGGGCGATTCGTCCTGCGTGCTGCCGCCCGCGACGCTCAAACCGGAAGTGCTCGACCGCATCCGCGAATCGACCGCGCAACTGGCCCGCGCGCTGAACGTCGTCGGCTTGATGAACGTGCAATACGCGATCCAGCGCGACACCGTTTACGTTCTCGAAGTGAATCCGCGCGCTTCCCGCACCGTGCCGTTCGTCAGCAAGGCCGTCGGCGTGCCGCTGGCCAAGGTGGCCGCGAAATTGATGGCCGGCCGGAAACTGGCCGAGTTGGGCCTGCCGGTGGTTCGCGCGAACGGCGTGGCGGAACTGGCGCTGCGCGATTATTCGGCGGTGAAATCGCCGGTGTTCCCGTTCAGCAAATTCCGGGGCGTCGACGTGATCTTGGGACCCGAGATGCGCTCGACCGGGGAAGTCATGGGCATCGCCACGAGTTTCGCCCAGGCGTTTGCCAAGGCCCAGGCGGGCGCCGGGGCCTCGCTGCCCACCGCCGGCACCGTTTTCGTCAGCGTCAACGACCGGGAGAAACCGGGCGTCGTGCCGATCGCCGCCGCCTTGGCCGCCGCCGGCTTCCATCTGATCGCCACGCGGGGCACGGCGGCGGCGCTTCAGGCCGCGGGCATCGATGTCGAGACGGTCTTCAAGGTGAACGAAGGCCGTCCGAATATCACCGACTGGATCAAGACGGGCAAGGTGCACATGGTGATCAATACGCCGCTCGGCCGGGAATCCTTTTACGACGAGATTTCCATTCGCCGCGCCGCGATCCGGCACAATCTGCCCTGCATCACCACCCTCTCGGCCGCTCATGCCGCCGCTCTGGCCATTCGCGAGCAGCAGACGCATACCTTCGAGGTCGCGGCCCTGCAGGATCTGCACCGGCGCGGATCGGTGGCCCCGACGACCGTCCAGGCCGCGCCGGAAGAGAACGCCTCGCCGAGGAGCGAACATGCCTGATGCGTCCGTGCTCAAGGGAATTTTCCTCCCGCTCACCACGCCGTTCGATTCGAGCGGCCGGCTTTCCGTGGCCCATTTGCGAAGCAACGTGGAGAAGTACAACCGCACGCGCGTCGCTGGCTACGTGGCGGCCGGCTCGACGGGCGAGGCGATTCTGCTGAGCATGGCCGAAACCGAGGAGATTTGGTCGGCGGTGGCCGAAACGGCCGCACCCGATAAGATCCTGGTGGCCGGAACGGGGGTGGAATCGACGGAGGAGACGATCGAGCGCACGCGCCGCGCCGCCGCGCTCGGCTACGGCTTCGCCCTGGTCCGCACGCCGCATTTCTACCGGTCGCAGATGACGGTCGATGTTTTGGCCCGGTTCTATCTTCGCGTCGCCGACGCATCGCCCATTCCAATTCTCATTTATTCGATTCCGCAATTCACGGGGATCACCGTCGAGGCTCCTCTCGCCCTCCGGCTGGCCGAGCATCCGAACATCGCCGGCATCAAGGACAGCTCGGGTTCGGTGCAACGCATAACGCAAATCGTGAGCGGCGCGCCCCCCTCCTTTCGCGTGCTTCCGGGGGCGGCCTCCACGATGCTGGCGTCGCTGGTGGTGGGCGCTCACGGCGCGATACTGGCACTGGCCGACGCATTGCCGGAAGCCTGCGTGGATCTGTATGAAGCGGCGCTCGCGGGCCGGATCGAGGAAGCCAGAAGCTTGCAGCAAAAACTGCTCCCCGCCACCGAAGCGCTCGTCTCGCAATCCGGCATAGCCGGAACGAAGTACGCGATGGACCGGCTGGGATACTACGGGGGTCCGGTGCGGGAACCGCTGCGCGAACCCGGCGAGGCGGCCCGAGCGGCCATCGAACGCGTGCTCACCGGGATGGGCGCGCTGGCTTCGGCCGGCGGCTAGCGCGGGTTTCCCGCCAGCGCCGCGGGTCCCACAGGGCCGCTTTAGATGGATCGCACCGGCAGGGCCACCACGTCGTCCACCCGCATCACCTCTCTCACGACGTATCCTTCCGCATAGCGAACGCCGATCATCTCCCCGTAGGAACGCGCCCGCAGGCCCATGCGCTCTTCGAGCTCATCCAGGGGAAGCGGCACGCGCGGATTCCTTTCCCGCCGAGGGGGACGAAATTGAGAGCCGTAAGCGAGAATCGCCCGGCGCCTGCGCTCGTAGTACTTGGTGATGTCCACGGCGAACGTGGGCCGGACGTCCGCGTAGGCGGCCGCGTACAGAATTTTCGACGGGCGGAACGGCTGGCCGGCCAGATCGTAGTTTTTCAGCCCGGCGATGAAGCAGGCTTCGTAGCCGAGAGCCGAGGCGACGTAATGATCGGGGTGGCGGCCTTCCCAGTAGGGGAGGATTACGGTGCGAGGCTCGAGTTCCCGGATCACCTGGGCGATGGCGGATTTGTATTCGTCGCAGACGCGCAGATGGGCGTCGGGCAGTCCCAGGTTGCGCCGCAGGCGGACTCCCAGGATCTTGGCGGCAGCGGCGGCTTCGCGCAGACGCGTCTCGGGCGTTCCGCGCGTTCCCATTTCGCCCCGGGTCAGGTCGAGGATGCCGGTCAGGTGTCCGGCGGCGGCTGCTTTGAGCAGCGTTCCGCCGCTGGTTAGCTCCGCGTCGTCAGGATGAGCCGCAATCACCAAGAGATCCATGGCCGGACCACCTCGCTTGTTGGAACTGGCAGGCTGCGCGCAGGACTAGTATAAGACGGCGCGAGCGAAGGCCCGGCTCGAACGGAGTGAAATTCGTTGAATCCCGCGCGATTGCGGACTCATCTTCTCCCATGTGACAATGACGGTTATCCATGGACTGTAGACCCTTCCCGCTTGCCCGTTTGCCGCATGCCTCGCGGCTGCTGGCTGACTTTCTGGAGGATTTTCCCCGCGTGGCGAATTTCTTCGCCCATCCGCCCACCCGCGACGGGGTCCTCGAAGCGGCGCGGCGCGCCGCGCCGTCGCCGCGCATGCGCGGCCCGGTGGCCGAAGCCCTGCGCGAGCAGAATGAGCGGTTCGGCGCCGATCCCTCGGTCGAGCGGAATCTCGAGCGTTTCGGCAACGGCGCCGCGGCCATCGTTACGGGCCAGCAGGTGGGTCTGTTCGGCGGGCCCGCCTACACGGTATACAAGGCGCTGGCGGCGCTTCGCCTGGCCCGGGAATTGACCGAGAGCGGCGTCGAGGCCGTGCCCATTTTTTGGATGGCCACCGAGGACCACGACCTGGCCGAGGTCAACCAGTGTTTCTGGGCGACGCACGCGGGGTTCGAACGCCTGGACCTGCCGTTTCCGAATGAGGTCGAGGACCAGCCCGTCGGGGCCGTCGCCTTGCCGGCCGAAGTCACGGCGGCGGTGGAAACTGCGTGCAGCCAGCTCGAAGGGCCATCGACGCCGTCGGTCACGCGCGCCCTGCGGGAATCCTACCGGCCCGGTGAAACGATGGGAATGGCATTCGGGCGGCTGATGAGGCAGCTATTCGCCGGCCGGGGGCTGCTGCTGATCGATCCGGCCGACGCGCGGCTCCGCCGGCTGACCGGGAATCTGTACCTGGACGCCCTGGACTCTTGTGATGCGCTCGATAAGGAATTGCTCGCCCGCGCCGAGCAGCTATCCTTGGACGGCTATCACGCCCAGGTTCGCGTCACCGATGAAAGCACGCTGCTTTTCTGGGAAATCGATGGGCGCCGCTTTCCGGTGGAATGCCGCGGCGGGCGGATGCACGCCGGCGACTCGAGCTTTTCCCCGGGAGAATTCCGCCAGGCGCTGGCGGAGCGGCCCGAACGGGCGAGCGGCAACGTGTTGCTGCGGCCCGTGGTCCAGGATGCGCTGCTGGGAACGGCGGCCTGCATCGGCGGCGCCGCCGAGGTAGCCTATCTGGCCCAGGCGGAGGTGGTGTACCGGCGTCTGGGCGTGCCGATGCCGGCCGTTCTGGCGCGTCCGGGCTTTACGCTGGTCGCGCGGACGATCGATCGTCTGTTCTCGAAATACCGCCTCTCGATCGCGGACGTTTTCGAGGGGCGCCAGCACCTGCGCGCGGCCATGGAGCGGGAATCGCTGCCCGGCGACCTGCTGGGTCGCTTTACCGAAGGGGATGCGAAGCTGCGCGAGGCGCTCGAGAATTTGCGCGGCCCGCTCGAGCAGCTCGATCCCACGCTCGCCGGGGCCCTCGAAACGGTCGAACGGAAAATGCTCTATCAATACACCAAGCTGCATGAGAAGGCCGGCCGCGCGCTCGGCGCCCGCACAGGCCTTCTCGACCGCCACGAGCGGCTGATTACCGATCTGCTCCATCCCCATCACGAACTGCAGGAACGTACGCTCTGTTTCCTCCCCATGCTGGCCTGGCAAGGACTGCCTCTGGTCGATGCGCTCGAACGACTGGCTTCGCCCGAGGCCGGCCAGCACATCGTCGTTTCCCTCGACTGACGCCGCCCTTGCCGGTAGCGCTCGTGCTGGAGTAGCGTATGATTGTCGTTTGCGCAAGGAGAGCCCGATGACTCCCGGAAAACACCAGAAGCTCGATGCCGTTTCCAATAATCGCGGCGTGATCGCTGCGGCGGCCATGGATCAGCGAGGGTCGCTGCGTTCGGCCATTGCCAAAGCCAAGGGTGTCGACAAGAGCGCCGTCACGGTCGCCATGATGTCCGAATTCAAGCAGACGGTCTCGACCGTCCTCACGCCGCACGCCAGCGCGATTCTTCTCGATCCGGAATTCGGCCTGGAAGCCGCGCGCCACCGCGCCAAGGGTTGCGGACTGCTGCTGGCCTACGAAAGCAGCGGTTACGACAATACGCGTCCCGGCCGCCTTCCCGACCTGCTTGACCTCTGGTCGGTGCGGCGGCTGGTCGAAGCGGGCGCCGATTGCGTCAAGATCCTGCTCTATTACAATCCGTTCGAGGCCGCCGGGATCAACGATCACAAGCACGCCTGGGTCGAGCGGATTGGCGCGGAATGCCAGGCCGCCGACGTGCCGTTCTTTTTGGAGTTCGTCGGCTACGACGATTCGCTCGACGTCAAGGGCATCGACTACGCGCGCAAAAAGCCGGAAGTCGTGCGGAAGAGCATCGCCGAATTCTCAAAACCCCAGTACGGCGTCGACGTGCTCAAGGTGGAGATTCCCGTCAATCTGGCCTTCGTCCAAGGCACCGGCGCCTGCCGCGGCGAATCCTGCTATTCCCGCGACCAGGCCAAGGAACATTTCCGCGCCGCCGCCGCCGCGGCCGGCAAACCGTTCATCTATCTTTCGGCGGGGGTCACGAACGACGTTTTTGTCGAAAGCCTCGAGTTGGCCGCCGAATCCGGCGTGCCCTTCTCGGGAGTGCTCTGCGGCCGCGCCACCTGGCAGGACGGCATCTCCGTTTACGCCAAGCAGGGAGCCAAGGGGCTCGAAGATTGGCTCGGGGGCGAGGGCGTCCGGAATATCGGGCGCGTCAACAAAGCCATCGAAGCGGCCAAGCCCTGGTACGGGTTCTATGGCGCGACTTCCTCGGCGGCCATGGCGGCCAAGGGATAGATCAAGGTGGAGAGTGGAAGTCGCCAGCCGGGCAGGCCGGCATGCCAGAGCGGGATGGTCTGAATTGGCGAAATCAAACCCCGGCGGGCGCGCCCACACCATGGAATTGCCGGTGCGGACATCCGGGCGCGCCGAGATCCTCGATATTACCGATGCGGTCGGCCGCGCGGTTGCCGATTCCGGCGTCAGTTCGGGCATCTGCCATCTCTTCGTGCCGCATACCACCGCCGGCGTTCTGGTCAATGAAAATGACGACCCGGCCGTAGCCCGCGACATCGCCGCAACCCTCGATAAACTGGTCCCGCGCGGCCCCGCCTACCAGCACCGGGAGGGCAATGCCGACGCCCACATCAAGTCGGCGATGGTCGGCGTCTCCGAGACCGTGTTCGTCGAAAACGGACGCTTGGCCCTGGGCCGCTGGCAGGGAATTTTCTTCTGCGAATTCGACGAACCGCGCGATCGCCGGATTCGTCTGAAAATCGTGCCCGATCCCGCCGTATGAACCCCGCCGCCCCATCCGCCGCCGGCAAGCTGGGAATTTACGTTCAAGTCCCTTTCTGCCAGGCTAAGTGCAGCTATTGCAATTTCCCGACCGGAGTCTTTTCGCCCCATATCTACGGGCCGTATGCCGATGCGCTGTGCCGGGAGATTCGCGGCCACGCGGATCTGTACCGCGGCGCCGGCCTGGCGGGATGGAACGAGGCGCGGCCATTCGAACTGGATACTCTCTACGTCGGCGGCGGCACGCCGAGCCTGCTCGAACCAGCCTACCTCGCCAGAATCCTGGAAGCGGTTCGCGATACTTTTCCTGGCGCTATCGCGGAAGCCACGCTCGAGGCCGATCCGGAAACCGTGACCGATGAACGGGCGCGGGCATGGCGCGATGCGGGATTTCAGAGGATCAGCCTTGGCGGGCAGTCTTTTCATGATGCCGAGCTCAAATCCGTGGGACGGCGCCATCGCCGGGCCGATATTTTCACCGCGGCCCAGCGCCTGGCAGGAGCCGGATTCGATAACCTCAGCTTCGATCTCATCGCGGGCCTGCCCCATCAGACGATGGAGAGTTGGCGGGCGTCGCTCGATGAACTGCTTGGCCTGAGGCCCGTGCACGTCTCGATTTACATTCTGGAGCTCGACGAAGCGAGCCGGCTCGGCCGGGAAACGCTCGGCGGAGGCCGCCGCTACGGCGTGGGCTCGCTCCCGAGCGACGACCAGATGGCCGACTTTTATGAGTTTGCCTGCGAGCGCCTGCCGGGGGGCGGATACGAGCATTACGAGATTTCCAATTGGGCGCTTCCCGGGTTCCGGTCCCGGCACAACCTGAAATACTGGCGCCGCGAGCCGTATCTCGGCTTCGGCGCCGGCGCGCATTCCTTCGATGGGCAGGAGCGATGGGCGAATGCGCACGACCCGGCGGTCTACCTTGCCGCTATGCGGCAGGGGCAGCTTGCGCTCGAGGGCAGGGAAGCGGTCGATTCACGGCAGGCGCTCGAGGAGGAGCTGTTTCTGGGACTCCGTCAACTCGACGGGATCGATCTCGGCGCGATCGAGCGCCGCTACCAGGTCCGCCTGAGCGAGCGGGTGAACCCACTCGCCGCCGAAGGTCTGGTGGAAATGTCCGGCGGGCGGTTGCGACTAGCGCCGTCACGGCTGGCGGTTTCGAATGAAGTGTTTGTGAGGCTTCTGGACTGAGAGCGGCCGGGGCACCTGTTTCTTTCTCGACAAAAGGAGGGATAGTTTTGTTTGAGTAACGTATCTTTATAGTATATATTCCCCGCGTGAAGCATATATCCCTCACTTCAGTCCAGCGCGAGTTGCTCGATACGCTAGCCGGCGGTGGCATGATTGCCGTTGTCCACACCCGCGGCGGCACGATCGCGAGCCTGTTCCCCCAGGAAGGCCGTCACCGCAACATCTCGTTCAAGATGGTGCAGCCGATGCTCGACGCGGGCTGGATCGAGGACGTGGTGCCGAAGCCCATGCGCTGGCGGGGTTCGAAATTTGTGATCAGCGCGAGGGGGCTGAAAGTAGCCAGGGCGGAAACGAGCCCACACGAAGAGATCGACCGGTTGGATCCGCGCCATTCCGAAGTCGGCTCTTCCTGAGCGGGCAGCAGCCCGGGGTTGAGTGCCTTCCAGACCAGTTTCCCGACGCCGGCGGGAAACCATTTACGAGATTTGAGGCGCCGGAGGGGGCCGAGAGAGAAACGGAGTCGGTCCCCCGCAGCGCGGTCCGCGGCATCGGATTAAACTGGCCGGGAGCCTAGTTTTGAGGCGGTGTTTGCGATCGGTTCCTCATACTGCGTCGCATTTGCCGATGCATCATCGCTTCGTGCTTCTTGAACTGTTCGGGCGTGAGAATCTTTTTCAGGCCGTCGTTCATCGTGGTGAACATCTGCCGGCGGTGCTCTTGCATTTCCTCCTTGCTCGCTTGGGCGTGGCTCTTGCGCCACGATTCCCTATCGCGCTGTTGGTTTTCAAATAAGTCCTTTACCGCGGCGGCCTGTTTGTCGGTGAGGTTGAGCTCGGACTTCATCCGGGCTACTCTCTGATCGACGTTCATTTTGCCCTGCCGGTGGCCCATCCGGCCGCCCATTTGGCCCTGACCGCCCATCTGGCCGCCAGCCATCTGATCGGCAGTGCGGCCCGGCTGCGAGGCGGAAAGCGCCACTCCAGCCGACATCACCACTACCGCCAAAAGCGAAATGATCTTTCCTTTCATGCTGACCTCCTCATTCGGACCCGGATCGCGCTTTCCCATTCCGTAAGCGCCGCGATGGAGACTGCTTGTTCCGTTTGACGCGGGCGGCCTCGGCCAGGTTTCAACGCCGGATACGGCTTACCTGCAGATTGCCTTTCCGGGATGCTCCTCCCAACTTCCGTAAGATCCCGATTATCTATGATATGGATACGGGTTTGGGCGCAACAAAGATCCACCGGCAAGTCCACAGCCGGCGCCGGGCGCCGCTTGACCGTAGTCCGGCAGAGAGGTAAGGTTCCGAGACTGGAAAGCGGGCTGCGGGCACAAATCCGCCGCCCCGCGTCCCCGGGAGACTTCACCCATGCAATGCCTCCATTGCGGCACCGAGATGACCACCAATCAAATCATCACCAAGAACAGCCAGATCACCTACAACATGTGCGACAAATGCGGAAGCCTGTGGCTCGATGCCGGGATGCTCGACAAAATGGCGTTTCAGGTGCAAGGCAGTATCGAGTATTGCGAGCACGACGAGAAAGACGAGCCCGAGCCTCATCCGTTCAAGTGCCCGCGCTGCGAGGACTTCATGCTCTCCAAGGTGAAGTTCCTCGAGTCCGACGACATTCAATTGCACTATTGCCGCAATTGTGGCGGCTTTTGGCTCGATGGCGGCGAACTCAATCTGATCGACAAGGAACTTGCGGATATCATGCCGGTCAGCGGCAAAGGCTTTTCCGATTTCGTGAACAACGTTTACGTAGCCTACTGGTACAAGCGGATCCGGACAAAGAGCGACGAGACCGATTTTCAGGTCGAAGTCGAGCCCATCGTTGGCTCCGAGCGCGTGGAAAACACAACGGACGTCTGCCCGTCCTGCGGACACGCCCTGGATCTCTACCAGCTCCATTCGATGAAATTCGAAAGCTGCCCGAAATGCAAAGGGATTTGGCTGGCGAAAGACGAGCTGCGCAACCTGAAGAACACAGTCGCAGGCCCTTCGCTCCGCTGGCTGAATGACGAGATCGACAACATCGAAAAGGCCAGTGTCATTCCTACCCAGCGCCCCTGCGTCCACTGCAAGACGGTCCACATGGTTTCGGTGATTTCCGGCAAGACGAAAATTCTGATCGACTGGTGCCCGCAGTGTCACGGGCAGTGGCTTGACCGCGGCGAATTTCAGGCCATTATCGACTACCTGAAAGATGAAATGACCGCGATGGGGCCCCAGCAGATCGAAAGGGAAGTCACCAGCGATCTGGTGCACGCGCTCAAGGGAAATCAGGAGAGCCGGGGGGCAGAGCTCCTCGATGCCAAATCCGCCCTGGCCGCCATGATCAATGCCGAGATTTTCCGGCACCCGGCTCTATTCAACCTTTGCATAAGGGCCGCCCATATGGCCCCCTAGAAGCGAGTACGCGGCTGCCGTTTTTCGGGCTTGGAGCCTCCGGGTCTGCCTCATAAACTCGGTTTCCTCGCGGCACGGCTCCAGCCGTGCCGGAAGCTTCGCGCAACTAACACGGCTGTTGCCCCCGAGAAATGGAATATTGGGTTCTGAGACGCACCCCCCAACTCTGACCGAAGCAGCTCCAGGGCTAGCGCACCGGCCCTGCAGGCTGTGGAAATCAGTTAGAGCCCGCCGATTGTTCCCGCCCATTCGCCTCATCCTGGTTCTAGGACAGCAATGGCCATTGTTACGACTCGCGTCCGAAAAGCGTGCTAGCCGCCCCAACGCATTTTGAGGGAAAATGTGGCTAGCGGCATGGAAGGTGCGAAGTGAAGGGGGCGTCATGAACAACCCGGCGCGAGGCATGTGGAAAATCCTGGCATTCGGCGTGGCCGTTGCCGTGTTCGCAACCGCTCCGGCGTGGTCTCAGTCGTCAGACACATCGGGATCTGGCGGGACGAACTGGGGTTATTACACCCCGCCAAAACCGGCTAAGCCCCAGACCACCGGCTCGGCTACGCAGCCTGGCGAGAAGCAGGCGGCCAAGCAGGCCGCCAAGCCTTCGGGTCCGTCCCATACCGCCATGCAGGGCGGGGATACCTCGGGAAACCGGCCCCAGGTCACGGCGAGCAGCTCTTCCTCGGGCGGCGCCGGCGGCGCGGCCGTCCAAACGCAAAAAGTTTCCGTGCCGGGAATCAACGGCGGGTCCCGAAGCATCGTCGATCAAGAGACAGAAACCAAGCAGATCGGCGCGAACACGACGCGCACGATCACAAAAATCTACGGCCAGGATCCGGACGGGAACCGCGAACTGATCGGCGTCCAGCAAACCGATACCACCGATCTTGGCAACGGTAAATCCAAGTCCGTCACCCGGGAATCGCAGCTGGATATGAACGGCCAGATGAACGTCACGCGCCAGGTAAACAGTGAAACGGTCCCCAGCGGCCCGCATTCGAACACGACGAACGTCACCGTTTTCACGCCCGGCCAGTACGGCGAGATGACGCCGGCGCAAAAAATTCAGGAAGTCGAGCATACCGGCGACAAAACGAAGCAGACCACCAGCACCCTGCTGACTCCCGGCGCCAACGGCGACTGGGCGACGACGCAGAAGACCGAAACCGTCGTCCATGCCGGGGGCAATGGCCAGCAGACCAAGGACAAGAAGGTCTACTCCGTCGACGGCAACGGCAATCTTACCGTTGCGCAACAGGTGGTCACGCGGGACTGGAAAGACAAATCCGGCCAGGTGCACCAGGACGTCAACACCTACGTGATGACGCCCGGCGGGACCATCACGGCGCAGGGCGGCGGGCTCACTCTGGTCCAGCGCGTTTCCACCGTCAAGACGACCAAGCCCAACGGCACGATCGAGACCCGTGAGCGGACCGAGAAGGCACCGCCGCTTTCCATGTCGGAAGGATTGAAGGTTGCCGGCGAGGTCGTGACCGTGGCGACCCCCACCCAATCGGGCGCACTCGATGTTCACCAGACCGTGCTCGGCGTTGACGGCAACGGGCAACTCCAGCAAATCTCCGCGTTCTCGGGCCAGGAGCCACAGCCAAAGACTCCGGGCAAGGCGGATACCGGGAAAGAGAAGAAGCCGGCGGCGAAGGCTGCGCCAGCGCCGGCGAAGCAGCCGTAGGAATCTACCGGACCAGTCGTGCGACCGATGGTATGCCCTCAATGCGGATCGAAAAGTCCCGAACGCGCCGCCGCGTGTTCCGGTTGCGGCCGGCCGCTGCTGGCCGTGCGCGAGCCGGATGGGGCGGCAGCGCCGGTTAAATCGCGCGGGAACGGGCGAACCGGGGTGGGCCGCACGCTCACGGGCGGCGCCGATGGCGAACGTATCGCGCGGCTGGCGCGCGAGGCGGCGCAAGGCTATTCACGGCCTCGGGGAACGCCAACTGCGAGCTGCCAGGAACAAGAAGACGATATCCTCCGCGGTTTCCTGTCCCGGATTTTGGAGATCAACCGCCGGGTCATCGAACAGAATCACCAGGTCGATAAGGAAGCTCTGGCCGCGCTCTACACGGCAAGGTCGTTTTCATCCCCGGAAGCCATGGGTCGGGCGACCCGCGCGGTGCGGGAACTGCTTCAGGTCAACCGGCGGGTCGCGAAAGACATGCAGCGGGCCCTGCGGGACGTGAAAGGCCAAATCGAATCCGCCAAATTGAGTTCCCTGGAGAAAGCCCTCTTCTGGCGCGAAGTGGCGGAGGGGTTCGCCACCAAATTCCAGCCCCGTTCCGAGATCCTCGAAATGCAGCAGATGTGGGCCGAGACGACAACCGAGACCTATGAGTTTGCGCTCTGTCATAGCGATCAGCTGCGCTTCGAAGGCAAGACGGTACGCGCCAGCAGCGGGGAAGTGGGCCGGGAGTTCATCGAAAAGCTCAAGCGCGCCAAGCATTGCCGCGACGAATTTCGCGCTGCCGCCGCCCGCGTTCACCAGAAGGAAGCCGCCGTGCTGAGCGAGTTGGGGGTCGCCAAGCCTCCCGTTCCGTGATTTTCCCCTCCGGCCTCGCCGCGCGGTCCTCGCGCAGCGCTCACCTTCAGAAATCAGGTTTTCGGGAACTATCCGTGGCGGCCGGCGAGGGTCAGTCGGATTGGCAGGCGAGCCGCGTCAGGGTTTGGAAGTGGTAGCCCATGACGGCCAGGGTCATGGCCGTATCGAACGAATGACGGTAGTGCGTGGCGGCGTCGATGACGAATTTCCAATAGGCGGCGCGGTCGCGGCCGAGCAGGCCCTGCTTCACGATCGACCGGAAGAAGGCGACGTATTCGGACCAGTGGCGTTCCTGGTGAGACACCGGATGATAATCGGCCAGGAATCGGCGAACGCGCTGATAGTAGGCTTCGGCGCCGTAAATGCGCTCGAGGATCGATTGGTATCCCTCGATGAGGCGTTCGGGGTTCATTTTCGGCACGAAGTTGAGCCGGAGATCCGTGTTGTCGCCGGTGCCTTCGTGGAGGATCCGGCCATCCTTGAACAAGCGGCGATAGAGCTGGGTTCCCGGCACCGCCTGCAACAAGCCGACCATGGCGAGCGGAATGGCGCTTTCCTCGATGAACTCGACCTGCTTGTCGAAAATGTCCTCGGGATCGTTGTCGAAGCCCACGATGAAGCCGGCCATCACTTCCATGCCGTAATTGCGTATGCGGCGCACGCTTTCGAGCAGGCTCCGGCGCGTGTTCTGCATCTTCTGCGCTTCCTTCAGGCTCGATTCGACCGGCGTCTCGATCCCGAGGAAAACGCGGTTAAAGCGGGCGTCCTTCATCATCTGAAGCAGTTGCTTGTCGTCGGCGAGATTGACCGAAGCTTCGGTGAAGAAGGTGAACGGATAGCCGTGGCGGCCGTTCCACTCCGACAGAGCGGGAAGCAGCTCCTTGACCTTGCGCTTGTTGCCGATGAAATTGTCGTCGACGATGAAGACCGACCCGCGCCATTTGGCGTCGTAGAGAAGCTGGAGTTCGGCGACCACTTGGGCGGGGCTCTTGGTGCGCGGCACGCGGCCGTAGATTTCAATGATGTCGCAGAACTCGCAATTGAACGGGCAGCCGCGCGAATACTGAATGGCCATGCCGCTGTAGTATTTCGGATTGATCAAACCGATATCGGGCAGCGGCGTTTTTTCGAGGGAGGGAAGGGCCTGCGCGCGATAGACCTGTTTCGCGCTGCCGGCTTCGATATCCGCGGCGAGCGTGGCAATCAACTCCTCAGCTTCGCCGATCACGACGTGGTCGGCGTAGCGGTCCATGTCCTCGACGCTGCTGGTGATGGGACCGCCAACCACGGTTTTCACCCCGCGCTGGCGGCAGCGCTCGAGAATTTCGAGCATCGGCTTCTTCTGCACCAGCATCCCGCTCAAGAGTACGATGTCGGCCCAGGCGATATCGGCGTCGGTGACCGGGCGGACGTTAGTATCCACCAGGCGCTTTTGCCAGTGACTCGGCAAGAGGGGCGCAATGGTCATCAAGCCCAGTGGCGGGTAGGCGGAGCGCTTGCCAATGAACGGCAGCGCGTGCTTGAAGCTCCAATAGGTATCAGGCCATTCCGGGTAGACGAGAAGTGCTTTGGTCATTTGTCAGCTTCGCGCTCGGGTTTACGAATAACTCTATCAGCGTAGAGCGAAGCGGTGCCGCACGCAAGGAAAATCGCCCCCCAGCGGCTGAATTGGCAGGCAAAAATGTTGCTTTGGCGGTAATGTGCTCGCGGCTTCGTCTACAATGCGCCGTAGTCGCGCTCCCGGTGAATGCGCACCGAGCGATCCAGCGTAAAGCATAGAGGAGGAAGGCAATTTCCATGAAACGCAAAAAAGACAGGACCTCCCGGCGGGATTTCATCAAGACGACCGCCGCCGGGTTGTGTGCGGGCGGTTTGATGGCTCCCGCCGCTTTCGCGGCGAAGGATGATCGTTCGCCGGCGGCGGGCTGGGATCAGGAAGTGGATGTCGTGGTCGTGGGCGCGGGAGCCACCGGGCTTCCCGCGGCGATCGAGGCCAAAGAACGCGGGGCGTCGGTGCTCGTGATCGATGCCAACTGGGATGTCGGCGGCCACGCCATCGTGAGCGGGGGAAACGTTGCTCTGGGCGGCGGGACCAGCGCCCAGCGAAAGTATGGGATCAAGGACTCGCCGGACCTCCTGTTCGAGGATCTGACGGACTGGTCGGTCGTGGAACCCAACGGATTTCCGGACTACCGGTACAACGATAAGGAAATCATTCGGGCTTTTGCCGACAATAGCGGGCCGACCTTCGATTGGCTCGTGGAGCACGGCGTCATTTTTGTCCCCGTTGCCCCCGACGCCCGCGGAGGACTGGCGGCCGGCAACTCCGCCCCGAGAGAGAACCACGCCGCCGCGATGGCCTGGCCGCTGGTTCAAACCGGCCGGGCGGTCGAGCCCGAGCGTCAATCCACCACATCCTCCGGCATCGGCTTGATCCGGCCGCTTGAAAGAGCGGCCAGGAAGCTGGGAGTCCGGATTCTGCTGCAGCACAAGATGAAGAGCCTCATCCGGGAGGGCCGTTCCGGGAGGGTTCTGGGCATCGAGGTGATTAGCGAAGAAAAAAACTCCCGCATCCGGGCGAAGAAAGGAGTCATCGTCGCGACCGGAGGGTCGAGCGGCAACGTGAACTTTCGCAGGATTTTCGACACCCGCCTGACCGAGGAATATTGCGGCGTGGCCGGCGAACCCTATTCGTTCCAGGATGCCAGTGGGGAACTGGCCGCCATCGAAATCGGGGCATCCCTTTGGGGCGCCTACAATCAGTGCGGAGAATATGGATTCCGGATCACCAAGGCGGGCAGGATCGGTTGTCAGTATGGCTATCAGTACCTGGCGTGGCTTCCCACGAGCCGGGTATTTCCGCTGGCCCGTGCGATCGGCCTTTTCGTCAAGGATTACCAGGACCTCATCCTCGTAAACCAAGCGGGTCTCCGCTTCTACGACGAGACCAAGGGCGGTTATACCGCGAACGACTATCATTCCATCGAGCCCTACTATCCCGAGAGCTATCGCAATGCCGCCGATATCGACTACTCCCCGCAAGATTTCCTGAATGCCGCCCTGGCCGGAACCGGTGGTTCGTCGAACGGCGGAGGGCCGATCTGGGCGATTTTCGATGCGGAAGCGGCGAAGCGGGAGGGCTGGACCGTTGCCCCTCCATACGTGGATATTGTGGAGGGATATTTCTTCTCCGGCCACACCGTCAGCGAACTCGCCGCTAGCATCGTAAACAAATACCAGCGGCAACCGATGCCGGCCGCCGCGCTCGAAAACACGGTCGCGAGGTACAACTCCTTCGTGGACGCGGGAAAAGATCTGGATTTTGGCAAGCCGGCGCCCAAATTCAAGATCCAGACGCCTCCCTTTTATGCCGCGTGGTCCACTCCGGTGGTCCACGATACCCGTTCCGGGTTGCGGATCAACTCCGAGTGCCAGGTGCTGGACTTCCACGGCCAGGTGATACCGGGCCTTTACTGCGGCGGCGAATCGGCTGGCGGATTCGGCTTGCATGGCCTCGGCCGCTGCGTCGTTCAGGGTCGTATCGCCGGAAGAAACGCCGCCGCGGAGGATACGGAGGGTTGAGGCGAGCGCTTTAGAATTCCGGCTGCGGTCGCCGGTTCTCGGCCGCCCGACGGCGCTGTGGAGCGGCCAAGCCGAAGCTGCTACAATAGCCGGCGTGTTTAAGTAGTTGAAAGCAAAGCCGCGCCCGTAGCTCAGCTGGATAGAGCGTCTGGCTACGAACCAGAAGGTCGGGGGTTCGAATCCCTCCGGGCGCGCCACTCTAAATCGCATCCCGTCAATTCGGTAGCCCCTCCGGCCATTCCGCCTCCATTGGTAATTTGGCAGCATCTGGCAGCAAAACCCCCGACAATTTGTCGGCAACTCTGCTGGCCAACTGCCTTTGCGCTTCGGGCATAGGTTGGGTGTACACCGAAAGCGTAAGACGTGAATCGGTGTGACCCATCTGTGCCTGTATTGCTTTGATGCTTTCTCCGTTTGCGTTGGCCCACGTCGCGAACGTATAGCGGAACGTGTGAAACCCAACCTCGGGAATCTCCGCCCGCCTGCACGCCGGATGCAGCACCCGATGAAGAACATTATTCGGGTTAAGTGGCGTGCCTCGTTCGCTCGGGAAAACCAGCGCGTCCGCGTTCGCCTCTGCCGGCCAGATGCCCCGAAGCGCATTCAGCACGACAGAATCGACGAAGACCTTTCGGCGCGATGCTCGCGTTTTCGGCGGTCCCGCGTGGCCCTCGTAATTCGATTCGGCAACCGTCACCGAACCCTCGACGAAATCCACACGGCCCCACCGCAGACCAAGCAATTCGCCGCGCCGCAAGCCGGAAAGAACCGCGAGATGCACCATCGTGCGAAACGGCTCGGCCAACTCGCCGAGCAGCTTTCGTACCTGCTCGGGAGCGAGCGCAATACGCTCCCGCGTATCTTCGAGCGCCGGCACTTGCGCCCCTCGCGCCGGATTCGATTGGCGATAGCCCCACCGCTCGGCCGTGCCGAAAATCTTGGAGAGAAGGTTTCGAAGCTCCAGCACCGTTTTCGGTGCGTAGTGCTTTGCCTTTTCCGCCAAGAATTGCTGCACATCCGCTGGTAGGATTTCCGCTAATTTCATCCGACCGAAGAAGGGGACCAAATGCCGTCGAGCGAGATGGCGATAATTCCGCGCGGTCGAAAACCGGAGCATGGGCAGAATATTCGGCTCCCACCGCTCCAGCACGAACCGCTCGAAATCGATCACCACTTCAGGCTTGTGCGTTCCCTGATTGATGGCGGCTAGGCGACTGGAAAGCTCGCGCTCGGCTTCGCGCTTGCCCATCCTGCTCACCTCACCGAGCCGAACCGTTCGAATGCGTCGAAGGCGAACGCCTTCGGCTGTAATCACGTCCTCACGGTAGCCGCCGTACCACATCTTCCCTCGTTTCCGAATCCAACCTTTCTGCCATCTCGGCCTTGCCACGGATTCAGTCCTTTCCGTGGCCCGGCCTTGATTTTCTGCCGGGGGAAGCATAACGGATTGGGCAAAGGCCGTCATCAGGAAACCCGATAGCCCATCTCGGCCAGCACCAAACGCCGGCAGGAAGCCAAAATCTTTTGAACCTCGGGAATCCGATCCCGCGCGTCCCAAAACCTCGTCTCGATTCGCAGCAAAATGCGGTAGCCATCGCGCCAGTCAAGCCGCTTTTGCCTGAACCAGTGACCCGCCCGCCGAGATCGGGAACAGTTAGCGGTATTAATACGGGCTGAAACGGAGCAGGGAACCGTCGCCGGGGCCAAATAAGCCGCCCCCGCAGCCCGCTGCACCTCTTCAGAGGTCGGCTGCCTGACTACCGAGGCGGGAACCTCCCCCTCGGGCCAGAAAATCGGCGGGAGATCGGTGTCAGCGGCCTCGTAAGGCCGCACGTCAGCCGCTTCATCCGTAAGCAACTTTTCTGTTTCGGCAACGACTGCGGCGCTCATGGCGGACTTCCTCCGTTGAATGCTTTTTTCCTCCCCGCACGGTGCCGCGCTTCGTCGATGTTCTGCCGGCCCTCGGCTTCGAGATCGAACCGTGGAGTCCATGCCTCGACCACCTCGACAAGCGGACCGCCGCAGAGAGGACATTCGCCGAGCGAGCATTCTTCACCCGGTTCCCTCATTACCTTGAGCCGGTAGAACGCGCCGCCCGTCGAGAATCGGCGCGTCTTGTGAAATGCCGCCTCCAGATCGGCCAACCGCTCAGGCGTCGATTGAGAAACGAATTTCGAGGGGTATTTCAACGCATGGGCGAGCGCCGCCTGAAAGCTCCGGGCCTGCTTAATGCTGGCAAACCGCCGCTCGCACGGCCGGAGCGCATTCCACAGGTTGCGGACACCGCACTTACGGGCGAAGCGAATCAGTTCCCGGCGACGGGCGCGGTCTTGAATGTTGGCGACAGACCATATCGCGCTCAGTTCTTTGTGACGCTGCGGCAGAGTCGGCCCGACGTACAGGGAGTGACGGTGCAGATTCGTATTCGAGCCGCCGAACTCATCGCAGCCCGCCCAACCGTACTCATCACGCCGCAAGCCAAGCAGCCGCTCGGCCAGCCGCCAGAATTCATGATGAGCGCGATGAAATTCCCGCACTTGTTCCGGTGTCGGCATCTCTCCTGTGTTGGGCACTGTGAAATCCAGCTTGGCGATAACCGGATTTCGCCCCCGATGCCTGCCGCTATGTATGAGGCTTTCAACGAGCGGCTCTAGGCCAAGGAGAAGATCGGAAAATTTCTTCCGGAACCAGATCGGGCCGCACGTCTCGCAATAGCGGCCATGGCAACAATAGGACCGGAAGAATTTGTGTTCGTCGTGCGCTTGGCAGTTTTGCCGTTTTCCGATTCGGCCACAGAGAATGACGCGCTTGGCCTTGACGAACAGCCCACGATTAAGAAGGGCAAGTCCCTGTCGCGTCCGCCGATCATCAGTGCCGAATGTATCGGCCAACGCCTGGAGATCGTCACTTTCCGGCAGTGCTTCGCGCGGATCACCACGTCTTTTTTTCTCCCGCATTGGATTCGAGATATACGCATCAAACTGACGGTCCTTCTCCCGTCTCCATCGCGCTCGGTCCCGTAAGGCTTCCCGCTGTCGCCGCTCGATATTGAGCCGCGCGATGTAGTTTTCGGGCGAGTGCCAGCGCCGCGAAATTGCCGCGTCCAAGGCCGCTGTGTCGAATTGTGTTTGCGTCAGCACAGTTATTTTTCCGTCTCAAGTAAAAGAGCGCGCATCGAAGCTGGCAGCTCTGCGTTCGCGCGGTCGAGTGCCCGGCGTGAGCCCTCTTCTCGCGCTCGCCGATGCTCTTCCCATAGCGCCTTGGTTTGACTAGCTATTGAGGGACGCCCGCTTCGCGGGCTGAGGGGCTTCGCCCCTTCGGCGCGGCCAAGACGCTCGCCGCTTCGCGGCTCGCTGACCGCGCCTACCCCCAGAGATTGGTTGAGGAATTCGGCTGCAATTCGGAGAGACGCGGAAAAGTCGCAGCTCTCGGCTTCCATGACGAACGCAAACAGATCGCCGCCCCTCTGACACCCGAAGCAGTACCAGCGGCGGGAGTCCACGTAGAAAGACGGATTACGTTCCTGGTGGAAAGGACAGAGGCCGACGAATTGGCGACCGGCGCGCCGAAGTTTCGTATGCCTGCTGGCAACGGCGACCAGATCGAGTGCCTGCTTGATGGCGCGGGCGTCGAGCGGGGCGGGAATCGCCGGTACGTGGTTTTTCTCTTGCTGTCGACGTGCCGATTGCTGTAGCGTTTTCACGGAGCGTAACTACCTTTCGAAAGGCCCGGCGTCGCGGCGAGCGGCCGGGCTTTCAGATTTTCACCACTCTAACCAGCCCAGAAAACGAGGCTTTCGCACCTTTTTGGGCGTGCCGCCCGTGGCCCTCAACTGCCGGTTCAGATCGGCGAGCCTGCGACGTAACCCCGGGCGCAACTGCCTCGGGGTCTTCCTCGACTGAAGGGCAGCGGCGATGCCGGCCCTCTGCTCCTCTAGGCTAAGAACGTGACGGTTTTTCATTCTTCCTCCAATAGTGACAAAGTGCATGTGCCAAATTGCGATTGTCAATTTGGCAAGTTCGGGATAGCATAAGTTCATGGATTCCGTGGCCAGGATTACTAATGCTTTCTGGAAAGAACTCGGCAGGATTGAAAAGCTAATCGGCATTCGGCGAGAAGTAATTGCACTCACTCTCGCTAGGCTCAACGAGGAAAAAAAGCGTACCTGGGAAGCGAAACTCTGGAGAGCCGGAAGGTCCAGGGACGCGATGGAGATGTGGGTCTTGCAGGAGCGGGCGAATTACGATGAAGATTCCTTACTAGAGCTTGCGGGCCTACTTCCAGAATGGGCGCGAAGGAGCCTCGCCAGCATAATAGAGAAATTGCCCCCACCCAACGGCGGCAAGCGACGGGCCTTGTACTTCCGTGAGGAGCGATGGGTTAAACGGCGCTTCCAGGAGCTAACGCAGCACGCGAATGCTAACAAGAGGTTGTCAGCGCGCCGTGCCTACTCGGAAATTTCTAGACAGGTGGAAACAAAATTCGGAAAAAAGGCCAGTCCGCACACCATCCGCACAATCTGCGATGCGAGGGAGCGCGAGCGGAACAGAAAGAAGCCGAAAAGGCTAGCCCTCATTTCCCTATAGGTGCTGCTGCGGAGGTGCGGGGGAGCGCTTCATTCGAGGAAGCGGCCAATCAGAGCAGCGACCACCACGGCAGCGAATCCTCCGCACCGTGCTCCACGGCGGGCTTGCCGGTAGACGCCGGGAGCGCCTTGGGTGCCTTCATCCGATCAAACAGCGAGTCATATTCGGCCAAGGCGCGGCGAAACAAAATTACCTCTTGCTCTGTCCCCGCGTCGGCGTCCAGCTTGACCGCCATTGCTCGAAGCGCGTAGTACTGTGCCCATAAACGATCTCGCTCGGAGAGCCGGGCCGAACGGTCCGGTTCCCGCATAGACATGGCGGCCCCTCCCTCAGAACGTGGCTTCGGTACGATAGCGCTAGGGGCGGGATTCCGGGCCGGCACAGACAGCCGCGAGGCACGCGCCGGGGGGTTATGCCCGGCCCGCCGATAGTGGCCAGGCAAGGCCGCCTTTGACGAAACTCGCGTTCCACATTCAGGGCATCTCAGCGCCATAGCTTAATTTTACCTTCCAGGACGGTCACGGTCACGGCTCTCTCTGTCACAATCAAAATTTAATTTTCGTTGGGGCATGCTTCAGAAATTAAGCAATCGTGACCTTCCATTAGCCAGTCACACTTTCGGTCACACTCCCTCTCACAGTCACGGTTTCGAACGAGGAACAACTTCAAAATGGCCCACATCGGCCACTCCCGGCCCTCCGCGAGCGTGAGGCGCAGACTTAACCCATTGCAGGTTGTGAAACGCTCGCAAGAGGGCGGTTGAACCGGGTTGCTTGTCACGATATGTATTCCTAGCGTGGTTTGCGACGCTCTCGGGGCTCAGGAAGAGGGCCGTGATGTTGCCAGGCGGACACAAGGGAAACGGAGTGTGAGTGATGCGGAATCCAACGAAGGCCGTGCAGATCACACCACTTCCGATTAAGTCACGATATCGTCGGGTCATGGGGAACTGTCCGTACTGCAAGGTGTGGCGGGCGGGCGGCAAGGTCCCGCAGATCGTCAAAAAGTGGCGTGCAGGCGGCTATGTTCACTACGGACTGAAATGCGAAAAGTGTAGGCATACTTGGTTCTGGTCCAGGCAACCCCCGCTAAAGCTCTCAGACATATTCGCGCGGTTTGCTCCACCTGAGCGCGAGAGACCGCGCCGTAGCCGGCTCCGCGTGAATCCATGGGAGTGCAAGCCCTCTGAAATCGGTTCCCCGGCCATGCGTTCGCATCTCGATTACCTTCTGCGCCGCGGCCGTGATTATTACGTCAGCCGCGGATACACCTATTCCTTCGACGCGAAGGTTGTTGTCGAGACCGAGGAACGTGTCTACCCGTTACGCCCGACAGAGGTTCGGAGGCTTTCACGTGGATCATGGGAGTTTCCTTGCCAGGACAAGGCGAAGTGGGCTCCCCGTAGCGGGAGGTTCGTTACGTGGCTGGAGCCCGACGAGCTGGAACACGCGCTTGCCCATGGGCATTTGGTCGAATTTCACGAGGCCATCATTAGGGCAAACCATCCGAAAGCCTCTACCAACTGGCAGAGGGCACGCCGGGGGGCTCTGAGACTATACGGGCACAAATGTAGTGAGTGCGGCACGAGCGAGGGGCAGATGCACGTTGACCACATCAAACCCTGGGCCAAATTCCCGGAACTGCGCTACGACCTCGAAAACCTACGAGTGCTCTGTAGCTCGTGCCATGCGGCAGAACACGGCTGGCTGATCTAAGCGGCGGCGCGGAAGGGCGGCAGGGGAAAGCCCCTGCGCAGTGAAGCAACTGGCGTCGGAGAGTTGCCGTCGATAAAAAAACAAGTGGTTCGAGAGAGCCGAGACGAATGGCACGGGGCACAAGGGCAAGGCACGTCAGTTGCGTCTTGACGTTCTATACTGTTGGAGATCGGCGCTCGCGATTTCCTTGGACTCAGTCAGCTTGTAGTGACGCTCCCGTACGATTGAAACCTCGTCCCCATCGAACGTCGTCTCGAAAAGGGCGATGGTATCGTCGGTCAAAAACTGTGCCGATACTGCGCGAGGGATACAATCGCGGTATCGTTCCTGCGTTTTGCAAAAGGTGACGTCCTGGATGGTCTGGATAGCGCCGAGAATGTCCCCTCCCCCTTTGGCTTGCACGGGGACGATGTACTGTGCCCCGCTACTGTCCACGCCGACATACAGTTCGTCGATCTCGATTTGGCCGTAATTCTCGATTTTCGTGCGCAAATGGTTCTGAAGGGAATATGCAGTGATGCCGAGAAAAACGTCTATCAGCCGATTGTAGCGTACCTTTGCAAGGAGAGCCTGTTCGTCATTCAAGGCATAATGAGAGATTATTTCGGGCGTGGCGTCTGGAATTTTCCGTACCAACAGTCCGTTTGTCGGCCGAATATGGGTCAGCTTGTTCAGTCGGAAACGATAACGTGCATCGCCGTCTCCTAGAATAAGCCAGCCTCTATTGGCCGGCTGGGTGTCCAAGATGAATTTCGGCAATGGACGACGATACCGGAAGGTATAAATTATGTCGCCGAGATTTTTCGGCTGAGCTATTCCGAGCCCTTTGCAGACCTGCGCAAGCTCGTCGCGCTCGAAAACAAATTCGGTTTTGCCATTTTTCCAGTACTGCCTAAAGATGGTTTCGATAATTCGAACATACCGTGCTTTTGTCTTGCCGTTATCGGCACCGTTCTCTGCCTCGGATGTTTTATACGGCCGCCTGCTCGTCCTCGCCATTTGACGTTCTCCAGGCTGTTGTGAGTTTTCGTTTATCGTCACGCCTCAATCGCCGCCCGACGACGCCGTTTGATACCCCATAACGTGCAGATGCCTCGCTCATGGTGAGCCACAGCAACTTCTCGTCGCCAAGCCTGACGATTTTCCGAGGACGTTTCGGCTTGAGACCCAGCGCCCTCATCACTCGGGAGGCAACGGCCCTGGCGAGGAGCGGCGGCACTGAGTTTCCGACTTGCCGGAATCCATGCCATTTTGTCGCGTGGAAACGAAACCAATCCGGGTAAGAGTGCAAGCGTGCTGCCTCACGAACGGTGATGCACCTCGGCGCATATGGATGGATCGGCCTAGGAGATGTAAAAGCTCCTCGATCACTACCAGTTCCGGCCCGAAGCGTATTGCTTATTCCGTCGGGGTCCAGTTTCAAGAATCGACTCACGGGCTCGATCTTGCCCCACTCTGTTGCCTCAAACCGCTTCTGAGACAGACGGGTATGCACCGTGCGCAGGCTCGATGTGAGACGGCGCAGGTCCCAGTCGCGCGGATGGGAGAAGTCCGTGGGGTCCTGGATCAGACCCCTCAGCACGCGTGCATAATGCGAACATCTACTGAATTTTGCACCTTCGACCGCATCGTTCTGTTCCAGTTCTGGGTAGTCCTCCGGAGACGGCAGGTCTCCAATAGCCTCCCAGACAGTGGTCAGTTCCTTGCCCGATCGCGGATATTCTGGGAGAGGGAGGCCCTTCTTGGCACCCAGAAGGAAAAGACGCCGCCGGTCCTGCGGTACGCCGAATTCAGACGAGTTCAGTACCCGATACGGGACCTGCATTTCATATCCGTTATCGTTGAAAGTCTCGATCAACTCTTCTAGGAGTTGTTTGTGCTTCCCAATCACCAATCCCCGAACGTTCTCGAATACGAAATATGGAGCATCCAACTCGACCGTAAGGCGCACAAATTCCTGGAGTAGACGGTTCCTAGGATCGTTGAGAACCCGATGCCCAATAAGGGAGAATCCTTGGCAGGGGGGGCCTCCGAACACCACATCGACCGTCAAGTCTCGCAAGCCGGCAGCTTTTCGAATCTGAGCGCCAGAGACCTTGGCAGCGTCCCCGCAGATCACCGCGCAATGCGGAAAGTTGAATTCGTGCACGGCGCAATGTATCGGGTCGATGTCGACTGCAACAGCCACATCGAAACCCGCTTGCTCAAAGCCGAGCGACATTCCGCCGGCCCCAGCGAACAACTCGACTGCGACAGGACGCTTGGTTCTGTTTCTGCGGTCATTCAGACAGGAAGTCATTCAACCGCTCCGTGAGCTTGTTCGGTTTCTTCAATTGGCACTGCCATACCGTCATAACTGCCCAACCCATCCGTCGCAATTGTCGCCTAACCCTACGGTCGCGAGCCACGTTGGCCTCGAATTTGGCTTGCCAGAACTTCCTTCGCGTCTTTGGGGTGGTTGTGTAGCGACATCTCGGATGGCGATGCCAGAAGCATCCGTGGACAAACATGACTTTGCGTAGCGAAGGGAAAACGAAGTCGGGGCATCCCGGCAAGGCACGAACGTGCATTCGACTGCGGAACCCAAGCTGGCGCAGGATTCTGTGAACGGCCTTTTCGGGGGTCGTGCCCTCCGAATGCACTGCCGCCATAATGAGAGAGCGCTTTTGCGGGCTGACGTGGTCCGCCATGCGCTAGAACCCCGCAAAAATAGGCTGATCGCAGATCAAATGTCCCTCCGCAGGGCTCTAGACCGCTCCGGTTCCGCATCGTCATCGCATTTCACCATATCGGGGACACTCGCACAAGCTGGCTTGGCCTCCGCCTCGGAGAGGCGGACAACCGAAGGGACCCCTACCTCGCTGGGAGGGCGTCCACTCTGGCCTATTGTTCCGGCTCAAACCAATCGATTAGGCTTCCGTCAGGATGGCCTTCCATATCGAAGTCGATCCGGCCCGTTCCGTAATTCCAAACTTCAAGCGTCGAAACCCGTTCAACTTCGTCAGGTTCCCCGAAGAGTCTGCGGACTTGAGTTCGTGTCATTCCCTCTTTCAGGTTTAGCCGCCAATTCAGTTTGTCATGCCAATTCACACGTCTCTTCAAAGGCGCCGCACTCTGTTTCAGGGCATTTTCTGGTCTGGAGGGTCCAAAGGAATCACCAGAACGCTTCGGGACACTCTGCGTTTCGGATGGGCGAAATAAATCATGAGACTTTCGAGCCCACTCAGCCCAATCAATGGATACTTGCCGCCATTCGTAAATTCCCATTGGCACGACTGTGGCCAGAGCCACCACAAGGGCTGCAAGCATTGCGCGGCTGATTCTCTTGTTCCAAAGATTCCAGTCAACGGCCGCGAATTTGGCTTTGATTTTGGTGAATTTAATACCAGCAACGAAAAAAAACGCCGCAATGAGCAGCGCGGGCACCCATGTCGACCAAGATTTCCCGCTCACCAAAGCCCCCACCCCTGCGAAAGTGAAGGCCGCCGCAATCATCTCAAGATAAGCAAATACGGCTCCGTCTCCGGATGGTATTTCGCCGGCCATAGATATCCCCTGAAAACGTTCTTTGGAAACGCATTTTACCGCCCTTTCTCCGTCCCGCTGGACCTGATTTTCTCGGGAGAAATGGTCACGAGGATGTTCCTAAAAACGGATGACCGCTAGGGGCAGCCGATCCCGTCGCCCGCCGTTTGAACAAGGGATGGGGGCGCTGTAGAGTGGGGGGCTGCGACGGCGGAGGGGCTTCACATGGGGAAGTACGCGGCTGGTGACTTCGTCAAGGCCGAATTCAAAGACGATGCCACTGGTGAGTCCGAGTGGATGTGGATTGCTGTGGATTCCAGCGACGACGAGAAGCGAATCGTATTTGGCCGGCTAGATAACCGGCCGGTCGTCTTCACAAAGCTGCAAGTGGGACAAGAAATTGCAATCAGTTACGACCTCATCCGCGAGCGGCGTCCAACCTGAGTTTTTGAGCCTTAAGCACCAATGCGCGTTTCTTTCGACCGTGTCTCACCCTAATGACCTTTGCGTCTCAACGTCGGGCTGAGTGAAAAATGCAAGCCGCTCCCGTCCTCGGAGCGTGGCGGAGTAGCGAAAGCGGCCGGCGGCGCGACGCCGGCGCACGTAGTCGAAGCGGACATAACACTGGACGTCGCGGGCCACCTGTCGAATCGGAATTTGCTGGCCGCTTCAGCAGCGTACTCGAAATCTGGCGGTTCATTCGCTATGGGGACATAATATCCCCCGTTCGCTCAAGTTGATGACAAGATTGCCAGGGCTCAACGCCGAGGAGCAGAGCATGCGAAGCGTGAAGAGTGAAAAAGTTCTTGTGGCGCTGATCCTCATGTGCGGCAGCCTCCTTGCTTACGGGGGAAAGGTCCTCTTCGCTGGGAATCCGGCCAGGGAAGTGGGGCTTGAAGCGCTTGAGCAAAGTTCCGGGCGCGAGGCGGACCAGATAACTGAAGTGAACCAATTCCTAGATGCCGTTACAAAGGCAGAGGGAAGGCAAGAATCTCGGTTCAGGGATCAAGCGGAAGACAAACATATATGCGCGTCCGGTGAACGGCATCTCGTTGGCGCAGCGCTGGACCTCGGGACTGTGGAGGGATATCAGTTTTCTAATGACTGGGGCGGGAGTAACCTTCGCAGTTCCGCAGTTGCCTTGTTCGCAACGGAAGTTAAAGTCTGGCGCTCTTTTACGGAGCCCTGCAAAATGCTCAAGAACTCTGGGAGCGGACTCGCTCGCGGATTCAGGAGCCGAGAAGAGGGCGAGCTAGCCGAAGCGTCGCTTGAGATGATATCCCGAAGGGCCTCACTGGGTTCCGCGGAGGGAGAGGTGCTGGCGGGGGAAAAGGACTGGGTGCGAGGCATGCACCAACGGTTAAAGACGGCAAAGGGGTCGCTCAAAGGGCTTTTTTGGAAGATGATTTTTTGGGGAGGTCTGCCCTTGGCGGTCGGCTTGTGCGGGCTCCTACTGTTGGTTCCCCGTGCTCTGCGATTGGTTATCGGGCACAAGGGTGGCGTAGGGGCTTAGACGGTGCAGCCGCCAAGCCGGAGCGCCAGCTTCAGAACCGTGCCCTTAGGCCATGGGCTGGCGCGTGAAATATGCCCACCGCTCCCGGCCGCGCCGTGTGATCGAGTAACGGAAGCGGCCAGCGATGCGGCGCCGGCGAACGTAGCCGAACCGCGTGTAACGCTGGAGATCGCGGGCCACTTGGCGGGCCGGTGAGACTCCCACGGAGTCGGCAAGCTGCCGGTAGCTCAGAGCATAGTTGGCGCGCGCCAGAACCGTCAGGATGGCTGCCTTCCTCGCGTTCTTACGCCTTGTCCGCTGATACAGCATCGGGCGCACTCTCCAACATCACCAGATCGGCAATCCGCTCTTCACGGCTCCCCACCACCAGAAACGAGCGGTCGGGGAAAAAGATCAAAGCCTCATATCGCCGCAACTCGGCCACTCGCTCGACGGCCTCGGTTCCGATTCGATTGGCCATCACGTCAAGGTCTCTCGGTTCACGGCAGGGGAAAATCACTTGCACGTCTGAGCCGGCCGAGATCGAACGGGGAATCTCAGCGTAGCGAAGGCCACAGTAGACTTGATTGATTCTCCGATGCCGACCTTGATTGACGATGCGGCGCAATTCGGGAGGCATCCCGGCCGCGCTCGTGTTCCGCGTGCCTTCCGAGACTTCCTCGATGCAGAGCCAGCAATTGCGCCAAGTCCAGGCCCACGCGCACCAATCGTTCAGAGCCTCGAACGGGTCGAGACGGCCATCGGGAACGTAGCGAAGCGCGGATTTCTGAGGCTTCGCCTCACCGTACCAGCGGGAATAGTCTTCCAACTCTTCGAGATCGCGCGCAGTATTGGGAATCCAGCGATAGGCATCGTCGCCGTGCGGGTCGAAAACGAAAACGCCGTTGTGCGGCTTCAGAATTGCGCTGGCGACCGTGCTTTTCCCGCTCCCGCGAAAACCGACACAGAGAATCAAACGATTTTGCATTTCACACCCACCCCTGAGGATTCGGAATCACGGCACCAGCCGCAGCGGCCACCTTCTCAATCGTGCCCGCGCGCCACAGGCCGTAAATCGCGAACGCCACCAGCCCGGCATAGAGGAGCAAGACTATCGGCCAGTGACGTTCCCACCAGGATTCTTCCGGCACGCTCGACGCGACGGGCGCGGCGGGACTCAAGGTCCCGGATGGGTGTCGGATTCGTTCTGCATAGCTCACATCTCACCTCCCCGGCCGTAAGGCCGACCTTCTATTTTGAAAAAAGAATCAACGCCGAACCTTCGCCTTCTCTGGCAGCAAGACGAAGGTTCCGCTGCCAGAAATCGAGACGCCACAGAATCAAGCCGGCGCGGGAAAAATTTGGCAGCAACTTGGCAGCAAAACCGGGGTTTTTTGACCGAAAGGGGTTCCTGTAAGTAGCAGAAAACCAAGCCGGGCCACCACTTAAAATTGGGTCCGATCACTCTACGAACCAGAAGGCCGGGGGTTCGAATCCCTCCGGGCGCACCATTTCCACCGATGTTTTTCACCTACGTCCTGCGCAGCGAAAAAACAGGCCGCCTCTACGTAGGCCACACCTCAGACCTGCAACGACGTCTCGCTCAGCACAACCACGGCACCACCAAATCCACGAAAAACCGCGGGCCGTGGACGCGCGAGCTGTCGCAGCCTCTGCGCTTCGCCCACGCTCATCCCGCCATACTTCGCCTTCCAGGCATAAATCGTGTGCTTCGAAACGCCCAACTCGCGGCCCACGTCGGCCGCCGTCCGCCCGGCTTCTAACTGCTTCAAAGCCCCGATCATCTCCACTTCGCTGTATTTCCGCTTCGACGTCTTCCCCCCTCTCCGCAAATGCGAAAATCATATAGACTTCTGCGCGAAATCGGGGGAGCAGGTCAGAAAGGGCAAGTGAATAAAAAGGTCAAGCTTATAGATCTAATTATCAGGGCGAGGCAAAGAAACTCATCAAGAAGCGAAAACTTATCACCATATAAACATTATGCTTGACTTCGATAGCGTTTAGGAGTACTAGAAAGCAGCAAACTTCGCTAGGGGAGGATTCCGCGACGGCGTTGCTCGTAACGGCGCCTCCACGGATATTTTATTGCGGCCACGAAACTCTTGCATCTGTGAGGGGGGAGCATGGATTCGGTATGGTCAAGACGCAGTTTGCGGTTTTTCTGTGGTTCAGGGCTTCTGATTTCCTTAGTATTCTTCGTCGCGGGCATTTCGGCTTTGGCCCAACTTCCCACGGCCTCGATCCTGGGCACCGTAAAGGACCCGTCGGGCGCCGCGGTGCCGGGAGTGACGGTAGTCGCCACGAACGTCGACACGGGCGCCACGCGAACGGCCACGACAGATGCTGCGGGAAATTACAACGTCGTCCAACTTCCCGTCGGCCATTATTCCGTCAGAGTTTCCCGGGCCGGTTTCAAGACGATCACGCATTCCGGAATCACCCTGAGTGTGGCGCAGAACGCGGTGATTAATTTTACTCTCCAAGTCGGCGCGACGCAGCAGACGGTTACCGTGACTGCAGCCGTTCCCCTTGTCAATACAACGAACGCGACGCTGGGCGGCCTCGTCAGCAATCAGACCCTCGAACAGCTTCCGCTAAACGGCCGAGACTACGTCAGCCTCACTTTGCTGCAAGCTGGAGTCATTCGAGATATGAACATTCATACCAAATCGGAAGGGGCGGTAGGAACAACCTTCACCGCGAACGGCGCTCCGGTTCGCGCGAACAATTTCATGCTCGACGGCGCTATAATGCAGAACTCTGGTGGCCGGGGTCCTGCTGGATTATCGGGCGATATGTTGGGTATGGATGGCATTCAGGAATTCAGGATGATCACTACCAACTTCCCAGCTGAGTACGGTGTGGCCATGGGCAGCCAAATTATCATGGTCAGCAAGAGCGGAACGAACCAGTTTCATGGCGATGCGTATGAATACTTGCGGAATAGCGTTCTGGACGCCCGAAACTACTTTGATCCTCCTCCATCCGCACTGTTTGGCCATCGAAATCCGGAGTTCCGCAAGAACCAATTTGGGGCTTCGATCGGAGGGCCGATCAGAAAGAACAAGACGTTTTTCGATGTCGTCTACGAAGGAGTGAAGGAGGGCCTTGGTGTGCTTCAGAACACCGTCGTGCCTGCCGCCGGGTGCCACCCGCCGGGCGCAAGCGCGGCAAACGGTTACGAAGGCACCGGACACTCCGCAGCGAACCCAGCGATGATCTGGGATGGCACCGGTACCCAGCCTACTGGAACCATCGGCCCCTGTCCGGATCTGGCAGCCATTAACCCGAACCCGGGTTCGCCCTACGTCGTCCCCCTTAGCCAGTACACGGCCCCATATCTTTCCCTGTACCCCTCGCCAAACAACACTGCTGGAACAACCTCCGAGTACAACTTCACCGGCAACACGCCACTCACCGAGAACTTCGGGCAGATACGTATTGACCAGAACTTTTCCTCGTCCGACTCGATGTTCGGCCGCTGGACGATCGATAACGGTAGCTTTGATAATGCCGATCAAACCGCGTTCATATCGGATATCGGAACTGGCGCCATGCCGTTTATTTCGACTTTGGGGCTTAGCCGCAATCAATACCTCACGCTCGCGGAAAACCATATTTTCAGCGCTAATCTGCTCAATACCTTCCGGTTGTCATTTAGCCGCACCCACACCAACGCGAACCTACAGTACAACGGCCTTCCCAACAACAATCTAGGGTTTCCGGTTCTTCCAGTAGCTAACAAACCTATGGGGGTCCTCATAACCTTGGAGGGAGGCTACACTCCTATGGGGACCAACGCGCCTGGGTCCTCATACGATATCCAAAACGTATACACGCTCAGCGACGATGTTTCGTGGACTCACGGAAACCATTCCTTTATGTTTGGCATGCTGATCAACCGTTGGAACTTCGGAACCGGCAACGCGCTTTTGGCCGGCGAACTTGACTATCCTACGCTTGCGGACTTCTTTACAAGCAGTCCGAGCGTGATTCAATACACGTCGCCGGCGCACTCCTACTCAAAGCGCTTCTGGCGCTATTGGACGTATGGATTCTATGCTCAGGACCAATGGCGCACAACATCGCGGCTGACCCTTAACTTGGGCCTGCGTTACCAGTTCATGAGGACCCCCAGCGAGATGGAGGGATTGAACTCGAGAGTTTTGAACGACTTCACTGATCCCTTCACGCTTGGGCCGGTCATGGCCAACAACACCTTACGTGATTTCAGCCCCAGGTTTGGGCTTGCTTGGGATGTTTTTGGAAATGGAAAGACGGCGGTGCGCCTAGGATCCGGTCTTTACTATTCCTCCCTCGGAAACGTCGATGCCTCTCTCTCTCAGAACACCGGCGGTCAGCTTCCGTTTACCGGACAGACAGTTTTCACCGGCAGCGAAATTAGCCCGGCCTCCAACAATCCGATTCCTATTCCTTCGAATGAATACACATCCGCCGCCACGCGGGTAACGCCGCAATGGATGGATTACAATATTCATCCCCCCTACCTGATCGAGTGGAACTTGAGCATTCAGCAGCAACTGCCCTTCCATGTGGGGTTGACTGTCGCCTACGTTGGAAACCGGGGCATTCACCTCTGGAGCTTCAGGGACTCGAATCCCATTATCCCCACTTCGTTTGGACCTTGCGGAGATCCCGCGAGCCGTTGCGTGCCGGGTGGCACTTTCAATGGTGTCACAACACCTACTGGGGTTCCCTTTTGGGACACGGGATCGAGCGCCTACCACGTTATCAACCCCAATTTGCCCAGTTCGATCAATACTGCCACCGTGGCCAATTCCAATTACAACGGCCTCGAAATCGATTTAAACAAGGAGGCTGGTCACGGGCTGTCGTTCGGCAGTGCGTTCACTTGGGGCAAGATCCTGGACGATACGCAGGGGCAGCAGTACATTGCCGACTGTCACAGTTCCGGAGGGCAGACGGATGTATATCCCTTGAACATGATGGCACTAGACTATGGATTGGCTTGTTTCGCTAGTCCGTATAACTGGGTACTCAACCTGGTTTATCGCCTGCCGGGGATTGGGTCCTCCGGTCTGGTCTCGAAGGTTACGAAGGGTTGGAGGGTTTCCACAGTCCTCAGTATACAGGGAGGTTATCCCTTTTCGGTTACTATGGCCAACAACAGGTCGAATTCAGGCAATTCGCGAGCGCAGCCTGACCTCGTCAATGTAAACAATGCCGGAATGCTGGCAAAGTATTATCCTTCCTCCTGCACAGGGGGGGTTGCAAGCGGATGCCCCTATACTCCCGTTCTCTACAACAAGAACGGCCTGTACACCGGAAACATCAATGACTGGTTCAACGTAAATATGTTCTCCATGGCGCCCGAATTTAATAGCCCGGAGAACACCGGCGGCGCGACTTGCGCCACTGGTGGAAACTGCATCGGCCAGTTGGGCACCTCTGGGCGCGATATTTTGTTCGGGCCACCCCTCAGGAACGTGGACTTTTCAGTTGCAAAAGATACGAAAGCAGGGTTCCTCGGAGAAGCAGGCTCGGTCGAATTCCGCGCCGATTTCTTCAATCTCTTCAACCATCCGAACTTCGGGATGCCGAACTCGACTATATTGGATGGCAACATCACAGATCTGGGGCCGTTTTCGGAAGCGCCTCAGGTGGCAGGTGCGCGAATCAATAGCACGATACCCAACAATCAGCGGGAAATTCAGTTCTCTTTGACGCTGCATTTCTGACGTTTAACTGATCGGCCGCGCGGCTATTTTGCATCGGACACTAAAACGGTGAGAGTTTTCAGTGCGCGGCGTATTGCCCGTGGCGCTCTAGGCCCGGACGTTGACCATCAACCCGTGCATGTCGAGAGGTCGCAGCAGCCGGCCAAGACAAGAAGACACATATCCCGCGGGAGGCGTCAATGAGAAGCAGGACGATCAGTCTTGCATTGGTGGTTGTTGCATTACCCTTGGCACTGTTCGCGCGGCAAGAGTCAAGGCCCGTTTCCTTGAATCCCATGCAGTTCGAGGGCCGTCGCATTTTCGACCAGCGATGCGGTATTTGCCACGCGTCTCTAGGGGCGGCCGTTGTGGGGGGCAAAAGGTATGCCGTGGCGTTGAACGAAGACTTGGTCGACGGCCACGAAAAAGTCATGGCGGGAATTATCCGGAATGGGGTGCCGGAAATGATGCCGGGTTTCAAGTACACGCTGACGGATTCGCAGATTGATGCCATTGTCGATTACCTGAAGACCGTGCCCAAGCAAACGGGCCGCGGTCACGCAACGAACCAGATGGATTAACCCAGTGCACTGGGGGGGGGGGAAAGGCTCCAGGGGGCGAAGATGAAGCGAATGGGAATCAGCGGATGCGTCCTGGCGGTTGCGTTGCTGTGCTGGGCGTCTGCGGTTTTTGCTCCGCGGAAGGTACGTGCGGCGGCGTCCGATTGCCTGTTGACCGGCTCGGTTCAATCGGCTTCAGGCGAAAAGATGGCGGGAGTGACGGTATCGGCAAGGCGGGTGGGAAGCAACATCACAACCAGCGTGTTCACCGACGGGCAAGGCAATTACTACTTTCCTGCTATGGATAGCGGCAAATATAAAGTATGGGCGCAAGCCGATAGCTACCAGTACACAAGCGCCGCAGTCGATCTGACGAATGTCGAGCATCAGAATTTCGTGCTGAAGCCCATGGCGGATTACTTTCAACAATTGACAGGTGACCAGGTGCTGGCATCGTTGCCAGGCAGCACGCCCAACGATCGCAGGATGAAGCGAATATTCCGGAACAACTGCACCAGTTGCCATCAGCCCAATTACATTTTGCAGAACCGGTTCGACGAGGCGGGTTGGACGGCCATACTGAATTTGATGAGGTATATGAATGGCTCACCCCAATGGGTGGCAGAGGGATATTGGTACATCAATGCCCACAAGCAGGCTCTGGCCGATTACCTGGCGAGGATGAGAGGACCGGGGCCGTCGGCTATGAAGATCCATTTGCGGCTGCGTCCCGCGGGGAAGGCGGCGCGAGTCGTCTGGACGGAGTACAACATCCCAGAGGACACGGCTGCCGGTTACCCGTATAAGTACTTCCCTGACGACGGCAGCGACTGGTCGCTCGGTACCCCCTCGCGCCTATTCGGCAACGGCGGAATTCATGACGGGGTGGCCGATTTAGAAGGGAACATTTGGTTCACGGTCTTCGGTCCGGACACCACGATCGGACGGGTCGACGGCGAGACCGGAGCAGTCAAGTTCTTCAAGGTGACGGGCAGGAACGGACTTAGGACTGCGAGCCACGGAATGACGCGAGATTTGCACGGCAACATCTGGTTCAACGCCGGCGCTTTCAACTGCGGGCCTGGCGGTATCGCCATGATCGATCCCCGAACGCAGGAAATCCATAAGTACTATGCACCGCAGGGCATGGTGCCACCGTCGACCGGTTCACTCGATACCGATGCGAAAGGAAACGTCTGGGTGACCACCTGTACCGGTGCTCTTCTCTTCAACACCACTACGAAACAATTTACTGAATTCAAATCGCCGATCTTCCACAAAAACGCCCCAAGAAGACACGGACGAGGGAGAACTTATGGCTTGACAGTAGATTCCGAGGGCAACGGCTGGTGGGCCCAATATGCTATCGACATCGTCGATAAGGCGAACATCAAGACGGGCAAGGTGACGGCAATCCATCTGCCGCCAGTCAAAAGCCAACTCAATAACGTCACGCCCGAAGACCGAAAGCTGTATGCGGAGCACCACTCAGCCTGGAACAGTGCAGTGCCTTGGGCTGAAGGTCCCCGCCGCCTGGGAGCTGACAGGCACGGTGATTACGTGTGGGTGGGCGACTATTGGGGTGGGAACCTGGCCAAAATCAACATCAACACGCTGAAAGTCACCATCGTACCGTTGCCGCAACCGGATGCCCAGCAACCCTATCAAGTGAAGGTCGACGATCATCACAATGTGTGGACTAATCTGATGGATGCTGACGCCGTCATGGAGTACGATCCGCAAACATCCAAGTGGACCCTATATCCGATGCCCACGCTGGGCGCGGAGAGTCGCTACATCGACCTACTGGAAAAGAATGGTTCGCCGCAGGTCATTGTGCCCTACTCTCGATCGCGCAAAGTGGCACGTATGACTTTCCGAACAAGGGCAGAAATCCAGGCCCTGAAAAAACAAGTCGAGCAGCGCGAACAAGCCGCCAAGTAGCAGCGGTCCGGTATCGCTTAAACGGGGCAATGGCGCGCCGCTTGCCGCACCGGTTGCGCGAACCCGCGCAAAGAATAGCCGGCGAACAAAGGCGGTGCCCTGGCTCCGTCTGCCAACAATCGGTCAAGCACGCTCCGAGCCGCAGTCCGGCGCTTTCCAGGCCGCGGATTCCGAAACTGGTGGACGTCAGACCAGCTTTCGGTGTAGCGTGGCGCAGCAAACGGCAAGCCATATCGTGCGGGAGGTGCCCGTGAGAAGCAGCATAGTCGGTTTTGCCTTGGTGCTTGCTGCATTCCCGTTGCCACTGTTCGCGCGGCAAAAGTCCAAACCTGTTTCCTTGAATCCCACGCAGATCGAGGGCCGTCGCATCTTCGATCAGCACTGCGGCGTTTGCCACCTCCCGTTTATGGGGGCTAAAAGTGGCAGGAATGCCGTGGCGTTGAACGAGGACGTGGTTGTTGGCCACGAAAAAGCGATGGCCGGAATTATCCGAAACGGGGTTCCGGAAATGATGCCGGGATTCAAGTACACGCTGACGGATTCTCAAATCAACGCCATTGTCGATTATCTGAAGACTGTACCCAAACAAACGGGGGAACCAACGAGCCACGGTAAAGGGCCGAACGCCATTGATTAAGCCAGTGCACGGAGGAAGGAAAAGGGCTCCGGGAGGCGAAGATGAACCTGATGGCGAAGTTGGGGGTTGGCGGTTTGGCCGTTGCACTCACCGCCGGGGCAGCCATAGTTTTTGCTCCGCGGAAGGTACGTGCGGCGGCGTCCGGTTGCCTGTTGACCGGCTCGGTTCAATCGGCTTCAGGCGAAAAGATGGCGGGAGTGACGGTATCAGCAAGACGGTTGGGAAGCAACATCACGACCACCGTGTTCACTGACGAGCAAGGCAATTACTACTTTCCTGCTATGGATAGCGGCAAATATAAAGTATGGGCGCAGGCCGATAGCTATCAGTACACTAGCGCTGCGGTCGACCTGGCGAATGTCGAGCGCCAGAATTTCGTTCTGAAGCCGGCGGCCGATTACTTCACTCAATTAACGGGTGACCAAGTTCTGGCATCGTTGCCAGACAGCACGCCCAACGATCGCAGGATGAAGCGAATGTTTCGAAATTCCTGCACGGGTTGCCATCCGCCCAATTTCCCTTTGGAAAATCGGTTCAACCAAGCGGGTTGGACGGTGATGATCAATTTGATGAGCGCTATCACCACAAATGGTACGACCAACCCGAAACTGAAAACTTTTCTTCCGGCTTCTACCGGGTCCTCGTACCTCTTGGCCCACAAGAAAGAATTCGAGCGACGTCCCTACTTCAATGGTATGCAGCATGTGTACTTCCAGGACCACAAGGAGGCATTGGCTGCGTGGCTAGCGAGTATCCGGGGGCCGGGGCCCTCCGACATCAAGATCCACTTGCGGCCGCGTCCCACCGGTAAGGCGGCGCGAGTTGTCTGGACAGAGTACGACGTCCCAGTGGACCCGGCCGCGGGTTACCCGTACAAGTACGTCACGAACGACGGCAGCGACTGGTCACTCGGAACTCCCTCGCGTTTAGACGGGAGCGCCGGAATGCACGACGCGGTGGCCGATCTCGAAGGGAACATTTGGTTCACGAACAACCGCCCCACTTTGGACATTACGATCGGAAGGGTCGACGGCAAGACCGGAGCCGTCAAATTCTTCAAGGTGGCGGGCAGGAACGGGCTGGCGGCCATGAGCCACGGAATGACGCGAGATTTGCATGGCAACCTCTGGTTCACCGTTGGCCCCGGTCCACACGGCCGACGAGGTGGTATCGCCATGGTCGATCCGCTGACGCAGAAAATCCAGGCGTACTATCCGCCTCAGGGCATGGCGGGAACAAGCGGGACAATCGATGCCGGTCCGAGCGGAAACATCTGGGTCACGACCGGTACCGGGGCCCTTCTCTTCAATCCCGTTACCAAGCAATTTCGCGAATTTAAGTCGCCGACCCTTATAGACGCGGCTGGCGCCGGCTACACCTACGGCGTAACCGTGGATTCCGAGGGGAACGGTTGGTGGACCCAAATCGCCACCGACATTGTCGATAAGGCTGACATCAAGACTGGCAAGGTGACGGCAATCCATCTGCCGCCGGTCAAAAGTCAGCTTAATAACGTCACGCCCGAAGATCGGAAGCTGTATACGGAATATGGCTCCACTGGCGCCACCCTTGCAGTGCCTTGGGCTGATGGTCCCCGCCGCATGGGAGCCGACCTGCATGGCGATACTGTGTGGGTTAGCGAGTTTTGGGGAGGGAACCTGGTCAAAATCAACATCAACACCATGAAGGTCACTTTCGTTCCCTATCCGCAGCCGGATGCGGATCAAGGATACGCAGCGAAGGTCGACGATCATCACAATGTATGGGTCGACATGCAGAACGCCGACGTCGCCATGGAGTACGACCCTGGCACATCTACGTGGACTGTATATCCGATGCCCACGCTGGGCACGGAGAACCGCTACATCGACCTGGTGGAAAAAGACGGTTCGCTGCAGGAGGTCATTGTGCCGTCCTCTCGAACGCACGTATTGGCGCGGATGACTTTCCGAACAAAGGCGCAAATACAAGCCCTAAAAAGGCAAGTCGAACAGGGCGAACGAGCCGCTATGTAGCAGCGGCCTGGTATCACTTAAGGGGGCAGGTCAGCTTAAGCGCTACTGCGCCTGCCGAGCAGCTATTCGATCCATCAGGCAACGGGAGGAATTCCTGATTGTCATCGATGTGACCTGCCCCCGTTTTCCGCGTAGTCGATCATACGACACTCTCCAAGCTTTGCTGCCCGTCTGAAGCGGCCAAGGGGCCGGTTGGGAGCGCATAGGGAGCCGTAGGCGACCGGAGCGCTCCCAACCGGCGGGCGAACTCGGCGGGCGCCAGATATCCCAGACTGCTGTGTGGCCGCTCTTCGTTGTACTCTCTCCTCCAGGCTTCGATCTTGCGTCGCGCGTCGAACAGATTCTGAAACCAGCTCGCGTTCAAACATTCATCCCGCAGCTTCCCGTGAAAGCTCTCGACGTGCGCGTTCTGCACCGGCTTGCCCGGCTCGATATGCACCATCTCGATCTTCCGTTCCAGGCACCACACCAGAAAATGACGCGAGGTGAATTCCGGACCGTTGTCCGAGCGAATCGCCTGCGGCAGGCCGCGCTCGGCCATGATTGCTTCCAGCACCCGCGTCACCCGCCGACTCCCCATGCTCGTGTCCACTTCCAGCGCCAGGCACTCGCGCGTGTAGGGGTCGACCACGCTCAGCGCCCGGAACTTCCGCCCGCTCTCCGCCGCGTCGTGCACGAAATCCAGCGCCCATTCCTGGTTTGGCCCGCTCCGCGCGGGACGTGGCGATCCGACGCGCCGCAGCCGTTTGCGTGCCTTGCGGCGAATCATCAAGCCCGCCTCCCGGTACACGCGGTAGATACGTTTGTGGTTCACGTGCTCGACGCCGCGGTCCAGCACGATCTGCAATCGCCGGTAGCCCCAGCGCGGCTTCTCCCGCGCCGCTTCCCGCAACCTCTGGCGCAACGGCTCGTCGTTGCGCCGGCTCGCGTACCGAAAACTCGATTCCGCCATCATCAGCAGCCCGCAGACCCGCCGCCGGCTCACCAGGTGGTGCTCCCGGAGCCAGCGCGCTTCTCGCCGACGGTCTACGAGCTCGAGCCGTTTTTTTCGATCACCGCTTTCGGCATGTCCTTATCCAGGCTCAGATCCGCTACCAGCTTTTTCAGTCGCTGGTTCTCGTCTTCGAGCTGTCGCAGCCTCTGCGCTTCGCCCACGCTCATCCCGCCATACTTCGCCTTCCAGGCATAAATCGTGTGCTTCGAAACGCCCAGTTCGCGGCCGACGTCGGCCGCCGTCCGCCCGGCCTCTAGCTGCTTCAAAGCCGCGATCATCTCCACTTCGCTGTATTTCCGCTTCGACATCTTCCCCCCTCTCCGCAAAGTGATCGGCCGCCCATTTTCTGATGCATGTTGAGAGTTAGTTTCCGGCAGAATCTAGCCCGTAGGGGAAGGGAGATTTTGCCGTGAAGAGGAAGCGCTTTTCTGTGGAGCAAATTGTCGCGATGCTGAAGCAAGCCGAGGTGGGCGTACCGGTGGTAGAGGTGTGTCGGCAGGCAGGGATTACCGAGCAGACCTTCTACCGGTGGAAGAAGCAGTACGTGGGTCTGGAGATCGATCAGGTGCGGCAGCTCAAGCAGCTTCAGGAGGAAAACGGGAAACTGAAGAAGCTGGTGGCCGAGCTGAGCTTG